>NZ_JAOCBT010000008.1:0-312730 GCF_029840045.1 Pseudomonas sp. GD03903 | reverse complement strand
TCACCACTCTCACCTTCGAACCTCTGTAAGTACTTGATTTTCAAGTTCTTTCAGCGCTTCGTCGCTGGGAGTGGTGCGCATTATAGGGACTTAAAAATGACCGTCAACACATTTCTGAAAGATTCTTCAGCTAGCGGCCAGACGGCTCCGCAGCGACGTCAGACGACGCGCCACGGGAGGCACCCGCAACAGAATCAGGACCAGGCCTATGGCGGCGTAGATCGCCCAGCGCTCCAGATCGGACCGCACGACCCACAGCATATGCAGCAATCCCAGACCGAGGATGACATATATCAGGCGATGCAGTTTCTTCCAGCCCGAGCCCAGCCTGCGCATGCTGTAACGGTTGGAGGTGATCGCCAGCGAGAACAGGCCAAGAAAGGCAACGAACCCGACGATGATATAGGGACGCTTGCGCAGTTCGACGCCCAACTGCGCCCAATCCAACCCCAGGATGAAGACGGCATAGGCACTCAGGTGCAGCCCTATATAGGTGAAGCACCACAGACCCAGCTGCCGGCGGACCTGTACCCAGCCTCCCCAGCGGGTGATCTTCTGCAGAGGAGTCATGGCCAGGGTTATGAGCAGCAGGATCAGACCGCCCTGCCCAAGCCGGTCGACCAAAGCCTTGCCCGGGTCGGGTCCGAGATCGAAGAACCACGCCTGGTACAACCAATAGAGCGGCAACACCAAAGCAGCCAGAAACACCCCGGCTCGCCAGAATGGATAGCGCATCAGTAATCCTTCCTCAGGTCCATACCTGCATACAGCGAAGCGACTTCATCGGCATAACCGTTGAACATGAGGGTGGGACGAACATTGGGACTGAATAGTCCACTAGGCAAGCGGCGCTCGCGCGCCTGACTCCAGCGAGGATGGTCCACGGTGGGATTGACGTTGGCATAGAAGCCGTACTCGTCCGCTGCCAGGCTCTGCCAGGTAGTCTTTGGCTGTTCCTCGACAAAGCTGATCCGCACAATGGACTTCGCCCCCTTGAAGCCATACTTCCACGGCACCACCAGCCGCAGGGGTGCACCATTCTGGTTGGCCAGCACACGGCCATACATCCCCACGGCAAGAATGGCCAGGGGATGCATGGCTTCATCCATGCGCAATCCCTCTACATAGGGCCAGTCGATCAGGGCAAAATTCGACTGCACACCGGGCATGTCCTTGCGATCCACCAGCGTCTCGAAGCGTACGTACTTCGCCTTGCTGGTCGGTTCCACCCGCTTGATCAGTTCGGAAATCGGAAAGCCGATCCACGGAATCACCATCGACCAGGCCTCGACACAGCGCAATCGGTAGATGCGCTCCTCCAACTGGTAAGGCTTGATGAAATCCTCGAGCGCGTACTTGCCGGGCTTGCCCACCTCCCCATCGATCACTACAGACCAGGGCTCAGTCTTCAGGGAACCGGAATTGGCGGCGGGATCCCCCTTGTCCGGGCCGAACTCGTAGAAGTTGTTGTAGGTGGTCGCATCCTTGAACGGGGTGATGGCCTCATCTTTCACCATCACCGCATCCCAGCGGGTAGCGGTGAGTTTTTCCGCCAGCCAGGAAGGAGCCGCAGCTTCGGCCACATCGGCATAGCGACCACCTTCGGCAAAACTCAGACGCGGCAATCCGGACAAAGCGGCAGCCGCCATCGCACCACCGAGAAAGTGACGACGGGAGAGATAGAGGGATTCGGGCGTGACTTCCGATTCGTGGCAATCGGAAAGGCGGGACGACTTGATCAGCATGACGGGCTCCGCAACGACTGGCTGTATGCGCCAGTAGACTGCGGAGCCCGCTGGAAATTACACGGCAGGCGGCTGCTTGCGACGGCGCAATTGCAACAAGTATTGCACCGGGCCGGAGGTGGCGTAAGCAAGGAACAGCAGGAGCAGGATGCGCGGCGGGTCGGTGAAGACCACGGCGAATGCCAGCACCACTACCAGGATCGCCATGAACGGCACGCGGCCGCGCAGGTCGAGATCCTTGAAGCTGTAGTACTTGATGTTACTGACCATCAACATGCCTGCGGCTGCAACCATCAGGGCCACCAGCAGGGAAACCTTGGCTCCCTGCACATCGAAGTCGGCAAATGCCCACACCGTACCGGCAACCAGCGCCGCGGCAGCCGGGCTGGCCAGACCGATGAAGTAGCGCTTGTCAGCCTTGCCCACCTGGGTATTGAAGCGCGCCAGACGCAGAGCGGCGCCTGCCACATAGATGAAGGCGACCATCCAGCCGACCTTGCCCAGGCTGCTCAGCGCCCACTCGAAGGCAACCAGCGCCGGAGCGACACCGAAGGCGACCATGTCGGACAGCGAGTCATACTCGGCGCCGAAGGCACTCTGGGTATTGGTCAGACGGGCCACACGACCGTCGAGACCGTCGAGGACCATGGCAACGAAGATGGCGATGGCGGCGTTGGAGAAATCGCCGTTCATGGCATTGATGATGGCGTACAGGCCGGTGAACAGTGCCGCGGTGGTGAACAGGTTGGGCAGCAGGTAGATGCCGCGATGACGAACCTTGCGACCTTCGGCGTCGTGGCCCTCTTCGATGTGCTCATCGATGGGCAGCAGACTTTCTTCGGTGTCGGAAGCCTTGTTGGGCTCCTCGTGACCTTCACTCATGGACGATTCCTTGAGAACTCGTTGAGGCTGAGATTCGCCGGGGTACGCTACTGCGCAGACTCACCCGGCGCCCCCGCTTTATACCAGATCACCGCCCCTAAACGAAAAAACGCGGCAAGCGCCGCGTTTCCTCGTTTGTCGAAAGGACCTTAGTTCTTGGTCTTGTCGACAATCTTGTTGGCAGCGATCCACGGCATCATGGCGCGCAGTTGCTCGCCGATGACTTCGATGCCGTGAGCGGCGTTGTTGCGGCGCTTGGCGGTCATCGACGGGTAGTTGGTGGCGCCTTCGGAGATGAACATCTTGGCGTACTCGCCGTCCTGGATGCGCTTCAGAGCGTTGCGCATGGCCTGACGGGATTCGGCGTTGATGACTTCCGGGCCGGTCACGTACTCGCCGTATTCGGCGTTGTTCGAGATCGAGTAGTTCATGTTGGCGATGCCGCCTTCGTACATGAGGTCAACGATCAGCTTCAGTTCGTGCAGGCACTCGAAGTAGGCCATTTCCGGCGCGTAACCGGCTTCGACCAGGGTTTCGAAACCGGCTTTCACCAGCTCGACGCAACCGCCGCAGAGAACGGCCTGCTCGCCGAACAGGTCGGTTTCGGTTTCGTCCTTGAAGGTGGTTTCGATGATGCCGGTACGGCCGCCGCCAACGCCGCAGGCGTAGGACAGGGCGACGTTCTTGGCATTGCCCGAAGCGTCCTGGTAGATCGCGATCAGGTCAGGGATGCCGCCGCCTTTCACGAACTCGGAGCGTACGGTGTGGCCCGGGGCCTTCGGCGCGATCATGATCACGTCGAGGTCAGCACGCGGTACGACCTGGTTGTAATGGATGGAGAAGCCGTGAGCGAAGGCCAGGGTGGCGCCTTTTTTCAGGTTCGGCTCGATCTCGTCCTTGTACAGGCGGCCCTGGAACTCGTCCGGGGTCAGGATCATGACCAGGTCGGCGGCAGCAACGGCTTCGGCTACTTCGGCGACTTTCAGGCCGTGGTTCTGAGCCTTGGCAACGGAGGAAGAACCCGCACGCAGGCCGACGGTGACGTCGACGCCGGAGTCTTTCAGGTTGCAGGCGTGGGCATGGCCCTGGGAGCCGTAACCGATGATGGCAACTTTCTTGCCCTGAACGATGGAGAGGTCACAGTCTTTATCGTAGAAAACGCGCATTTGGGTAATCCCCTGTCAGTTGGCCTCGTGGGCCGTATTTCAAATCAGATGCTGAGAGTCTTGTCGCCACGGGCAATGCCGGTGACGCCGCTGCGGACAACTTCGAGGATCGACGCGGTGCCGATGGCCTGGATGAAGCTGTCCAGCTTGTCGCTGGTACCGGCCAGTTGCACGGTATAGACGCTGCTGGTCACGTCGACGATCTGTCCGCGGAAGATGTCGGTGGTGCGCTTGACCTCGGCGCGCTGGGCGCCGGTGGCCTTCACTTTCACCAGCATCAGCTCGCGCTCGATGTGCGCGCTCTCCGAGAGGTTCACCAGTTTTACTACCTCGATGAGCTTGTTGAGGTTCTTGGTGATCTGCTCGATGACCTCATCCTGACCGGCGGTGGTCAGGGTCAGGCGCGACAGCGTCGGGTCCTCGGTCGGGGCGACGGTCAGGCTTTCGATGTTGTAGTTGCGCTGGGAGAACAGGCCGACAACGCGGGAGAGCGCGCCGGGTTCGTTTTCCAGCAGCAGGGAAATGATGTGTCGCATGATCAGGTACGCTCCGTCTTGCTCAGCCACATGTCGCGCATCGCACCACCACGGATCTGCATCGGGTAGACGTGCTCGCTGGTATCGACCTGGATGTCGAGGAAGACCAGGCGATTCTTCATCGCGAAGGCTTCTTCCATCATCGGCTTCAGGTCCTTCAGGTCGGTGATGCGCATGCCGACGTGGCCATACGCTTCAGCCAGCTTGACGAAGTCCGGCAGCGATTCCATGTAGGAGTGCGAGTAGCGGCTGTTGTACTGCATGTCCTGCCATTGACGGACCATGCCCAGCGCACCGTTGTTCAGGTTGACGATCTTCACCGGCAGGTCGTACTGCAGGCAGGTGGACAGCTCCTGAATGTTCATCTGGATGCTGCCTTCACCGGTCACACAGGCGACGTCGGCGTCGGGGAAGTTCAGCTTCACACCCATGGCGGCCGGGAAGCCGAAGCCCATGGTGCCGAGGCCACCGGAGTTGATCCAGCGATTGGGCTTGTTGAAGCGGTAGTACTGCGCCGCGAACATCTGGTGCTGGCCTACGTCGGAAGCGACGAAGGCATCACCGTTGGTGACTTCGCAGAGGGTCTCGATCACGGTCTGCGGCTTGATGATGCTGCCGTCGCCCATGTTGTACGGGAACAGGCCGCGGTTGCCGCGCCACTCTTCGATCTGCTTCCACCAGGCAGCCTGGGCTTCCTTGTTCGGGGTCTCGCCGATTTCCTTGAGGATCGCGACCATTTCAGTCAGGACGCTATCCACCGGGCCAACGATCGGGATGTCGGCTTTAACGGTCTTGGAGATCGAGGCCGGGTCGATGTCGACGTGGATGATCTTGGCGTTCGGGCAGAACTTGGCTGCGGTCTCGCCGTTGATCACGCGGTCGTCGAAGCGCGCGCCGACGGCAAAGATCACGTCAGCGTGGTGCATCGCGAGGTTCGCGGTGTAGCTGCCGTGCATACCGAGCATGCCGACGAACTGGCGATCGGTACCCGGATAGCCACCCAGCCCCATCAGCGTGTTGGTGACCGGCACGTTGAGCATGCGCGCGACTTCAGTCAGCGGCTCGGCGGCATTGCCCATGATCACGCCACCACCGGCGTAGATGATCGGCCGCTTGGCGGCCAGCATCATCTCGGCGGCCTTGCGGATCTGGCCGGAGTGGCCACGGACCGCCGGGCTGTAGGAGCGCAGCTTGACCTTCTTCGGGTAGTTGTATTCGAACTTCTGGGTCGGATCGCCCATGTCCTTCGGAATATCGATCACCACCGGACCGGGACGGCCGGACTGGGCGATATAGAAGGCCTTCTTGATGACCTCCGGAATTTCCGACGGGTGCTTGATGATGAAGCTGTGCTTCACGATCGGGCGGGAGATACCGACCATGTCGGTTTCCTGGAACGCGTCGGTACCGACCATGTTGCTCGCTACCTGGCCGGAGATCACCACCATCGGGATGGAGTCCATGTAGGCAGTGGCGATGCCGGTGATGGCATTGGTCGCACCGGGACCGGAGGTCACCAGCACCACGCCGGGCTTACCGGTGGCGCGCGCATAGCCATCGGCCATGTGAGTGGCGGCCTGCTCGTGGCGAACCAGGATATGGGTTACTTCGTTCTCTTTGAAGAGAGCGTCGTAGATATGCAGGAGGGCACCGCCCGGGTACCCGTAGATGTACTTAACGCCTTCGTCACGCAGGGAGCGGACGACCATTTCAGCGCCGGATAAAAGTTCCACGTTGTCACCTCTAGAACGCTATATACGGAAACCCCCAACGTGGGGGACCGACTTGGATGGCTGCCCGGCAGACATGGGCGAATGTAATCGCCGGCTACGTCGACTGCCGATTGAGCAGAACCTGGAGACGCTCCTGTTTGTGTTACGGAGAGCCTCCACCCAGCGCGAGGTAACGCGAAACAGGGTGAAACTTTGCGGCGCGGGTAGCACCTCTTGTCTGCCGAGTAAAACCAGCTTGCGGCCGGCCCACTGCAGCGAACCTTGGATTCTTCTGAAACGAAGCGGTCAAGTCAAGCCATATATGGCTTTGAATGAAGCGGGGATGTGAACTTTCTCAGAGTGAATAAGCGCACGATTTGGTTATAGTTACCGACAGACTCCGTATCCCAAGGATCGACAAAGCATGCGACGGACGATTTTCATGGGCAGCCTGCTGCTCGCACTGGCCCCGACCGTGATGGCCGCGCAGGTCTACAAATGGGTCGACGCCCAGGGCACCACCCACTTCGGCGCGCAACCGCCGGAAGGCACCAATGCCGCCACCGTGAATACCAACACCGCGCCTCCCAAGGCCAGCAGCAACTTCCCGCCGCCGGCCGCGGCCAAGCCGACGCTGCCGCCCAGCGAGGATGAGAAGCAGAAGGCCGTTGACGACAAGGTCAAGCAGGAAGTGGCGCAGCAGGAAGCTCAGCGCGTGAAGCAGTGCGAGCAACTGCGCGTCGATCTGGCGCAGATGAAGAACAACCCGCGCATCCGCGTTGACGATGGCAGCGGCGAACTGCGTCGTCTCACTGAAGAAGAGCGCCAGGCGCGGATCGCCAAGAGCGAGAAGGATATCCGCGAGAACTGCAACTGACGCCCGGCTCAGGGCGTCGGGCTGATCAACTGATCGAAGGCGCCAAGCGCATCCAGCAGCGCCGCAACGCGCGCCCCCTCGTTGGCGTAGGCCATTTCCGCGATGGCGCGGATGCCCGAAGCATTGGGCAGTTCCGCGCCGCTCTCGATGATCAGTTTCATCCGCGGCAGGAATATCCACTGCAGCCACTCCTCCAGCGCCAACGTATCGACGCAGAAGGGCTCGATGCTGGAAAGCCTGTCCGTCGACGGGCTTTCGCTTCCCCACAATCCGATCGTACGCAGCTCCCGCTCGATCAGTAGCAACTGATCCGCGACCGCCAGCACGCGCGCGTCCATTACAGGGTCACCTTGGCTTTCTGACGCGCCTCGGCTGCCCCGGCAGCATTGCCCTGCTGGTCACGGCACTTGGCGATCAGATCCCACAGACTGGCCTGCATGGTCGGCCGACCGTTGGCCAGCGACAGGCCACGCAACGCCACCTGCTCGGCTTGCGCGGCATCCCCCTGAGCCAGACGAACCTGCGCCAGCTTGTAGAGCACTTGCGGTTCGCGCGGAGCGATACGCTGGGCACGCTCCAGGCTGGCAGCGGCACCGTTCAGGTCACCACCGCCCTGCTGCTGCGAGGCGGAGGTCAGCAGCGCCAGCACCGGGCCATCCAGCTGTTCGTCTGCCGAAAGGCCGGAGTTGCTCGACGGAATCCCGGACGGCCCCTGGTAGGCATTGCCCTGGCTCGCCGGTGCGGCCGGCTGGTTCTGGTACACCGGCTGCTGGTAGGTCTGCGACTGGAAACCACCGTTGGAATTGATGCCACCACTGGTGGAAATCGGTTGCTGCGAAGAATAGGGAGCGCCAGCGGCACCCGGGGCCGTGGTCATCGGCGAGGTGCTGATCGGCGCGGCGCCAGTCTGCGCCGGGAAGGTCTGGATCGGTGCCATACCCGCATCCTGCGGGACCATCACGGTAACGCCGGAGTCACCCTGCGGGATGCTCTGGCCCGCGCCGGCACGAACCGGCGCCTGGGTGTTGCCACCACTACGGCCGACACGCTCCGAGTTGGAGACGGAGGTACCGGAGTCCTGCACGGGAATCGCGCCATGCTGCGGGGACGCACAACCGGACAGAAGCGCCAGAGTCGCCGACGCTGCAAACCAAGCTTTTCTCACTTCCAATCCTCTTGCATCAGTTCAACCAGCCACGCACCCAGTCCATGACTTCGCCGGCCGGGGCCTGGTTTCCGCAACCCGCGCCCGGCGCAGGTTCGCTTCCGCGAATATAAGGCATCTGCACTGCACCGGGGCAGTTGGCATCAGTGCCCTGCCCGGTATGCGGGTCGACCCAGGCCTGCACGACATTATCCGGCATCGGCATGTCCAGTGGCAGCGGGTCGGCCTTGCGCATGAAACTGGTCCAGATCTGCAGTGCGCCGGTCGCGCCGGTCAGCGGCGTCTTGCCGTTGTCGTCACGACCGATCCATACCACTGCCAGCAGGTCCTGGCCGAAACCGGAGAACCAGCTGTCGCGCGAATCGTTGGTGGTGCCAGTCTTGCCCGCCAGGGTCAGGGACGCCGGCAACTGGTTGTAGACCGAGCGCCCGGTACCCTCGCGCATCACGCGCTGCATGGCGCTCTGCAGCAGGTAGATGGCGCCCGGATCGAAACGCTGCTCGACCTGGAACGGATAGCGCTTGAGCGGCTGACCATCTGCCGCCAGCACACTGCGGATGCTCCGCAGCGGGGTGTTGAAGCCACCACTGGCGATGGTCTGGTACATGGTTGCCACTTGCATCGGGCTCAGCGCGCCAGCGCCCAGCAACATGGACGGATAGGCCGGCCAGTTTGGCGACACGCCCAGGCGCTCCAGCGTCTTCAGAACATTCGGCACACCCAGGTCAAGGCCCAGCCTGGCGGTGGAAAGGTTCAGCGATCGGGCCAGCCCCTGATAAAGGAAGATGGTGCCGTTGGCGGTGCCTTCGTAGTTCTTCGGCGTCCACACCTGGCCATCCTTGCCCTTCACCTGGAACGGCTGGTCCTGGATGTAACTGGTCAGCGTGTACTGGCTCGGACGCTCCAGTGCGGTCAGATAGACCGCCGGCTTGACCAGCGAACCGATCGGCCGCACCGCATCGACTGCACGGTTGAAGCCGGCAAAGCGCGGATCGCGACTGCCCAGCAGGGCCTGAATCTCCCCGGTTTCCGGGTTCGTCACGACCATGGCGGTCTCGGTCTCGGCAACGCCCTTGCGGCCTTCGAGACGCTTGAAGGTTTCGCTGACAGCGGACTCGGCCTTCATCTGCAGGATGGGGTCGAAGCTGGTGAAGATGCGCAGGCCTTCTTCGGTCAGGTCCTCGTCGCGGTAGTCCTCGCGGAGCTGGCGTTTCACCAGGTCGAGGAAGGCCGGATAGGAGCTGTTGGCCATACTGCCCTGACGGGTCACACCCAACGGTGCCTGCTTGGCGGCGGCAGCCTCTTCGGGGGTAATCACGCCCTGCTCGGCGAGTACATCGAGCACCACGTTGCGACGCTCGAGAGCACGCTCCGGATTGCGCCGCGGGTTGTAATAGGAAGGCCCTTTCACCATGCCGACCAGCAGAGCCACCTGCGGCAACTTGAGCTCCGACAGCGGCTGGCTGAAGAAGTACTGGCTGGCGAGACCGAAGCCATTCACCGAGCGCTGTCCATCCTGGCCGAGGAACACCTCGTTGAGATAGCCCTCGAGGATTTCGCGCTTGTCGTAATGCAGTTCCAGCAGCACCGCCATCATGGCTTCGGTAAGTTTGCGCGACAGGCTGCGCTCGTTGGTCAGGAAGAAGTTCTTCACCAACTGCTGGGTCAGCGTACTGCCGCCCTGACGCAACTGGCCTGCGCTGGCGTTGACCCACACGGCACGGGCGATGGACTTGATCGAAACCCCGTGGTGACTCCAGAAATCACGGTCTTCCACGGCGACCAGGGTATCGATCAGGTACGGCGGCACCTGGTCGAGCTTGATCAGGATGCGGTCTTCGTTATGCGCCGGGTACAGGCCGCCAATCAGCAGCGGCTCCATGCGCGCGACAGCAAGATCCCCGCCGTTGGTGCGGCTCAGGCCCGCCACATAGTTGCCGGAAAAGCGCACACGAATGCGCTGCGCCGGCTCGGCACCTTCATAGAACTGGAAGCCACGGGTATTGAGGTCGACGGCGTTGCCGGCCACCGACACGGCGCCAGGCCCCGCGACCGAGGTCTCACGGCGATAGCCCAGGGCATCCAGCTCGCGCAGGAAGTCGTCCTTGCCCAGTTTCAGGCCGACGAAGAGTTCCAGTGGCCGGGCATAAACCTTGGCGGGAATGGTCCAGCGCTTGCCGGAGAATTTCTCCTGGACAACCGCATCGAGGTACACGGCAAAACCGGCCAGCACCACGACACCGACCAGACCAAGCTTGAGAGCCCAGCCCAGCCATTTGCGCATGGCAGGCGACGATTTGCCGCTTTTTTTACGAGGTTTGGAAGATCGGGGACGCGTCATGGCGGCGCATTATACGTACTTTGTCCACAGGAGACAGACGCCGCTCCAGCGGGCGTCCGGGCTTGATGCGAACTGCCGCGCATCTCGCGAAGTCGGCAGTAGCGGAGCTATGACCCCGCGATGGCCATTTGGTTGCCGGCCAGCCGCAGAGTTTGCACCTGCCGACCCAGTCGCCATAATGCCAGCCTTTAGAAAATTCGATCGGAAAGGACATTACGTGAGCCAGACCTTACTCGCAGCCCTGCAGAACCCCGCCCTGTTCCCTCATCCGGTCGACGGCTTCCGGGTCATCGAAACCCATATTTCCTGGGTGCTGCTCACTGGCTCCTATGTCTACAAGATCAAGAAGCCGGTGAACTTCGGTTTCCTCGACTTCACCGACCTGGCCAAGCGCAAGCACTTCTGTGAAGAGGAGCTGCGCCTGAACCAGCGCCTGACCGAAGGCCTGTACCTTGACGTGATCGCCATCACCGGCAGTGAAGCCGCTCCACAGCTTGACGGCGAAGGCCCGGCCATCGAGTACATGATCCAGTGCCGCGAGTTCCCGCAGCACCAACTGCTCAGCGAAGTGCAGGCCCGCGGGGAGCTTGGTGCAGATCACGTGGACGGCCTGGCCGGACAGATCGCCGACTTCCACCTGCGCACCCCGGTCGTCCCCACCGAACACCCGCTGGGCACCCCGGACGCCTGCATGGCGCCTGTGCGGCAGAACTTCGAGCAGATCCGCCCGATGCTGTCCGACAAGGCCGACCTGCTCCAGCTCGATGCCCTGGAAGCCTGGGCTGAGTCGAGTTTCGAACGCCTCCACGACGTGTTCGAACAGCGCAAGGCGAAGGGTTTCATCCGTGAATGCCATGGCGACATTCACCTGGGTAACGCTGCGATCATCGATGGCAAGGTCGTGCTCTTCGACTGCATCGAGTTCAACGAGCCGTTCCGCTTCACCGACGTCACCGCCGACTACGCCTTCCTCGCCATGGACCTGGAAGACCGCGGACTGAAGTGCCTGTCGCGACGTTTCGTCAGCCAGTACCTGGAATACACTGGCGACTACCAGTCCCTGGCCCTGCTGAACTTCTACAAGGCATACCGCGCCCTGGTTCGCGCCAAGATTGCGCTGTTCAGCCTGGCACACCAGACCGACGCCGTGCAGAAGGCCGCGACCCTGCGCCAATACCGCAACTACGCCAACCTGGCGGAAAGCTACAGTGCGATTCCGTCACGCTTCCTGGCGCTGACCGTCGGCGTTTCTGCCGTCGGCAAGAGCCAGGTTGCGCTGCGCCTGGTAGAAGCCCTGGGCGCCGTGCGCCTGCGCTCGGACGTAGAGCGCAAGCGCCTGTTCGGCGAGCAGCAGGCGGCGCAACAAGGCCAGCTCAAGGGCGGCATCTATGACACCGATGCTACCAGCGCCACTTACCAGCGCTTGAACGAACTGGCGGTGGACATCCTCCGCGCCGGCTATCCGGTGGTGCTCGATGCCACCTTCCTCAAGCGCGAGCAGCGCGCTGCCGCGTGGGAAATCGCCGAGGAAACCGGCGTACCCTTCCTGATCCTCGACTGCCACGCGCCCGAAGCGGTGATCGCCGGCTGGCTGGCCCAGCGCCAGAGCGAAGGCAACGACCCCTCCGACGCCACTCTGGAAGTCGTCCAGGCACAACTGGCCAATCGCGAAGAGCTCAACGCCGAAGAGCAGCAGCACAGCAAGCGCGTTGACACTCCGGACGCCGCCAGCCTCGACGCACTGGTCGCCAGCATCCGCCAGCGTCTGCCAGGCCTCTGATCCACCGTTTGTCGGGCGGAATCGCCGCCGCGCGGTGATTCCGGCGGGTGGGTAGCGCCACACGGCGCGCCCTGCCTGAGCCACATCGCCCTGCCCCGCTTTCAGGGCGATGTCACAACGCCACGCTTTTCTCATCCACCGCTACACTTTCCAGGGTGTGTCCGGCCGCTACGAGCAGTTCTCGGCCTTTTCAAGACCTGACACCCATCGTGCCCATCGCAAGGACAGACGATGAACGACGAACTGCTGCACCTGAAGAACCTCGGCAAGACCTCGGCCCAGTGGCTCCATGCCGTGGGCATCCACAACGCCGGCGACCTGCGCCGCCTGGGCGCGGTCGGCGCTTACCGGGCCGTGCGTGCCCGGGGCTTCCGCGCCTCCAAGGTGCTCCTTTACGCCATCGAGGGCGCCCTGCTGGATGTGCACTGGAACGACCTTCCACCTGCGCACAAGGCAGCCCTTCTCGGCGAGCTTGAGACATTTCCCGCACGTAACAAGAGCTAGCTCACAAGCTCTGTGGGAAAATGTTTACGCAAGGTGCCTGTCCGCTTATGGTTTCAGGGCCCTTCGTGCGCCCTCGACCGTCGCCATATCAAGGATATTACGGCCATGTACCTACTCGGTGAACAACCTGCCTACGCCGATCGACTGATCAATCGCCTGCAGGGCATTCCGGCGCAATTGCTCGCCGGCCTGGAACCCGCCGGCGAAGCCATCCGCCTGGAACGGTCCGACGACCTGGAAGGCGAGCTGCCCGGCAAGCATCTGTTCCTCATCGAGAACGGCCTGGTCCATGCGCTGGTGGATGAGCGTCCGCTGTTCTACCTGCAGGAAGGCGACCTGGTCGGCCTGCGCCAGGGTATCGAGCTGCCGCCCTGCCGCTACGTCAGCGAGGAGCCGCTGTGCCTGATCCCGTATTCGCGCAGCGAAGTGTTCCGCCACATCCACAGCAACGAGCAGCGCCAGGAGCAGTTCCTGCACTACCTGATCGGCCACACCGCGCTGCTGTCGGATGCCCTGGCACACCTCAAGCAGCCGGAGATTCGTCCAGCCACCGGCTTCCAGCACTTCGCCGCCGGCGCTCAACTGATCCAGCAGGGCGATGACGCCGAGCACGTGTTCATCATCATCGAGGGCCACGCCGAGGCCTTCGTCGACGGTCAGAAGGTCGGCGACGTGCAGAAGGATGAAATCTTCGGCGCCATGGCCGTGTTCACCCGCGAGAAGCGCAGCGCCTCGGTGATCGCCAGCGAGCCGTGCACCGTGATGGTGATTCCGAAGGACCAGTTCCTCAGCCTGATGCAGAGCAACCCGCGCATCGCCCACAGCCTGATCGAAGGCATGGCGCGGCGCATCGACCTGCTGAACAAGGAAGTCACCCAACTGCGCCTGCAACGCCAGGCCGAATAAGGCGCTCCATCCCCTGAAAAGCCCGGCCCGCGCCGGGCTTTTCATTTGCGCAGGATAAATATTGCGGACGAGGGAAAAATCTGCAGAAAAGAGGTTGACTCTCAAATGATAATGATTATTATTGAGTCATCTGGTCGCGAGGCCAGATCGATAACCTCAAGAGACCACGCAGTCGGACTCTTCAGATTATCTCCTCATCAGGCTAATCACGGTTTCGACCCGGCACTTTGCCGGGTCTTTTTTTTGCCTCGATTTTTTCTTCGCACAGTGCATTCACGCGGCCCAAGTTTTTTGGGTTCAGGCGAAGAAAAGGTGTTGACTCTCAAATGATAATGGTTATTATTACAACCACTGGCTGCGAGGCCAGTTGGATAAGCTCGAGAGACCACGCAGTCGGACTCTTCAGATTATCTCCTCATCAGGCTAATCACGGTTTTAGACCCGGCACTTTGCCGGGTCTTTTTTTGCCTGGGATTTCTGTTGCGGCTCGCAGCCTGGATGAAAAACGGGGCCTCATCGGCCCCGTCTGTACTTACATCTTCCCACGCATCTGTGCGCAGTAATCCGTCGGCGGCTGTGCAGGCGTGTACCAGGCGTAATCCGCCTGCTCCGGCGCTACACGCTTGCCCACCTCGGCCAGCATCACCACTTGCAACCCTTGCTCTGCGCTCAAATCCTGCAGGTGCAACGGAACGCCCAAATCACGTCGCGCGTGGAAGCCGCCAGCGATCATCACGGCTGGCTGCGCTGCCGCCTTGAAGCGCTCGGCCATGCGCCGGTCACGCTGCTGCTGCACCGCCAGCATTGCCGGTAGTTGGCTTTCCGGCAGCAGGCCGCAGTGGGATGCACGGATATCCTCCAGCAGGGCTTCGCGAACCGTCGATGCGGTGGAAGCCGCTCCCGGCAGCTCCGGCTTGTGCCGGTAGATATCCATGATCTCGCTGCGATCCAGGTTGGCCGCCAACAACGGCGCCGGTTGCTTGATCAGCCAGGTCAGCAGCGGGCCGTACTGCGACCAGCTCCAGCCGGGCTGCCACTGCAGCGCACTGATCAGGTCGGTGGGCATGCGTCCGTTACGTGCCGCAGCCTGAGCGGCGGCAACGGCTTCCTGCTGGTTCGGATTGATCATCTCCAACAGCACGCTGCCGCTCGCCCGGCGCTCGGCCAGGGCGCGCACCAGCCAGAGCTCCAGGGCGTGATGATCGGGATTGTCATGCTGCTCGCCCACCAGCACCCGCGGTGCGCTGGCAAGTCGATCGAGCAGTTGCGCCGGTGACAGCTGTTCGCCGCTGTGCAGGTCGCGAATCACGCCCAGTTCGGCGTTGTCGCGGCCCTCCGGGCTCTGCCAGGCCGGCAGTGGCGGCGTGGCCGGCTGGCTCTGGCAAGCCGCCACCAGCGCCAGCAGCGAAACGAGCAGAACCTTCTTCATGGCAACTCCTTGTCAGCGCGCGATGATCAACGGATGACCACGCTCCGGATGTTCCTGCACCAGCACATCAAGCCCGAATACCGTGCGCAGCGGCTCCGCCTGCAATACCTCATGGGGTGTACCGAGCAGGTGCGCGCGCGCCTCGTGCAGCAGCAACAGGCGATCACAGTATCGCGCCGCGAGATTCAAGTCGTGCAGGATCACCAGCACCGCCGCGCCACGCCCCGCGAACTCGCGCACGGCCTGCAGCGTGGTGTGCTGGTGCAGCGGGTCGAGCGCCGATGTCGGCTCGTCCAGCAGCAGCACCTGCTCCGTCCCGCCGGGCCAGAGCTGTGCCAGCACGCGGGCCAGATGCACCCGCTGACGTTCACCACCGGAGAGCGCTAGGTAACTGCGCCCGGCCAGGTGCGAGGCGTCGGCGGCGATCATCGCTTCGCGGATGATTTCCGCATCGCGCTGGCGGCCACTGTCGTGAGGTAAACGCCCGAACCCCACCACCGCCTCGACCGTAAATGCAAAGCTCAGCGAGGATGATTGCGCCAGCACAGCCAGTCGGCGCGCCCGCTCGGTGCCACGCCAGGCGTCCAGCGGGCGGCCGTCCAGGCTCACTGCACCGCCGGCCAGGGGCAATTCGCCGCTCATGGCACCGAGCAAGGTGCTCTTGCCCGCGCCGTTGGGCCCGAGCACCCCGAGCACTTCGCCCGGTTGCAGCGTCACGCTGACATCCTGCAGAACGGTCTGGGCGCCGCGCTTGACCAGCAACTTGTCTGCGCAAAGCATCAGGAGCGCCCCCGGATCAGCAGGTAGAGAAAGAACGGCGCACCGATCAGCGCGGTGACGATACCGATAGGCAGCTCCGCGGGCGCCAGGGCCAGGCGCGCGACCAGATCGGCGAGCAGCAGCAGGATTGCGCCGCCGAACATCGAGGCCGGCAGCAGCACGCGGTGATCCGGGCCGACAAGCAGACGCAGCAGATGCGGCACCACCAGACCGATGAAGCCGATCATCCCGGCCGCCGCCACCGCCGCACCGACGCCCAGCGCGGTGCAGAGGATCAATTCGATTTTCAAGCGCTCGACGTCAAAGCCCAGGTGGCGTGCTTCCGACTCGCCCAGCAGCAACGCATTCAATGCATTCACTCGACGCGGCAGCCAGCAGGCCACCAGCAGGCTGATCAGTAGCAGCGGCCAGAGTCGCGGGTAGCTCGCGCCATTCAGACTGCCGAGGTTCCAGAAGGTCAACGTGCGCAGCGTGGCGTCGTCGGCAAGGTAGGTGAACAGCCCGATCAGCGCGCCCGCCAACGCCGTCAGTGCAATGCCGGCGAGCAGCATGGTCGCCACGCTGGTCTGGCCATTGTGGCGACCCAGGCGGTAGACCAGCGCTGTCACCAGCAGGCCACCGGCAAACGCGCACGCCGACAGCAGATAAGGCGCGAAAGCCTCGGGCAAGCCACCAATGGATGCGCCGAAGACAATGGCGATGGCCGCCCCCAGCGCGGCTCCGCTGGAGACTCCGATCAGGCCGGGGTCGGCCAGCGGGTTGCGGAACAAACCCTGCATCGCTACCCCGGCCAGCGCCAGCACGCCGCCAGTGGCGATGCCCAGCAAGGTGCGTGGCAGGCGAATCTGCCCGACGATCAGTTCGGCCTGGCCGAGCCCATCAGCGGACACCGGCAGCCCAAGCATGTGCGCCAGTGCACGCAGGGTATCGCCCAGTGGCAGGCTCACCGGCCCGAGGGCCAGTGAGAGCCAGACGACCAGCAGCAGGAGGAAACCAAGGAGCAGGAACAGCGGTCGAGCGGTAACGATCCGGGTCAAGGACGACTTTCCGTGTTCAGGGCCTGCGCGGAAGGATAAAAGGCTCGAGAGAGGCTAGCCAGCCCATCCGGGATGCGCGGCCCCAGGCCACCGACCAGCAGGGTCGGATCGAGCACCAGTACACGGCCGTCACGCAGCGCGCTGGTCGCGGCAAGGCCGGGGTTCTGCTGGGTCAGTGCGGCGCGAGCCTGGTCACCCTCCAGGGCGCGGTCGCTGAGCACCACCACCTGCGGATTCAGCGCGGTAAGGGCTTCGGTCGACAGCGTTTTGTAACCCTTGTGGGTCGCCAGGTTGCGGCCACCGGCATGCTGGATCAGCCAGTCCCCGGAAGTACCCTGGCCGGCTACCAGCAGGTTGCCGCCGGCGTGCCCGACCAGCAGCACGACACCGGGCGCTGCCTGCGTGGACTGGGCTTTCTTCAACCACGCGTCCTGCGCGGCGAGGCGTGCATCGAAAGCCGCCGCGGCCTGTCTGGCCTTGTCTGGCGCACCGAGCAGCTCACCCAGACGCTGAATGGTCTCGTGCACAGCCTTCTCGTCGGCCGTGGCCGACAGCGCCTCGATCCGTACGCCGGCGGCGCGCAGTTGCTGCAGGACCGGCGGCGGGCCCATTTCCTCGCTGCCCAGCAGGATGTCCGGTTTCAGCGCGAGGATGCCTTCGGCGGCGAGCTGCCGCTGATAGCCGATCTTCGGCAGTGCCTGGAGCGAGGCCGGGTGCAGACTGGTGGTGTCGACGCCCACCAGCCTGGCTTCGCCGCCCAGCGCGACGACCCATTCGCTCAGCGAACCGCCGGCGCTCACCCAGCGCTGCGGCAACGCGTCGGCCAGCACGCTGGTGGCAGTCAGGCAGAGACCGGCGAACAGCGCCCGTGCAGTCATGGAAGTTTTCATGAGTTGCTCCTCAGCGTGCCGGGAAGGATTCGGCAAGTTCGCGCCAGCCCTGCAACTCCGGAACGCCTGGCTTGCGCGTGCCGAATAGCTGCAGCACCAGCTCGCCATTGGCGTCGAAGGCTTCCCAGCTGGTCACCACACCATCGCTGCTGGGCTTGCGCACGCGCCACAGCTCGACCACGCCCGGCGTCTTCAGGTGCAGGTTGAATTGCGCGTCGAGGACGTTGAACCAGTCGTCCATCCACTTGAGGTTTTCCACGGTGCCGGTGTGGATCTGGATGCAGTGGACATTGCCGACGAAGATCATGATCGGCAACTGCTGGGCCCCGGCCGCCTCCAGCAGGCGCGGCAATTCGGCGGTGGCCAGCGGTTCGGCCCACTCGCGGCCGGCCAGGCGCAGCGCCTGGGTACGCTGGACCTTGTGCCTCTTCAGCAAGGCAAAGAAATGGTGGGTGTCCTTCAGGGCCGCCCAGCCCTCACGCAAGGCTGCAACGTCGACGTCGCTGTCGGCCAGCGCAGCGGCCTTGGGCTCGAGCGCCACCAGCTGCAGATCGGCGCGCTGCTCGGCAGCAGTGAAGCTGTGCACCAGCGCTTCCCAGGCGGCGAGATCGCTATGCTCGGTAAGGAAGACCTTGTGCACGGCGGTGCCCTGGCGGTCGAACACCTGGATGCTGCGCTGGGTGCCGTGGGCTGTCTCCTCGCTGATGGCGAAGGCGCTGGCCCAGCCTCCAAGGAACAGCCGCAGGTCGATGTCCGGGGACACCACCAGGCCCATCTGGCCATTGGCGGATACGGTAACGTCGCGGTACGGCCCCTTGCGCTCGTGCACACAGTGCTCGTTGCGGGTCAGCGCCATGATCTGGCCCAGCGCTCCCAGCGCCGGCAGCAGCGCGGCCCAGTCGGTGCGCAGGCGCACCGCGTCCACCCCCAGGCGGCTGGCCGTCAGCTTGGCCTCGCTCACCTTCAGATGTTGCGCCGCATCACGGGCGCGCAGGCGCGGTTTCTCGGCGCGCAGGGCTTGCCAGGCGCGATACAGCTCGGAGGCCGGCGCAGTCAGGGTCGTCATTGCAGAAATCCTCATTCGTGGGGGCGCTTGCCACAAGTCAGGCAGCATGAACGAACCTTGCCACAGGAAATTTAGGAAATCTATTTGATAATTATTTGCATTAATGTACAGAGGCGCTTAAGGTCGGCGCCGATTTCGCCGGGGCACCCGGCGAGCACCGGCTTCAGCACACGGAAGTGCACCCTCTTCCGGTCCTGCCATCGACGCGCGGATAATGGCCGCCCTGATGGAGACCGTGTCGAATGATCCTGCTCTGCGCCCCGCATGACCTGGCCGAAGGCCAGAGCCGGGGCTTCAAGACCCAAGGCCTGAACCTCTTCGCCGTGCGCCGCGAAGGCCGCGTGTACGCCTACCGCAACCGCTGCCCACACCGGGAAATTCCCTTGGGCTACGACGCCGAGAATTTTCTCGATACCAGCGGCCGCCTGCTGCAATGCGGCCATCATGGCGCGCTGTTCCTGATCGAGACCGGCGAGTGCATCCAGGGTCCGTGCCTGGGCGATGTGCTGGAGGCGTTGCCATGCCATGAAGACGAGCGCGGCATCTGGCTGGAAGAGCAAGTCGACGAGGCTCAGGGGTAGAAGCGGTACTGCGCAGGTTCGCGAGCAAGCTCGCTCCTACAGGATCAAGAACACCTCACCCCGGCCCTCGCCCGCAAGCGATAGAGGGGACCGCCCTGCACCGTGCCGCTCCTTGTAGGAGCGAGCTTGCTCGCGAACAGCCCAACACCAGAGCAGCAGCCGAGCAACTAGAGCAACACCTGCAGCGGCCGGTCCAGAACAATCTCCCGGGTATCGATCCGCGCCCCATACGCCAGCACCTCCACTCCCGCATTGCGCGCTTCTACCAGCGCCGCCGCATAGGCCGGATCGATCTCCTTCGCCGGGCGCACCGCTTCGATCTCCGACAGGTTCACCGCATACAGCAACACCGCGCGCATCCCCTGGCGCGCCAGCGCCGCCAGCTCGCGCAGGTGCTTGGCGCCACGCAGGGTGACGGCATCGGGGAAGGCCGCGACCGGGGTGTCGGCGAAGCCCAGGGTCACGCTCTTCACCTCCACGAACACAGGTTTGCCGGCAACCATCAGGCGGAAGTCCGCGCGGCTGTTCTCCTGCCCGTAGGCAACCTCGCGGCGCAGTTCATCGAAGTCGGCCAACTCGGTCACCTTGCCGGTCAGCAAAGCCTCCTCCACCAGCCGGTTGGCCCGCCCGGTGTTCACGCAGGCCAGCCGGCCCTGCGGAGTCTCCACCAGCTCCCAGGTGCCCGGCAGCTTGCGCTTGGGGTCATCGGAGCGGCTGAACCAGACACGGCAGCCTTCGCTCATGCAGTTGAGCATCGACCCGGTGTTCGGGCAGTGGATGGTGAGCCGCTCGCCGCTGGCGGTCTCGATATCCGCCAGGAAGCGCTTGTAGCGTTTGATCAGGCGCGCCTCTTCCAGCGCTGGCTCGAAGCGCATCAGGGACGCCAGGTCTTCAGGCCGCGGGCAATACGCTCCACCGCCTGTTGCAGACGCTCGACACTCTGCGTGTAGGCGAAACGCACATGGTGCGACGCCTGGTATCGGCCGAAGTCGACGCCAGGGGTGAAGGCCACGTGTTCGGTCTCGATGAAGTGCTGGCAGAAGGCGAAGGCATCGCCACCGAAAGCGCTGATATCGGCATACAGATAGAAGGCGCCCTCCGGCTCCACGGCAATGCCGAAGCCCAGTTCGCGCAGGGCAGGCAGCAGGTAGTCGCGGCGCCGGCGGAACTCCTCGCGACGCTCCTCGAGGATCGCCAGGGTCGCCGGCTCGAAGCAGGCCAGCGCGGCATGCTGGGCCATGCTCGGCGCGCTGATGTAGAGGTTCTGCGCCAGTTTCTCCAACTCTCCCACCGCGTCTTGCGGCGCGACCAGCCAGCCGAGGCGCCAGCCGGTCATGCCGAAATATTTGGAGAAACTGTTGAGGACGAAGGCGTCGTCATCCACTTCCAGCACGCTGGACGCGTCGATGCCGTAGGTCAGGCCATGGTAGATCTCGTCCACCACCAGGTGGCCGCCACGCGCCTTGAGCGTGGAAGACAGCGCAGCGAGTTCATCCTTGTGCAACAGGGTGCCCGTAGGATTCGCCGGCGATGCGGCCAGAGCGCCTACACTGTCCTGATCCCAGTGCCGTTCGACGAGCTCCGGGGTCAGCTGATAGCGGCTCTCCGGTCCCACCGGCACCAGTTGTGCGGCGCCTTCCACCAGGCGCAGGAAGTGGCGATTGCACGGGTAACCCGGATCGGCCAGCAACCAGTGCTTGCCTGGATCCACCAGCAGGCTGCTGGCGAGCAACAAGGCGCCGGAGCCGCCGGGCGTGACGAGAATGCGCTGCGGGTCGATCGACAGGCCGTAGCGCTGGGCGTAGAAGCCGGCGATGGCTTCGCGCAGCGCCGGCAGGCCACGTGCGGCGGTATAGCGCGTGTGACCATTTGCCAGGGCCTTCTGCCCGGCCTCGACGATGGGCGCGGCGGTGGTGAAATCCGGCTCGCCGATCTCCAGGTGGATGACGTCGTGGCCCGCGGCCTGCAGCTCATTGGCCCGCGCCAGCAGCGCCATGACGTGGAAAGGTTCGATGGCGCGGCTGCGCGCACTGAAGGTGGTGGCCATGGAATATTCCGAACTTTGCGACAGAGCCGGGATTCTAACAGGCCACTGATGAATACTGGGGCAGCAGCGCTGCCAAAGCGCTGCCCCCGGAAAATGCAGGCTTCGTCTGGAAATTACCTGCGATCCTGCCCAGGTTTGCAGAAAAGCCCGCTTGACGTGACCAGCGGGTCGGCAACCTGGCGATCAGACCATGTGCGGGCACTGTCAGGCTCGACAACCGGGAGTAGCGTCCCCGTTATCGTTCTGGTAAGTTCGCCCGCTGCGAGCGCGGGGCCGGCGGTGCCGGAGAGGGACCATCCGCGAGAGGATTAGCGAGAGTGAGAGGCGGTCATCCATGCCCACCAAAGCAAAACAACAGAGCAGCCAACTGATTCGTGGCTTCGAGCCCTACCAGGAAACCAAGGGCGAGGAGTACATGAGTGATCGCATGCGCGCGCACTTCACCTCCATCCTCAACAAATGGAAAGTTGAGCTGATGGAAGAAGTGGACCGCACCGTGCACCACATGCAGGACGAAGCGGCAAACTTCCCGGACCCGGCCGACCGTGCCAGCCAGGAAGAAGAGTTCAGCCTCGAGCTGCGCGCCCGTGACCGTGAGCGCAAGCTGATCAAGAAGATCGACGAGACCCTGCAACTGATCGAAGACAACGATTACGGCTGGTGCGATTCCTGCGGCGTCGAGATCGGCATCCGCCGTCTGGAAGCCCGCCCCACCGCCACCCTGTGCATCGATTGCAAGACCCTGGCGGAAATCAAGGAAAAGCAACTGGGCTCCTGAGCCTGGTTGATCCCGAACGGGGCGCTGCGGCGCCCCGTTTAGTTTCCGCCGTTTATTAGAGAGCCGCTGTTCAGCCTGCACTTTCAAGAGCCGCCATGCCTGCCACCCCGTACATCGGACGCTTCGCCCCCACCCCCAGTGGCTACCTGCACTTCGGTTCGCTGGTCGCCGCCGTCGCCTCCTACCTGGATGCACGTTCGGTGGGGGGAAAGTGGCTGGTGCGCATGGAGGACCTCGACCCACCGCGCGAAATGCCCGGCGCCCAGGCAGCCATCCTGGAAACCCTTGAGCGCTATGGCTTCGAATGGGACGGCCCGGTAGAGCGCCAGAGCGAGCGGGGCGACGCCTACGCCCATCAGGTCGAACAATGGTTGCGCAGCGGCCTGGCCTACGCCTGCACTTGCTCGCGCAAGCAACTCGAAGGCACGCACGGCATCTACCCCGGCACCTGTCGCGACGCCCAGCATGACTGGCACGACGACGTCGCCATCCGCATCCGCGTGCCGGAACTGGACTATCGCTTCATCGATCGCCTGCAGGGCGAGTTCCACCAGCACCTGGGACGCGAGGTGGGCGATTTCATCATCCGCCGCCGCGACGGGCTGTTCGCCTATCAGCTGGCAGTGGTACTGGACGATGCCTGGCAAGGTGTTACCGACATCGTTCGCGGCGCCGACCTGCTGGACAACACGCCGCGCCAGCTCTACCTGCAGGAGTTGCTGGGCATTGCCGCCCCGCGCTACCTGCACGTGCCGCTGATCATCCAGCCGGATGGCCACAAGCTCGGCAAGACCTACCGCTCGCCGCCGCTCGCCGCCGACCAGGCCGCCCCCCTGCTGGTGCGCGCGCTGAAAGCGCTGGGGCAGAAGCCGCCCGCCGAGCTGCTGCATGCTTCGCCGGGCGAAGTGCTCGCCTGGGGCATCGGCCATTGGGACACCAGCGCCATCCCCCACTGCCTGACGCTGGAAGACGCACAGCTCTAGACTGGTCGTACAGGGCACCTGCACGAACTGTTTTTTGTAGGAGCGAGCTTGCTCGCGAACAAGCCCCGCAGCGGGATTCGGATTCGCGAGCAAGCTCGCTCCTGCATGGCTTGCGACCGCTCGGTGCCAGACAAGGCCGGCGGCCGGCTTGCCGGCAACTGTGCGCACAGGTAGCCTGCCCGCCGAACCAAGAGAGAGACGACATGTACATCTACCGACTGGTGTTGCTCCTGGTCGTGGGCATCTACCTGTTCTCACCGGCCATCATGGACTGGTGGATCGATCCCCACGGCGCCTGGTACCGCCCGTATCTGCTGTGGCTGATCCTGATCGTCGTCACCTTCATCCTGCAGAGCCAGCGCGATGCTGACGAGCTTTAGCCTCACCCAGCTGATCCTGATCAGCGCCGCCTACCTGATGGTCCTTTTCGGTGTCGCCTGGATCACCGAGCGCGGCTTCATTCCGCGCCGGCTGGTGCGCCATCCGCTGATCTACACCCTGTCGCTGGGCGTGTATGCCAGCGCCTGGGCCTTCTATGGCACGGTCGGGCTGGCCTACCAGTACGGCTACGGCTTCCTGGCGATCTACCTGGGCGTCTCCGGCGCCTTCCTGCTTGCCCCGGTGCTGCTCTATCCGATCCTGCGCATCACGCGGGCCTACCAGTTGTCGTCGCTGGCCGACCTGTTCGCCTTCCGCTTCCGCAGCACCTGGGCCGGCGCGCTGACCACACTGTTCATGCTGATCGGCGTACTGCCGATGCTGGCACTGCAGATCCAGGCAGTGACCGACTCGATCAGCATCCTCACCCGCGAATCCGAGCCCAACCGCGCGGCGCTGGCGTTCTGCGCACTGATCACACTGTTTGCCATCCTCTTCGGCGCGCGCCACATCGCCACCCGCGAGCGTCACGAAGGGCTGGTGATGGCGATCGCCTTCGAGTCACTGGTGAAGCTGGTAGCGTTGTGCTCCATCGGCCTGTTCGCCCTCTACGGGGTATTCGGTGGTCCGGATGGCCTGGAGGTCTGGCTGCTGCAGAACCAGGAAGCCCTGAGCACCCTGCACACGCCGCTCGCCGAAGGGCCGTGGCGCACGCTGCTGCTGGTGTTCTTCGCCGCGGCCATCGTGATGCCGCACATGTTCCACATGACCTTCACCGAGAACCTCAACCCGCGCTCGCTGCTCAGCGCCAGCTGGGGCCTGCCGCTGTTCCTGCTGCCGATGAGCCTGGCGGTGCCGCCGATCCTCTGGGCCGGCCTGCACCTGGGAGCGTCGACCAATCCGGAATACTTCACCCTCGGCCTGGGCATCTCGGTGGACAGCCCGGCCCTGGCGCTGACCGCCTTCGTCGGCGGAATTTCCGCCGCCAGCGGCCTGATCATCGTGATGACCCTGGCGCTCTCGGGCATGGTCCTCAACCACCTGGTGCTACCGCTCTACCAGCCACCTGCAGAAGGCAACATCTACCGCTGGCTGAAGTGGACCCGCCGCGCACTGATCGCCGCGATCATCATGGCCGGCTATGCCTTCTACCTGCTGCTGGGCGCCGAGCAGGACCTGTCGAACCTGGGCATCGTCTCCTTCGTCGCCACCCTGCAGTTCCTCCCCGGCGCACTGGCCGTGCTCTATTGGCCGACCGCCAACCGCCGCGGCTTCATCGCCGGCCTGGTGGCAGGCATGCTGGTGTGGGGCGCGACCATGCTCATCCCGCTGGTCGCGAACATGCAGAGCATCTACCTGCCGCTGTTCAATTCGCTCTATGTGCTCGACGACACCACCTGGCACCTGGCGGCACTCGCCTCGCTGGCAGCCAACGTGCTGGTGTTCACCCTGGTCTCGCTGTTCACCGAAGCCAGCGATGAGGAGAAGGGCGCCGCCGAAGCCTGCGCTGTGGATAACGTGCGCCGCCCGCAACGCCGCGAGCTGATCGCCGTTTCCCCTCAGGAATTCGCCAGCCAGCTTGCCAAGCCACTGGGCGCGAAGACCGCCCAGCGCGAAGTGGAACAGGCCCTGCGCGACCTGCACCTGCCCTTCGACGAACGCCGCCCCTACGCCCTGCGCCGCCTGCGCGACCGCATCGAGGCGAACCTCTCCGGCCTGATGGGCCCGAGCGTGGCGCAGGACATGGTGGAAACCTTCCTGCCCTACAAGGCCAACAGCGAAAGCTACGTCACCGAAGACATCCACTTCATCGAGAGCCGCCTGGAGGATTACCACTCCCGGCTCACCGGCCTGGCCGCCGAGCTCGACACCTTGCGCCGCTACCACCGCCAGACCCTGCAGGACCTGCCGATGGGCGTGTGCTCGCTGGCCAAGGACCAGGAAATCCTCATGTGGAACCGCGCCATCGAGGAACTCACCGGAGTCAGTGCACAACGCGTGGTCGGCTCGCGTCTGGCCGCCCTGCCCGATCCCTGGCGCGGCCTGCTGGAAGGCTTCATCGACGCGCCCGACGAGCACCTGCACAAGCAGCGCCTGTCCATCGAGGGCCAGACCCGCTGGCTGAACCTGCACAAGGCGGCGATCGAGGAACCCCTCGCCCCCGGTAACAGCGGCCTGGTATTACTGGTCGAAGACCTCACCGAAACCCAGTCGCTGGAAGACAAACTGATCCACTCCGAGCGCCTGGCCTCCATCGGCCGCCTCGCCGCCGGCGTTGCCCACGAAATCGGCAACCCCATCACCGGCATCGCCTGCCTGGCGCAGAACCTGCGGGAAGAACGCGAAGGCGATGGTGAGCTGACCGAAATCAGCGGGCAGATTCTCGAGCAGACCAAGCGCGTTTCGCGCATCGTGCAGTCGCTGATGAGTTTCGCCCACGCCGGCGGCAAGCAGGTCGCGGCCGAACCGGTATGCCTGGCGGACGTCGCCCATGAAGCCATCGCCCTGCTGTCGCTGAACAAGCGCAGCGTCGACGTGCAGTTCTTCAACCTGTGCGATCCGGAGCACTGGGTCGAGGGCGATTCCCAGCGCCTGGCTCAGGTACTGATCAACCTGCTGTCCAACGCCCGCGACGCCTCCCCGCCCAACGGCGCGATCCGCGTGCGCACCGAAGCCTCGGAGCAAACCATCGACCTGATCGTCGAGGACGAAGGCAGTGGCATACCCAAATCGATCATCGACCGCCTGTTCGAGCCGTTCTTCACCACCAAGGACCCGGGCAAGGGAACCGGCCTGGGCCTCGCGCTGGTCTATTCGATCGTGGAAGAGCATTATGGGCAAATCACCATAGACAGCCCGGCAGACCCGGAACGCGAATGCGGTACCCGCATCAGCGTCACCTTGCCGCGGCATCCTGGCCCGACGGCCGAGCAGTAAACGAGCACGTCGAGAGAGCTGAATACATGGCACATATCCTCATCGTCGAAGACGAAACCATCATCCGTTCCGCCCTGCGACGATTGCTCGAGCGCAACCAGTATCAGGTCAGCGAAGCTGGCTCGGTACAGGAGGCTCAGGAGCGCTACAGCATCCCGTCGTTCGATATGATCGTCAGCGACCTGCGCCTGCCCGGCGCGCCCGGCACCGAACTGATCAAGCTGGCGCAGGGCACCCCGGTGCTGATCATGACCAGCTACGCCAGCCTGCGCTCGGCGGTGGACTCGATGAAGATGGGTGCGGTGGACTACATCGCCAAGCCGTTCGACCACGACGAGATGCTCCAGGCCGTGGCGCGCATCCTCAAGGATCGCCAGGAGAACCGTAACGCCCCCGCGGAAGCCCGCGGTAACGCCAAGGCTGCCGAGCGTAGCAGCGGTAACACCGCCGCCGCAGATGGCGAGATCGGCATCATCGGCTCCTGCCCCCCCATGCAGGAGCTCTACACCAAGATCCGCAAGGTCGCGCCCACCGACTCCAATGTGCTGATCCAGGGTGAGTCCGGCACCGGCAAGGAACTGGTCGCCCGCGCGCTGCACAACCTCTCCAAGCGCACCAAGGCGCCGCTGATCTCGGTGAACTGCGCGGCGATCCCGGAAACCCTGATCGAATCCGAACTGTTCGGCCACGAAAAAGGTGCGTTCACCGGCGCCAGCGCTGGCCGCGCAGGCCTGGTGGAAGCCGCCGACGGTGGCACGCTGTTCCTCGACGAGATCGGCGAACTGCCGCTCGAGGCCCAGGCACGCCTGTTGCGCGTGCTGCAGGAAGGCGAAATTCGCCGCGTGGGCTCGGTGCAATCGCAGAAGGTCGATGTACGCCTGATCGCCGCCACCCACCGTGACCTGAAGATGCTGGCCAAGACCGGCCAGTTCCGCGAAGACCTTTATTACCGCCTGCACGTCATCTCGCTGAAGCTGCCGCCCCTGCGCGAACGCGGCCCCGACGTGATGGAAATTGCCCGCTCCTTCCTGGCGCGCCAGTGCTCCCAGATGGGGCGCCAGGCGCTGACCTTCTCCCACGAGGCTGAACAGGCCATCCGTCACTACCCGTGGCCGGGTAACGTGCGCGAACTGGAGAACGCCATCGAGCGCGCAGTGATCCTCAGCGAGGGCCAGGAAATCCCCGCCGACCTGCTGGGCATCGACATCGAACTGGATGATCTGGACGACGACTTCGGCGATGACGGCGACCTGCGCCCGAGCAGCGGCAGCGCCAGCAACCACGAGCCCACCGAGGATTTGTCGCTGGAAGACTACTTCCAGCACTTCGTCCTCGAGCACCAGGACCACATGACCGAGACCGAGCTGGCCCGCAAGCTGGGCATCAGCCGCAAATGCCTGTGGGAACGCCGCCAGCGCCTGGGCATCCCGCGCCGCAAATCCGGCGCATCGGCCGACTCGTAACACGTTTCACACTGTTACCGGAGACAAGCTCCGTAACAAAAGCCGGGTTCATCGGTAACGGGAACCCGGCTTTTTTGTGCCTGCCCGGCAAGGGCGAATCAGCGCAAACCCTTGAAAAATAAGGATTCGCAAAAGTTGGCACGGCATCTGCTTTGTTATTGGTACAACAACAATAACAAGCACGACCACTCACAATAAGAACAAGACGAAACGACTCCAGCACAACAAAAACAAGATCGCGGAGGCGCAGCTAACTGATTCTTTTGGAGAAGGGTAGCCGTCGGGAGAAGTCCCGCAACCAGTCAAGAAGAATAAAACTGTCTTGAGGCAGCACGCAAAACTGGTTGGATCGCAAGATCATTGCTCACTCAGCGACCAAAGCAATCCGTTTGCTATTGAAACCTTCCATGTGTGGAAGGTTCCCCGAAGCAGGTAGCTTCGAGGGACGGGTCTACAAACAAAAACAACAAGCCCGGTAAACATAATAAAAACAAAGCACGCACCTATTTGGGGGGGAGCCTCGGCTCCCCCAGTAGCTTTCGCTACACTCTCCTCCAGTCTCCCCGCAAGTCCCTTTCCCCAGTTTTCTTCATCATCCCACCCCACAATGCTAGAATCGCCGCGGCGCAGAAGGCGGCCGATTTGCTGCCAATTGTTTCCAGGCAGCGGCAGACACCCGCTATTCTCCAGGAATCGCCGTTAACAAGCGGCGCCGCGTACGCCATCCATACATCCATTCCCGATAGTGCACACATGCTGAAAAAGCTGATCCAGTCCATCCGATCCCCACTGCGCCGTCCGCGCGCCGTCCGCACTACTCCGGAAGTCGTTGGCAATCATCAGCACTCGCTGCGGCGAGACCAGTTCAGCAGGAACGCGGTGAACGTCGTGGAGCGCCTGACCAAGGCCGGCTACCAGGCGTACATCGTCGGCGGGGGCGTTCGCGACCCGCTGCTGGGCATTCCTCCCAAGGACTTCGACGTGGCCACCAGCGCCACTCCCGAGCAGGTGCGTGCCGAATTCCGCAATGCGCGGGTGATCGGCCGCCGCTTCAAGCTGGTCCACGTACATTTCGGCCGCGAGATCATCGAGGTCGCGACCTTCCGCGCCAACCATCCGGTCAGCGAAGACGACACCGATAGCGCCCATGCGTCCCGCAACGAGGCCGGCCGCATCCTGCGCGATAACGTCTATGGCACCCTGGAAGACGACGCGCAGCGCCGCGACTTCACCATCAACGCCCTGTATTTCGACGTCACCGGCGAGCGCATACTCGACTACGCCCATGGCGTGCGCGATATCCGCAACCGTCTGATCCGCCTGATCGGCGACCCGGAGCAGCGCTACCTCGAAGACCCGGTGCGGATGCTGCGGGCCGTACGCTTCGCCGCCAAGCTGGACTTCGAGATCGAGAAGCACAGCGCCGCACCGATCCGCCGCCTGGCACCGCTGCTCAACGAGATTCCCTCCGCACGCCTGTTCGACGAGGTGCTCAAGCTGTTCCTCAGCGGCAAGGCCGAGCGCACCTTTGAGTTGCTCAACGAATACGACCTGTTCGCTCCGCTGTTCCCGGCAAGCGCCAAGGCGCTGAGGGAAAACCCCGAATACGCCGGCAAGCTGATGCGCCAGGCTCTGGCCAACACCGACGAGCGTATTCGCCTGGGCAAGCCGGTGACTCCGGCCTTCCTGTTCGCCGCACTGCTCTGGCCGGCCCTGCCCGCCCGCGTGCTGAAGCTGCAGGACCGCGGCATGCCGCCGATCCCGGCGATGCAGGAGGCGGCCCACGAGCTGATCCTCGAACAGTGCCGGCGCACCGCGGTGCCCAAGCGCTTCACCATCCCGATCCGCGAGATCTGGGATATGCAGGAGCGCCTGCCGCGACGCCAGGGCAAGAAGGCCGACCTGCTGCTGGAAAACCCGCGTTTCCGCGCCGGCTACGACTTCCTCCTGCTGCGCGAGAGCGCTGGCGAGGAAACCGGCGGCCTCGGTGACTGGTGGACCGACTACCAGGAAGCCAGCGACGGCGAACGCCGCGGCATGATCCGCAACCTGGCCAGCCAGCAGGAAGAAGGCGGCAGCGCCGCACCGCGCAAACGCCGCCGTGGCGGCAGCAACCGCCGTCGTCGCGGCCCGCGTACCGAAGGCGCCAGCAGCGAATGAGCGAACGCGTGTACATCGGGCTCGGCAGCAACCTCGCCGAGCCGCGCCAGCAGCTGGAAGCCGCGCTGAAGGCGCTGGCGCAGGTCCCCGCCACCAAGGTGGCGGCGGTCTCCCCGCTGTATGCCAGCGACCCGCTGGGCCCGCCGGACCAGCCGCGCTACGTGAATGCGGTGGCAGCACTGGATACCGATCTGGAGCCGCTCGCCCTGCTCGATGCCCTGCAGGCCATCGAGCTGGAACAAGGCCGCGTGCGCAAGGATGAGCGCTGGGGGCCACGTACCCTGGACCTCGATATCCTGCTGTTTGGCGAGCGCGTGATCGACGAGCCGCGCCTGAGCGTGCCGCATTACCACATGCACGCCCGCGCCTTCGTGCTCTACCCACTGGCGGACCTCGCCCCACACCTGCGTTTCCCCGATGGGCGCAGCCTTCCCGAGCTGCTCGCCGCCTGTCCGTTCAGCGGCCTCGAGCGCCTGTCCTGATGCATGCTGCGCCCCAGGCGAGGGGCGCACTGGCAGTAACGCCGTAACAACGCGGTAACACCTGCAATTGACTTAGCCTTTTTCGATCCGGACTATAGGGCCCCGTTTGCCCCTGCCCGGCGCAGAACCGAGGACACTTTCATGCCTGATGTCACCCTGACCACCCTGCAAGGTCTCAAGCAAAGCGGCGAAAAGATCGCGATGCTGACCGCCTACGATGCCACTTTCGCCCACACCGCCAGTCTTGCCGGTGCCGAAATGCTGCTGATCGGTGACTCCCTGGGTATGGTCCTGCAAGGTCACGACAGCACGCTGCCGGTGACCGTGGAGGATATGGCCTACCACACTGCCGCGGTGAAACGCGGTAACAAGGGCGCGCTGATCGTCACCGACCTGCCGTTCGAATCCGGTACCTCGCTCGACCAGTTGCTGCGCGACTCGGTGAAGGTCATGCAGGCCGGCGCCCACATGGTCAAGCTCGAAGGCGGCGCATGGCTCGCCGAGCCGATCATTCGCCTGGCCCAGATGGGCATTCCGGTATGCGCGCACCTTGGCCTCACCCCGCAGGCCGTCAACCTGTTCGGCGGCTTCAAGGTGCAAGGTCGCCAGGAAGCCCAGGCGCGCCAGTTGCGCGCCGATGCCATCGCCCTGGAGCAGGCCGGCGCCGCCGCGCTGTTGCTGGAATGCGTGCCGTCCGCCCTGGCGAAGGAAATCACCGAAGCGGTGAAGATCCCTGTCATCGGCATTGGCGCGGGCAGCAGCACCGACGGCCAGGTGCTGGTGATGCACGACATGCTCGGCCTGTCGCTGTCCGGTCGTTCGCCGAAGTTCGTGAAGAACTTCCTCGAAGGCCAGCCTGACATCCAGTCCGCCTTCGCCGCCTACGTGAAGGCTGTCAAGGACGGCACCTTCCCCGGCCCGGAGCACGGTTTCGCCTGATGAATACAGTCAAGACAGTTCGCGACTTGCGTGCCGCCGTGGCGCGCGCCCGTAGCGAAGGCAAGCGCATCGCGCTGGTGCCGACCATGGGCAACCTGCACGCCGGCCACGCCGCTCTGGTGACCAAGGCCAGTCAGCGCGCCGACTTCGTGGTGGCGAGCATCTTCGTCAACCCGCTGCAGTTCGGCCCCAGCGAGGACCTGGACAAGTACCCGCGCACCCTGGCGGCAGACCAGGAGAAGCTGCTCTCCGCCGGCTGCCACCTGCTGTTCGCCCCCACCGTCGAGGAGATGTACCCGGACGGCATGGACGGCCAGACCCGTCTGCACGTCACTGGCGTCTCCGAGGGCCTGTGCGGCGGCAGCCGACCGGGCCACTTCGATGGCGTCGCCACCGTCGTCTGCAAGCTGTTCAACATGGTTCAGCCCGACATGGCGCTGTTCGGCGAGAAGGACTTCCAGCAACTGGCGGTGATCCGCAAGCTGGTGCGCGACCTGAACCTGCCGATCCAGATCTTCGGCGAGCCCACCGTGCGCGCCGACGACGGCCTGGCCCTGTCGTCGCGCAACGGTTACCTGACGGAAGAGCAACGCGCCATCGCACCGGTCCTGCAGAGCACCCTGAAGCAGCTGGCCGAGCGCATTCGCCAGGGTGAACGAGACTTCCCTGCGCTGCTCGCCGAGGGCAGCCAACAGATCGAAGCGGCCGGCCTGCGCATCGATTACCTCGAAGCCCGCGAGCCCATCGGCCTGCGTCCGGCCAGCGCGGAAGACCATCAGTTGGTGATCCTGGTCGCCGCCTTCCTGGGCACCACCCGGCTGATCGACAACCTCGCCTTTCACATCGACTGATTCCCCGCCCGTTACCCGAATTTTCGCCTCGAAGCCGCGCCAACCGCGGCCTTGAGCGACTTCGGGTGCTCGGGCATACTCGCCCCGCTCGCCTCGACCAGAAGAAAAACAGGAGCCACGCCATGCAGAGCATCATGCTCAAAGCCAAACTGCACCGCGCCGAAGTCACCCACGCCGTGCTCGACTATGAAGGCTCCTGCGCCATCGATGGCGAATGGCTCGACCTCGCCGGCATCCGCGAGTACGAACAGATCCAGATCTACAACGTCGACAACGGCGAACGCTTCACCACCTACGCCATTCGTGGCGAAGAAGGCTCGCGGATGATTTCCGTCAACGGCGCCGCCGCCCACAAGGCCAAGGTAGGTGACCGGGTAATCATCTGCGCGTACGCTCAGTTCAGCGACGCCGAGCTGGAAGGCTACCAGCCGCGCATGCTGTACATGGCGCCAGGCAACGAACTCAGCCACACCAGCAACGCCATCCCGGTTCAGCTCGCCTGAACCGAAGTGACAAGCCCGGAACAACCGGGCTGTCGCAAGGTCAAGAGCCACAAGTTCAAACACGCACGTCTTACCTGAAGGTACGTCATGGAACACCACCGCACCCCGCTGGATGCCACCCAACTGGCAAGCTGGCAGGCATTGGCCGCCCACCGCCAGGATCTGCAGAACTTCACCATGCGCGAGGCATTCGCCGAGGACCCGGAGCGCTTCAAGCGCTTCTCCATGAGCGCCTGCGGCCTGTTCCTGGACTTCTCGAAGAATCTGATCCGCCAGGACACCCTCGACCTGCTGGTGAAGCTCGCGGAGGAGGCGAAGCTGGGCGAAGCCATCCAGGCGATGTTCCGTGGTGAGGTGATCAACGCTTCGGAGCGCCGTCCGGTGCTGCACACTGCCCTGCGCCGCCCGATCGGCGACAAGGTGCTGGTGGATGGCAAGGACGTGATGCCGGAAGTGCATCGCGTGCTGCACCAGATGACCGAGCTGGTTGCCGCGGTGCACAACGGCCTGTGGCGCGGCTATACCGAGAAGCCGATCACCGACGTGGTGAACATCGGTATCGGCGGCTCATTCCTCGGCCCGCAGCTGGTCTCCGAGGCGCTGCTGCCGTTTGCCCAGAAGGGCGTGCGCTGCCACTACCTGGCGAACATCGACGGCAGCGAGTTCCGCGAAATGACCGCCAAGCTCAACGCCGAGACCACGCTGTTCATCGTCTCGTCGAAGTCCTTCGGTACCCTGGAAACCCTGAAGAACGCCCAGGCCGCCCGCGCCTGGTACCTGGCCCAGGGCGGCAGCGAGGCGGAGCTGTACCGCCACTTCATCGCGGTATCCAGCAACAAGGAGGCCGCCGCGGCCTTCGGCATCCGCCCGGAGAATGTCTTCCCCATGTGGGACTGGGTCGGCGGCCGCTATTCGCTGTGGTCGGCCATTGGCCTGCCGATCGCCATGTCGGTGGGTATCAACAACTTCAAGGAGCTGCTGTCCGGCGCGTACAGCATGGACCAGCACTTCCTCACCTCGCCGTTCGAGAAGAACATCCCGGTGCTGCTGGGCCTGCTCGGCGTCTGGTATGGCGACTTCTGGGGCGCACGCAGCCATGCGATCCTGCCCTACGACTACTACCTGCGGAACATCACCGACCACCTGCAGCAGCTGGACATGGAGTCCAACGGCAAGAGCGTGCGCCAGGACGGTAGCCCGGTCTCCGCCGGCACCGGCCCGGTGATCTGGGGCGGCGTGGGCTGCAACGGCCAGCACGCGTACCACCAGTTGCTGCACCAGGGCACCCACCTGATCCCGGCCGACTTCATCGTCCCGGTGTCCAGCTACAACCCGGTGGCCGACCACCACCAGTGGCTCTACGCCAACTGCCTGTCGCAGAGCCAGGCGCTGATGGTCGGCAAGAGCCGCGCCGAGGCCGAGGCCGAGCTGCGCGCCAAGGGCGTGGACGAGGCCGAAGTGCAACGCCTGGCGCCGCACAAGGTGATCCCGGGCAACCGCCCGAGCAACACCCTGGTGCTGGAGCGCATCAGCGCCCGCCGCCTGGGCGCGCTGATTGCCATGTACGAGCACAAGGTCTACGTGCAGAGCATCCTCTGGGGCATCAACGCCTTCGACCAGTGGGGCGTGGAACTGGGCAAGGAGCTGGGCAAGGCCGTTTACGGTCGCCTGGTCGGCAGTGAGGAAAGCACCGCCGAGGATGGTTCCACCCAGGGCCTGATCGACTTCTTCCGCGGTCGTCATCGCGGCTGACCCGGGAAATGGACGGAGGCGCGCCTGCGCGTCCGTCCGCACCCTAGCGGCAGAAGCGCTGCCGAAACTCTCCGGGCGTCACACCCAGCGCCTGCACGAAGGCGCGCCGCAGGTTGTACTCGCTAGCGAAGCCGGCTTGCAGCGCAACGCGCTTGAGTGACGATTCTCCCGCCTCCAGCAATTGGCTCGCCCTCTCCAGGCGCAGCGCCAGCAGCAACTTCGCCGGCGTCATGCCCATTTCCGCCTGGCAATGCCGGTGCAGCGAGCGCGATGACATGGCCATCCACGCCGCCATTTCCTCGACGTCGAGCACCTGCGCCAAGCGCTCCCGCAGCCATTCCACCAGGCGCTCCATCTGCCCACCCGGTGGTGCCTGCTGCGCCAGCAGTTCGGCACTGAACTGACGCTGGCCACCCGGGCGACGCAGGTACATCACCAACCCGCGAGCGACCCGCAGCGAAAGCTCACGGCCGTGATCTTCCTCCAGCAGGCTCAGGCAGAGGTCCATCCCGGCGGTAACACCGGCGGAGCTGTAGATCGTCGAGTCACGCACGAACAACGCGTCGTGCATCACCTGCAAGCGAGGAAACAGGCGCTGTAGGAGTTCAGCGTAACGCCAGTGGGTAACAACCGGCCGGCCGTCCAGCAGCCCGGCCTGGGCCAGCAGAAAAGCTCCCGTGCACACCGAAGCACAACGCGCGACATGCGCTGCGGCCTGTGCCAGCCAGCTCGCGACTTCACCGTCCTGCATGGCCGCCTGAACCCCATGGCCGCCCGCGATCAACAGGGTGCAACCAGCAACTTGGCGGGGGTCGGGCAAGGCCCTGGTCGCCAGTTCCAGCCCCGTGCTGGAGCGAACCAGCCCACCTGAGGGAGAAATCGCCTCCAACTGGTACGCCGGCCTGGCAGCCGCCGGCAAATGCTCATCGACCGCGGCAAACACATCGGCCGGCCCAGTGGCATCGAGCAACTGGAAGTCGGCGAAGACCAGCAACAGAACACGATGGGGAGCACTCATCCAGGCGTTTCCCTTGAACAGGATTGGCGGATATTCATCCATCAGTGGCGGAAGCGACAGAAGAATCGCCCGCAGGATGGAAATCCCCACCCCCGGAGACGGCCATGCACTCCTTCCCGCTACTGCTCTGCCTGCTGCTCTGCAGCCTTTGCGCCCGAGCCGACGATGGGGCGCTGCCGCCCTATCAACCGCGCTTCGGCCGCGAACGCCCGGTCATCGCCGTCGTCGCGCAGAATCGCATGACCGAACTGGCCGACTACGTCGTCCCCCTCGGCGTACTGCGGCGCTCAGCGGCGGCGGAGGTGCTCGCCCTCGCCACGGAGCCCGGGCCGGTGCAACTGATGCCAGCCCTGCGACTACAGCCACAGGCCAGCCTGGACGCCTTCGAACAACGTTATCCACAGGGCGCTGACTACCTGATCGTGCCCGCTGTGCACGACAGCGCAGACCCCGCCCTGCTGGGCTTCGTCCGGGCGCAAGCCGCGCAGGGCACAATCATCATCGGTATCTGCGACGGTGTACTGGTACTCGGCAATGCCGGCCTGCTGCACGGCCGGCGCGCCACGGGGCACTGGTATTCGCGCAGCCAGCGTCAGCGGGAGTTTCCCGATGCGCGCTGGATCGAGAATCGCCGCTACATCGCCGACGGCAACATCATCACCACCTCCGGTGTTACCGCGGCGCTACCGGTATCGCTCGCACTGGTGGCGGCTATCGCCGGGCAGCCCAGAGCTGCCCGGCTCGCTCGCGAGTTCGACGTGCAGGACTGGTCAGCCCAACACGACAGCCAGCGCTTCAGCCTGGGCGCCAGTGGCTACCTGACCGCCGCCGGCAACTATCTGGCGCTGTGGAACCACGAGGACTTCGATGTTTCCCTGGAGCCAGGCTTCGATGAAGTCAGCCTGGCACTGGCCGTGGATGCCTGGGCGCGCACCTTCCGCAGCGAAGTGCAGGCCACTGCAGCACACCCCGTCACCAGTGCCGGGGGCCTGATCTTCCTCCCCGACCAGGCCGACAGGCATCCGCCACTGCCCGGACTCGGCGCCACGGCGATCCAGACGCTCGACAGAGCACTCGATGCCATCGCCCGGCGCTACGGTGAAGCGACCCGGCAACTGGTCGCTGCCCAACTGGAATACGCCTCGCCTGAACAATCCGGCCACCTGGCGCGTCGAAACAACATGGACAACCCTTGAACCCGCCATGCCTTGGATGCACCCTTGAGGGCATCTCGGCTCAACAACAACAAGGATTCCCCATGTACGAGATCAGCCTTCACCCCGTGCCGGAGGCCGTACGCAAGCGTGCCTACCTCGACAACGACGCCTACCAGCGCCTCTACCGGCAGTCGGTAGACGACCCGGAAGCCTTCTGGGGCGAGCAGGCCAAGGCCTTCCTCGACTGGTTCAAGCCCTGGCACTCGGTGCACCGCGGCGACCTGGCGAAGGGCCAGGCGTCCTGGTTCAAGGGCGGCCAGCTCAACGTCACTTACAACTGCATCGACCGCCACCTGGAACAGCGCGGCGAGCAGGTCGCGATCATCTGGGAAGGCGACAACCCGGCCGAGTCCGCCAACATCACCTACCGCAAGCTGCACAGCCACGTCTGCCGCCTGGCCAATGTGCTGAAGAGCCGCGGCGTGGAGAAGGGCGATCGGGTCTGCATCTACATGCCGATGATCCCCGAGGCGGCCTACGCCATGCTGGCCTGCGCACGAATCGGCGCGATCCACTCGGTGGTATTCGGTGGATTCTCCCCGGATGCCCTGCGCGACCGTATCAACGACGCCGATTGCCGTACGGTGATTACCGCCGACGAAGGCGTGCGCGGCGGCAAGTACATCCCGCTGAAGAAGAACGTGGAAAAGGCCCTGGCCGACTGCCCGAACGTCTCCACGGTGGTGGTGGTCGAGCGTACCCAGGGCGAGATCCCGTGGGTCGAAGGGCGTGACCTCTGGTACCACGAAGCGCTGGGCGAAGTCAGCGAGGACTGTGCTGCGGAGCCGATGGACGCCGAGGACCCGCTGTTCATCCTCTACACCTCCGGCTCCACCGGCAAACCCAAGGGCGTGCTGCACACCACCGGCGGCTACCTGCTGGGCGCGGCGATGACCCACAAGTACGTGTTCGACTACCACGACGGCGACATCTACTGGTGCACCGCGGACGTCGGCTGGGTCACCGGCCACAGCTACATCGTCTATGGCCCGCTGGCCAACGGCGCCACCACCCTGATGTTCGAAGGCGTGCCGAACTACCCCGACGCCTCGCGCTTCTGGCAGGTGATCGACAAGCACCAGGTGAACATCTTCTACACCGCACCGACCGCGATCCGCGCACTGATGCGCGAGGGCGAGGCCCCCGTGCAGAAAACCGACCGCAGCAGCCTGCGCCTGCTGGGTTCGGTGGGCGAGCCGATCAACCCGGAAGCCTGGGAGTGGTACTTCAACGTGGTCGGCGAGCAGCGCTGTCCCATCGTCGACACCTGGTGGCAGACCGAAACCGGCAGCATCCTGATCACCCCGCTGCCCGGCGCCACCGATCTCAAGCCAGGCTCGGCCACTCGGCCCTTCTTCGGTGTGCAACCGGTACTGCTGGATGAGCAGGGCAAGGAAATCGACGGCCCCGGCTCCGGCGTGCTCGCCGTCAAGGCCAGTTGGCCCAGCCAGATCCGCAGCGTCTATGGCGATCACCAGCGGATGATCGATACCTACTTCAAACCCTATCCCGGCTACTACTTCACCGGCGACGGCGCGCGCCGCGACGAGGATGGCTACTACTGGATCACTGGTCGCGTGGACGACGTGATCAACGTTTCCGGCCACCGCATCGGCACCGCCGAGGTGGAGAGCGCGCTGGTACTGCATGACTCGGTCGCCGAGGCTGCCGTGGTCGGCTATCCGCACGACCTCAAGGGCCAGGGCATCTACGCCTTCGTCACGACCATGAATGGCATCGAACCCAGCGACGCGCTCAAGCAGGAGCTGCTGGCCCTGGTGAGCAAGGAGATCGGCAGCTTCGCCAAGCCGGAAATGCTGCAGTGGGCGCCGGGCCTGCCCAAGACCCGCTCGGGCAAGATCATGCGGCGCATCCTGCGCAAGATCGCCTGCAATGAACTGGAAAACCTTGGCGACACCTCGACCCTGGCTGACCCCAGCGTGGTCCAGGGGCTGATCGACAACCGCCTCAACCGTTGACCCGCGCTACAGGCCACAGGGGCAAAGATGCTAGGTTTAGAGAACAGACCTGTCGTCCTTGCCCCAAGGCCTGTCCGCCGCAATGGAAACCGTACGTCGTCATATCGAAAGCCAGGTACTCAGCCTGACCGGCCTCGCCCTGGGCGGGGTCGACTTCGAGTCGCCCAAGGGCGACCCCGGCCTGTTCGGGCCGGACTCCGTGAGCTGGAAAGTCCACGGTGACTTCAGCTCGATGCTCATCGGTGGCATCAGCGCCCTGCTCCTGCAGATGCTCCATCCGGGCGCACTCGGTGGCGTGTGGGACCACTCCAACTTCCGCGCCGACACGCTCGGTCGCCTGCGCCGCACCGGGCAGTTCATTTCCGCCACCACCTATGGCTCGCGCGGCGACGCCGAGAAACTGATCGAGCGGGTGCGCCGTATCCACGACAACGTCCATGGCACGCTGCCCGATGGCTCGTCCTACGCCGCCAGCGACCCGGACCTGCTCACCTGGGTGCACGTCGCCGAAGTCAGCTGCTTCCTCGCCTCGCACCTGCGCTACCTGAACCCGAATCTTCCCGGCGACGAACAGGACCGTTACTACGACGAGATCGCTCTCATCGCCGAGCGACTCGGAGCGCGCGACGTTCCGCGCTCCCGTGCGGAGGTTGCCGCCTACCTGCAACGCATGCGGCCACAGCTTCGCTACGACGAACGCACCCGCGAGGTGGTCAGCGTACTGTTCAACGCACCCGCCCCCAGCTTCCTCGCCAAGCCCTTTGGCATGTTGATGATGCGCGCCGGCATCGACCTGCTGCCCGACTGGGCCGCCGACCAACTCGGCCTCAGCCTGGGCAGCCTGCAGCGCCAGCTGATCCGCTCCAGCGTGAAGCGCAGCGTGCCGCTGCTGCGCTGGGCAGTGCGCAATGGCTCGCTGCACCGCGCACGCCGTCGCATGGGACTACCGCCTCTGCGCTGAAACGTGACTACCCGGTTCGCGGGGTGGTGAGCCGGCGGCGGGCGTGCAACCATGGCCCTTCGCTGCGGCCTCGCCGCTCCCGACAGAGGATTCGTGTCATGCAAGAAGTCGTCATCGTCGCTGCCACCCGTACCGCCATCGGCAGCTTCCAGGGCTCGCTTTCCGCGCTGCCGGCCCATGAGCTGGGCGCCGCGGTGATTCGCAGCCTGCTGCAACAGACCGGCCTGGACCCGGCCCGGGTCGACGAGGTGATCCTCGGCCAGACCCTGACGGCCGGCGCCGGCCAGAACCCGGCACGCCAGGCCTCGATCGCTGCCGGGCTGCCCAACAGCGTGCCCGCGATGACAATCAACAAGGTCTGCGGCTCCGGCCTCAAGGCTCTGCACCTGGCCGCACAGGCCATCCGTTGCGGCGACGCCGACGTGGTCATCGCCGGAGGTCAGGAAAGCATGAGCCTCGCCCCCTACGTCATGCCCGGCGCCCGCACCGGCCTGCGCATGGGCCACGCCAAACTGATCGACAGCATGATCCAGGACGGCCTGTGGGACGCCTTCAACGACTACCACATGGGCATCACCGCCGAGAATCTGGTGGAGAAGTACGGCATCAGCCGCGAAGAGCAGGACGCCTTCGCGGCCGATTCCCAGCGCAAGGCCGTTGAGGCCATCGAAGCCGGCCGTTTCAAGGCGGAGATCACGCCTATCGAGATCCCCCAGCGCAAGGGCGATCCGCTGCGCTTCGACACCGACGAGCAGCCGCGTGCCGGCACTACCGCCGAATCCCTGGGCAAGCTCAAGCCGGCGTTCAAGAAGGACGGCAGCGTCACCGCCGGCAACGCCTCAACCCTCAATGACGGCGCCGCTGCCGTGCTGTTGATGAGCGCCGCCAAGGCCGCCGAGCTCGGCCTGCCGGTACTGGCCCGCATTGCCGCCTATGCGAACGCCGGCGTGGATCCGGCCATCATGGGCATCGGGCCGGTCTCGGCTACCCGCCGCTGCCTGGAGAAAGCCGGCTGGCAACTTGCCGACCTGGACCTGATCGAAGCCAACGAGGCATTCGCCGCCCAGGCTCTGTCGGTGGGCAAGGAGCTGGATTGGGATGCTGCGAAGGTGAACGTGAACGGGGGCGCCATCGCCCTTGGCCATCCCATCGGCGCATCGGGCTGCCGCGTGCTCGTCACCCTGTTGCACGAGATGCTCCGCCGGGACGCGAAAAAGGGCCTCGCGACGCTCTGCATCGGCGGTGGGCAAGGTGTGGCGCTGGCCCTGGAGCGGTAACAACCCAGCCTCGCTGTGCAGAATTCTCTCTGCACAGCGAGTCTCCGCGCACGCGGGCAGGCCAACGCCCTGCCAACCTGACTCCCCGCATGCTTTCAGTCCTACACATAGGAATATTCCGTAGGTACTTGAACAACTGGTCTATCTTCAAGATCAATGCCGCAATTATTTTGACTCAGGGAGTCAGTTATGAAGAAGCGTGTGGTGCTGATCGAAGACCACCCCGCAATGCGTTTGGCGATCCGCTCGTTGCTCGAGCAGGATCCGCAGTTCGAAGTAGCCCGTGAAGCGGCCGATGGCCATGGAGGACTGGACGCCGTACGCAAGGAACGCCCCGACCTGGTGATACTCGACCTCAATCTGCCCGGCATGGACGGGCTCGACTTGCTGGCGCGCATCCACATCTTCGACGAAAACATCCGCCTGCTGGTCCTGAGCTCGCAGGATGAACGTCTCTACTCGAGCAAGGTCGAAGCGGCGGGTGCGCATGGGTTCGTCAGCAAGAACAAGGACACCAGCGCCATTCTCAACGCGGCTCGCATGCTGGTCTCCGGCTATCGTTGCTTCCCGGAAAAGTCCCTGAGCATCGACAAGAACACCGACCCGGTGGCCAGCCTCACGCCACGCGAACTGGTCGTGTTGCGCAGCCTGGTGAGAGGGATGAGCAACAAGGACATCGCCGAGGAACTCTTCCTCAGCCAAAAGACCGTCAGCACCTACAAGACCCGCATTCTTGAGAAGCTGAACCTCGACAGCCTCGTGGACCTGGTGGAATTCGCCCGCACCCATCGCCTGAACGACTGACAGACATCACTGAAAACCGCGTCCGACGGCGACTATCGAATCGAAGAATCACAGCCGTGCCATACTCATGTGGCACGTCACGACGGAAACGACTCTCGCCATGCCCAAAGGATTGAAACGCGCGATCGGCGCGGTAGTGCTGTTAGTCCTCTTCTATTGCCTGCTGGGCTTTCTCATCCTGCCCGGTGTCGGGCTGCGGATAGCCAACCAGCAATTGGCTCACTACTCGAGCGTTCCCGCACGTCTGGAACGTATCGATTTCAATCCATTCAGCCTGGAGCTGACCCTCTGGGGCTTGCACCTGGGGGACGACGGGAAGGAGCAGGTACGCTTCCGTCGGCTCTACGCCAATCTCGAACTCGACAGCCTGTGGAAACGCAGGCTGCACCTCGCCGACGTCGAACTGGACGCGCCACACACCGAGTTGCTGTTCGCCGAGAACGGCACGCTGAACCTGAGCCAGCTGTTCAAGCTCCCGCCCAGCCAGCCGGCGCCTGCTCAGGAGGAACCGGGCAATCCCTTCCCGCTGCGCATCGATCGCATTCGCCTGGCCGAAGGCAGCCTGCACTTCCTTGACCGTCGCCCCAGCGAACCGGTGGAGTTCGTTTTCGATCCAATGGGCTTCGAACTGCACAACCTCAGCACCCTGCCTGAAGATGGCGCCGTCATGACACTGGTCGCCACTGGCCCCCACGGCGGCAAACTGGACTGGAAAGGTGACCTGAGCATCGTGCCATTCACCTCCAAGGGCAGCATCACCCTCGACGGCGTGCCGTTGAAGGCCTGGTGGCCCTACGTGCGGGACAACGCGCCGCTGAATCTGAACAACGGCATCCTCAGTGTCGCTTCCGACTACCACCTGGACCTGTCGAAGGGCACGCAGTTGCTGCTGGACAAGACTGCCATCCAATTGCGCGACCTTGACCTCAGCTCGCCTGACGGTAAACCGCTGGCCAAGCTCGCCAGCCTCGATGTTGCCGATACCACCCTCGACCTCGCCAAGCAGGAAGTGCTGGTCGGCCAGATTCGCAGCCAGGGCCTGGAGGCCTGGGCAGCACGCGAGAAGGACGGCCAGTTGGACTGGCAGAAGCTCTTCGCCAACTTCAAGCCCTACAAGCGCCCCGAGGAGCCCACGCCACAGGCTCAGGCCGCTCCGGAACCGGCCCCTGCCACAGAGGCCACGGCGGAGTCTGCCAAGGATCAGCAACAGCAGGCCTCGACCGAAAAATCTCAGGCCACGCCTGGTGAGCCCGCCAAGACGGCCCAGGCCGAGCCGGCCAAAACGCCGACCCCGGCTCAGCCCGAACAGCCTGGCGAGGCTGGCAAGGCTGTGCAAAATGCCGAGGCTGCCAAGCCGGCCGAGCCGCCGAAGGCCTGGCATGTGGTCCTGCGCGACACCCAGCTGCGCGGCTACAAGGCGCACCTGGCCGATCGTGCGCCGGGCAAGCCGGTAAACCTGGAACTGGGCCCGCTGGACCTTGACCTGCAGAACCTCGATAGTGGCCTGACCTCGCCGCTGCAACTCAAGCTCAAGACAGGTCTCGGGCCCCGCGGCCAGATCGAAGCCAGTGGCCAGGTCATCCCCAATCCGGTCAGCGCCAGGCTCAAGGTTTCGACCCGCGATATCGACCTGCGAGTAGCCCAGGCCTATATCGATCCGTTCATCCGCCTGGAGCTACGCAGCGGCCTGCTCTCCAGCGATCTGGATGTCGACCTCAAGGGTACGGAGCCGCTGGCCTTCAGCGTCAACGGCAGTGCCCAGGTGACCCAGTTGCACACCCTGGACACCCTCAAGAACCGCGACTTCGTCAAATGGACCAAGCTGACCCTCGACGGCCTGGCGTACAAGCATGGCGACAGCCTGGTGATCCAGACCGTCTCGCTGGAAGAGCCCTACGCGCGCTTCATCATCAACGAAGACCGCAGCACCAACGTCAGCGAGCTGATCATTGCGCAACCCGAATCCAGCTCGCCATCGGCGAACAAGGGCAGTGCTTCCGGCGGAAACAGCAAGCCGCTGGGTATCCGCATCGGCGGCGTGAAGATCAACAACGGCTCGGCCAACTTCGCCGACCTGACTCTGCGCCCGGATTTCGCCACCGCTATCCAGCAACTGGGCGGCGAGATCGGCACCATCGACAACCGCAATCCGGCCCCCGCCTCGGTGGACGTGAAAGGTAAGGTCGACAAATACGCGCCGGTTACCATCAAGGGCAGTCTCAACCCCTTCTCGCCACTGGAAAAGCTGGACATCGCCACCAGCTTCAAGCGGGTCGAGCTGACTACCCTGACGCCCTACTCCGGCAAGTTTGCCGGCTACCGCATCCGCAAGGGCCGGCTGAACCTGGACCTGCATTACCAGATCACCCAGGGCAAGCTCAAAGCCGACAACAAGGTGCTGGTGGAACACCTGCAACTGGGCGAGAAAGTCGACAGCCCGGACGCCGTGGACCTGCCGGTGAAGCTGGCAATCGCCCTGCTCAAGGACGCCAACGGCAATATCGACATCCAACTGCCGGTGGAAGGCGACCTGAACAATCCGCAGTTCAGCGTCATGCCCATCGTCTGGCAGACCTTGCGTAACCTGGTCGTGCGCGCCGTGCAGGCGCCCTTCAACTTCATCGCCGGGCTGGCCGGTGGCTCCGGCGGCCCGGACCTGAGCAACGTGACCTTTGCCCCAGGCTCCAGCGAGCTGGACGCCAGTGCCCAGGGCAACCTCGACAAGCTGGCCGAAGCCCTCAAGCAGCGCCCGGCGCTCAAGCTGGAAGTCGAAGGCGTTGCCGCCGCCAGCAGCGACGGTCCGCTGCTGGCCGACAAGCGCCTGAAGCAGGAATACCAGAAGAACTACTACAGCATGTTGCAACGCCGCGGCGACAAGGTGCCTAGCGATGCCAGTCAGTTGGAGGTTCCCGAGGACTTGCAGCCGATCCTGCTCGAAGGCGTCTACCGTGCACGTCTGAAGAAGCAGCCCCCCGCGGAATGGCAGCAGCTCAGCAAGGACGAGCGCTCGGCGAAAATGCGCCAGGCCGTGCTCGACTCCTGGAGCGACAGCCAGTTGCTGCTGCGCAAGCTCGGCCAGGAGCGGGCGACCCAGATCAAGGACTACCTGGTTACCAAGGGTGGCCTCGGCGACGACCGTATCTACCTCATCGACGTCAGCTTCGGTGAAGCGGAGAATGGTGGCAATGTGGCCACCCAGCTTCACCTCGATAGCGAGTAAGGAGTCGTTCGATGAAAGCCCTGACCTGGACGTCCTGCGCCCTGCTGCTTTGTGCGGCGGGCGCCCAGGCGGAAAGCATGCGCTGCGGCAGCAACCTGATCAACGCCGGCGACCGCGCCTGGGAAGTCGAGCAGAAGTGCGGTGCTCCCGATCACCGTGACGAGGTTGGCTATACCCTCGGTGGCTACGACCGCCGCGAGTACCGGGTCGAGGAGTGGGTCTACGGCCCGCGCAATGGCACCAGCTACATCCTCACCTTCGAAGCCAACAAGCTCAAAAGCATCGAGTTCAAACGCAATTGAAAACGACCAACCTCATGCGCGCCGCTGCGCTCCTGTTGCCGCTCAGCTTCGCGGCAACCGACGCCCAGGCCGCCAGCCTGCGCTGCAACAGCAAGCTGATCAGCACCGGTGACGTCACCAGCGACGTGCTCAGTCGCTGCGGCCAGCCTGTGGACCGTTCGTTCCTGGGCTACAAGCAAGTCCCGGGTGAGCGCTATGGCGAATCCATGGAAGTGGCCGTGGAGGAATGGATCTATGGCCCCTGGAGCGGCATGCTGTATTTCGTGCGCTTCGAAGGCAACCGCCTGAGCGACATCAAGAGCAAGCGCAGCGGCGACTGACAGGCGTAGTGGCCGGGTGCTAGTCTCGCCGCCATTCACGTCACCTGCGCCAAGGACCGGTCGCCATGGTCATCGTCCCCGCCGAGCACCCGCTGGACTGGAAGAAGCCTCCGGTCATCACGTTGCTGCTGATCGTCATCAACATCCTGATCTACTTCGGCTACCAGGGTGGCGACAGCACACGGCGCGAAGAAGCCGTGCGTGTCTACCTGGAACAGGACCTGCTGAGTCATGAGCGCCCGCTGTTCAGCGCCTCGCTGGAGCGTCGCGAGCGGCTGAAAGCCGAGCAGCAGCGCGCCCTCGAAGCCCTGCCCCGCCAGCAGTTGGCCTGGCTGGTGCTCTCGGACCTGGAATTCGGCCACGAGCTGCGCGGCCTGCCAGCCTTCCAGCAGGACGCGGCCTGGCAGGCAGCGCGCACCCAAGCTGAAGCGGCGCGCGACCAGACCAGCAGCCTGCGCTTCGGCTTCATCCCCGAGCGCTTCACCGTGCAGGGCCTGTTCGGCTCGATGTTCCTCCACGGCGGCTTCTGGCACCTGGCCGGCAACATGGTGTTCCTGTTCATCTTCGGCTTCGCTCTGGAAGCGGCGCTGGGACGCCTCCTGTACCTGGGCCTCTACCTGTTCAGCGGCCTGTGTTCCGGGCTGCTCTGGTGGGCGCTCGACCCTTCGTGGGTACCTGGCATCGGCGCGTCAGGCGCGATCTCCGGCCTGATGGGCATGTATATCGGGGTCTACGGCCTGCGCCGCATCCAGTTCTTCTACTGGCTCGGGCCGCTGATCGGCTACCTCAAGGCGCCGGCGCTGTGGATCCTGCCGCTGTGGCTGGGCAAGGAACTGTTCGGGCTGATCCGTGCCGCCGACCACGTGAATTACTACGCACACATCGGCGGGCTGGTCTCCGGCTTCCTCGCCGTCTGGTTGCCGCGCAAGCTGGGGCGAATGCCGGTCGACGAGGCCTACCTGGCGAAGGAAGACCCGGATGCGCCGTTCAAGCGCGCACTGGCCTCGCTGGATGAGCAGATCGGTCGCTTCGCTCTCGACCAGGCTGCCGCACGCGGTCCGCAGTTGCTGCGCCAGTACCCTGGAAGGGCTGTGCTCGTCGAACGCCTCTATGGTGTGGCCAAGGGGCGCCAGGATCGCGCCCTGATGAGCGAAACTCTCAAGCAGTTGTTCGCCCTGCCGCCGTCCCCCGCAGCCGATGCCTTGCTGCGCCGGCTCGCGGTGGAAAGCGCCGGCAGCGATGCAGGGCTGCTCGCGCACCCGACGATTCAACTGCATCTGCTGCGCAAGCTGCTGCAACTCAATGAAGCGCCCCAGGCGCTGAGCAGCTGGCGCCGCCTCGCGCGCTCCGGCCAACTGCCGGAACCCATGCCCGGCCTGACCCTGCAACTGGCCAAGCAGATGGGCCAGAAAGGCGATTTGCAGGCAGTGCGCGAGCTCTCGCGCTTCCTCCGCCAACACTTCCCGGAAGCGGACCCAACCCGCCAACTGACGATCTATCAGCAGCACCTGGCGCCTTGACCCACCCAACAAAAAGCCCCGCCGGCGAATCGGCGGGGCTTGTGTCATCCGTGTGCCTGGGCGTTACAGGTGACGGCTGAAATCGCGGACTTCCTCTTCCGCTTTCTCGCGGGTCCAACCGTAGCGCTCCTGCAGTTTGCCCACCAGGTATTCGGCATGTCCGTCCGCCGCCTGCAGGTCGTCGTCAGTGAGCTTGCCCCACTTTTCCTTGAGAGAGCCGGACAGCTGCTTCCACTTGCCTTTGATGACGTCAGTGTTCATGGCGATCCTCCTGTTCGAGGGTTGGATGGGGTAAGTCGTTCGAGGCTAGGCGCGCCCTTACTCGACCGACTTCAGGCCGTCAGCCGATACGGCTTTCACGCCTTTGATGTCCTGTGCAGTCTTCACCGCCAGTTCCTTCTCGGCATCGGTCTTGACGTTACCGGACAGGGAAACCACGCCCTTGTTGGTCTCGACCTTGATGTTGGTGCCGCTGATGTCCTTGTTGGCGATCAGGCTGGACTTCACCTTGCTGGTGATCCAGGTGTCGGAAACCGCCTCTTCAGTTTTCTGGACGGTGTCATTGGCGGCCAGAGTCGTCGGCTGGGCGAACACCGAGTTGGCGAACGAGAAGCTCAGAGCGGTTGCGGTGGCAGCGGCAAGGGCCAGTTTGTTGAAACGTTTCATGGCGGTTTCTCCTGAATTATTGGAAAACTGCGGCCCGTTCCTGGCAGCAGTTGCACTAGGACTATCGCAAGCCCTGTGCCAGTTTTCCTAAATCAGTAAAAACCTTATAAATCAGATAGTTAAGAATAAACCAAAAACACCTGTCGCTTGCAGATTGCAAAACCCGCCGCTGCGCTTCGTGCAGGCTGCACGATCAGGTGCCGGAGCTGCGACCCAGTTTGGCTAGCACGGCTTCAAGCTGTACCACCTCGCCCATCTGCTCGAATGCCGGGTAGCGCTGGCGAATGAAGGCCAGCAGTTGCTGGGCAGGCTCCACCTGCCCCAGCTCTTCGGAGAATGCACGTGCAGCCATCAGATAGGCGCGCGCGATGCCGGGATAATCCGGGAAGCGCTTGTGCAGGTTACGCAGCAGGCTAAGTCCCTCGCGGGCCTTGTGCCGCTCGATCAACACCTCGGCGATGCGTTCGCAGACTGTCGGGTCTTCCGGCAGGTAATCCGCCTGCAGCTGCCGGGCATTGAGGAAGGCGCTGGCGGCAAGCTGTGGATTGAGACGGCTGGCCAGCCCAAGGTAATGCGGCAGGTGGTTCAGGCATTCTGCACGCTCGTTGAGAGCGAACAGCAGTTGGTGATAGCGCTCGTTCAGCTTGAGATCCTGGCGCCCCTCGCGCAAGGCGGCGAGGAGGATCTCCAGCGCCGCTCCGGTCTGCCCTTCCTTGACCCGCACCTCAGCCTCGGCTAGGGCCTTGCGGCGGTGCCATTCCGGCGCGGCGAAGCCGGCTGGCGCATCTTCGCCGGCGGAGACGTAGCCCAGCGCCCCCTGATACTGGAACACGGCATAGCCCATCATGGCGCACATCACCACGCTGAAGTAGCCCGTCAACGCAGCGACCACGGGCACCATCACCACCCTGGGCAAGCCATGGGACAGCAGCCAGCCGACGTAGGTCGGCGACTGCCAGAGGATGAACAGGAATACACAGAGGATCAGATATCGCCAGCCCATGGCCGCGATCACCTGCCCCACTTCACCGGGGCTGAGCGCCGCGCCCAGACTCTTGTCCAGGGACAGGCGAATGATGCTCGCCGGCAACACCAGCATGATGGCGATATTGGCCGCCCAATAGATCGCCTCGCTGTGGAAGTCGGCTGCCAGCCAGAGCAGCACCAGGGCAATCAGGAACACCGCCAGTTGCTGGAAGAACGTCCGCAGGCTGTCAGCACTGAAGGCTTCCAGCAGGCCCGGGGCTTCCTGGCCGCCAAAGCTGGCCGCTTCGATCACGCTGTGCAGGTACTTGGTCGCCACACTGAATAGCGCGATCCAGAGCAGGAAAACCGCCGGCATGAACACACAGGCCAATGCCAGTAGTGCGCAGAACGCCAGTGGCCCCGCCTGGAAGCCATAGGCAAAGAATTTCGGCAGGCGCTCCCAGAAGGGTTGCGCGGTGTTCGCCGCCCCCAGGAAGCGCAGGTGGCCACGGCACAGCGGGCAAGACGGCGCATACTCTGGAGCGTCGGCGTTCAAGGGAATGCAGCAGTCACCGTAGTGGCGCTCGCAGGGCTGGCAATGCCAGGTCGCGGGTTGGGCACTGTGGTAGTGACAGTAACGCTTGTCCATCTCGGGGCATCCTTGGAGCGAGATCGGCGATTGGCGCATTCTCAAGGCAAAAAAAGAGGGCCCGCAAGGGGCCCTCTTTCATTTCACCGTTTGCTTACACGCCAGAGGCTTCAGCAGCGGCTACGTCCTTGATGGACAGCTTGATGCGGCCACGGTTGTCCACATCGAGAACCAGGACTTTGACTTCCTGGCCTTCCTGCAGAACGTCGGTGACCTTGTCGATGCGCTTGTCGCTGATTTGCGAGATGTGCACCAGACCATCCTTGCCCGGGAGGATGTTGACGAAGGCGCCGAAGTCGACGATGCGCTCAACCTTGCCAACGTAGATCTTGCCGATTTCGGCTTCCGCGGTGATACCCAGGACGCGCTGCTTGGCGGCCTCGGCAGCTTCCTTGGTTTCGCCGTAGATCTTCACGCTGCCATCGTCCTCGATGTCGATCGAGGCCTTGGTCTCTTCGCAGATGCTGCGAATGGTGGCGCCGCCCTTGCCGATGACGTCGCGGATCTTGTCGGTGTCGATCTTCATCTGGATCATGGTCGGAGCGTTTTCCGACAGCTCGGCGCGCGGAGCGGCGATGATCTGGTTCATCTGGCCGAGGATGTTCAGGCGAGCTTCCAGGGCCTGGCCCAGGGCGATCTCCATGATCTCTTCGGTGATGCCGTTGATCTTGATGTCCATCTGCAGGGCGGTCACGCCCTTGTCGGTACCGGCGACCTTGAAGTCCATGTCGCCCAGGTGGTCTTCGTCACCCAGGATGTCGGTCAGGATGGCGAACTTGTCACCTTCCTTCACCAGGCCCATGGCGATACCGGCAACCGGCGCCTTGACCGGAACACCGGCGTCCATCAGAGCCAGGGAAGCGCCGCAGACCGAAGCCATGGAGCTGGAGCCGTTGGACTCGGTGATCTCGGAAACGACGCGGATGGTGTAGGGGAACTCGTCCTGGGTCGGCAGCATGGCAGCAACGCTGCGACGTGCCAGACGGCCGTGGCCGATTTCACGACGGCCTGCGCTGCCCATGCGGCCACACTCGCCTACCGAGAACGGCGGGAAGTTGTAGTGCAGCATGAAGGGGTCTTTGCGCTCGCCTTCGAGGGTGTCGAGCAGCTGGGCGTCACGGGCGGTGCCAAGGGTGGCAACGACCAGGGCCTGAGTTTCGCCACGGGTGAACAGCGCCGAGCCGTGGGTCTTGCCCAGTACGCCGACTTCGATCTTCAGCGGGCGAACGGTGCGGGTGTCGCGGCCATCGATACGCGGTTTGCCGTTGACGATGTTTTCGCGAACGGTGCGGTATTCCAGCAGGCCGAAGACTTCTTTGACTTCACCCGCGGAGAACTGGCCTTCGCCTTCGCCGGCGAACTTGGCGACGATCTGCTCGCGCAGGGCGTCCAGGGCCGCGTAACGGTCCTGCTTGACGGTAACGGTGTAGGCCTCGGAGATGGCAGCACCGAACTCGGCCTTGATGGTGTTGACCAGGGTGGTGTTTTCGACCGGTGCGGTCCAGTTCCAGCTCGGCTTGCCGGCTTCGGTTGCCAGTTCGGCAATGGCACGGATGACTGCCTGGAACTCTTCGTGGGCGTACAGAACGGCGCCCAGCATCTGGTCTTCCGTCAGCTCGTCGGCTTCGGACTCAACCATCAGTACGGCGTCGGAGGTACCGGCCACGACCATGTCGAGGCTGGAGCTCTGCTGCTGTTCGTAGGTCGGGTTGAGGATGTAGCCGATTTCCGGGTGGAAGCCAACACGGGCAGCGCCGATCGGGCCGGCGAACGGAATGCCGGAGATCGCCAGGGCGGCGGAGGTGCCGATCATGGCGGCGATGTCCGGATCGGACTTCTTGTTGGTGGAAACGACGGTGCAGACGACCTGCACTTCGTTCATGAAGCCTTCCGGGAACAGCGGACGGATCGGGCGGTCGATCAGGCGCGAGGTCAGGGTTTCCTTCTCGGAAGGACGGCCTTCACGCTTGAAGAAGCCACCGGGGATACGGCCGGCTGCGTAGGTTTTCTCCTGGTAGTGCACGGAGAGCGGGAAGAAGCTCTTGCTCGGGTCGGCCTGCTTGGCGCCGACAACGGTGCAGAGCACGGTGACGTCGTCCATGGTGACCAGGACGGCACCGGTGGCCTGGCGGGCAATGCGGCCAGTCTCGAGGGTTACGGTCGACTGACCGAACTGGAATTTCTTGATTACCGGGTTCACGGTTTCTTTACCTTCGCTTTAGTTGCCTTGGGGGAAATTGTGGAAATGCCGGGAGTCGGACCCGAATTCATTCCCTATAAAAGCGAGAAAGCCGGGAGCCGAAGCCGATGAGCGGTATACACCGCCCATCGACCCCGGACTCCCAGCTTCCCACTTCAGGCTTGCCGTCTTAGCGACGCAGGCCCAGGCGACCGATCAGGGCGCTGTAACGAGAGGTGTCCTTGCTCTTCAGGTAGTCCAGCAGCTTACGACGCTGGTTAACCATACGGATCAGGCCACGACGGGAGTGGTGGTCTTTGCCGTTGGCCTTGAAGTGGTCCTGCAGCTTGTTGATGTTGGCGGACAGCAGTGCAACCTGCACTTCCGGGGAACCGGTGTCGCCTTCAGCTTGCTTGTACTCGTTAACGATCTGGGCTTTTTCTTGGACGCTCAGTGCCATGATGGGGCTTCCTCTGAGGTAACAGGCCAGGGACTTCTCCCTGTGTTCATAGTAAGAGGTGTGACCGTGCCTGCTGACAGCCACCCTCGGTTTCGGTCTTAAGACCGAATCAGTCGACGCGGCGCCAGGCGCCCGTCATCGGTCACTTCACCGATACCGATGAAACGACCTTCGTGATCCTGCACCCGCAGCATGCCGAACTTCGGCACCTCGGGAGCGCGTACCGGCTGACCATGCAGCCAGTAATAGGCGCTGTGCTCTGACAACTGCAGCAGCGGCCAGTGTTCCAGCCCGGCATCCACCGGAAGCAGGAAACAGTCGAGGGCTTCATTGCCACCCTCGGCATGGGCCTTCTCGAGCTCCTCGAGCGTCACCGACTGGTTCAGCTGGAACGGCCCGGCCTGGGTCCGGCGAAGGGCAGCGACGTGTGCGCCACACCCGAGTTCGCGGCCCAGGTCTTCGACCAGCGTGCGAATGTAGGTGCCCTTGCTGCAGGAAACGGCCAGGGTCGCACAGGGCGACTCGAAGGCGAGTAAATCCAGGCGCGCAATAGTAACAGAACGCGCCTCGCGCTCCACTACCTCTCCTGCACGAGCCAGCTTGTAGAGCGGCTGCCCGTCCTTCTTCAGGGCCGAGTACATCGGCGGCACCTGCTCTATATCGCCGCGGAAGCGCGGCAGCAGGGCCTCGACAGCCTCCCGACCGGCGGTCACATCGCGCTGCTCAACCACCTCGCCCTCGGCATCGCCGGTGGTGGTGGTGACGCCCAACTGGGCCACCGTCTCGTAGGCCTTGTCGGCATCGAGCAGGTACTGGGAGAACTTGGTCGCCTCGCCGAAGCACAGCGGCAGCACGCCAGTCGCCAACGGGTCGAGGCTACCGGTGTGGCCGGCCTTCTCGGCATTGAGCAGCCAGCGCACCTTCTGCAGGGCCTGGTTGGAACTCATGCCGCGCGGCTTGTCGAGAATCAGCACGCCGTTGACCGCACGGCGAATGCGTTTCACCTGGGCCACGCGTTACTCCTCGGAATCGCCGCCATGGCGACGATCCGCCGCCACCGCACGCTCGATCAGCGCCGACAACTCGGCACCACGGCGGATGCTGGCGTCGTAGCTGAAGTGCAACTGCGGCACGGTGCGCAGCTTCATTGCCTTGCCCAACTGCATGCGCAGGAAGCCCGCCGCATCGTTGAGGATGCTGGTGTTCTGCTTCACCACTTCGGCATTGTCGTCCTGCCCCATGACGGTGACGTACACCTTGGCATGGGACAGATCACGGGCCACGTCGACGCCGGTGATGGTCACCAGGCCCAGACGCGGGTCCTTGATTTCACGCTGGATCAGCAGCGCCAGTTCACGCTGCATCTGGTCGCCGATACGCTGGGTACGGCTGTACTCTTTAGCCATTTCTCTAACCTGCTTACCCGAGCCGTGAGGCTCCAGCATCAATTACGGGTTTGAATTCGACCGGATGACTAGGCGGGAAGACGAAGACAGTGCTCCAGCACGGCAAGGCTTCCCGACGACGTCATACGATTGAAGGCGAATCCGTATAAGCGGCAAACGCCCGGGGCAGCTGGATAGCTGGCCCGGGCGCTGCGTTCACGCTCGAATACCCTTACAGAGTACGAGCGACTTCGACCTTCTCGAACACTTCGATCTTGTCGCCGACGCGGACGTCGTTGTAGCTCTTCACGCCGATACCGCACTCCATGCCGGCACGGACTTCGGAGACGTCATCCTTGAAGCGACGCAGGGACTCCAGCTCGCCTTCGAAGATGACCACGTCGTCGCGCAGTACACGGATCGGACGGTTGCGGTGCACCAGACCCTCGGTGACCATGCAGCCAGCGACCGCGCCGAACTTCGGCGAACGGAACACGTCACGCACTTCGGCGATACCCAGGATGTTCTCGCGAACATCGCTGCCGAGCATGCCGGTCAGGGCTTTCTTGACGTCTTCGATGATGTCGTAGATCACGTTGTAGTAACGCATGTCGAGGCCTTCGGACTCGACGATCTTGCGCGCACCCGCGTCAGCACGGACGTTGAAGCCGAACAGCACCGCGTTGGAGGCCAGCGCCAGGTTGGCATCGGACTCGGTGATACCACCGACGCCGCCACCGACCACGCGAACCTGCACCTCGTCGTTGCCCAAGCCACTGAGCGAGCCCTGCAGGGCTTCCAGCGAACCACGGACATCGGACTTGAGGACGATGTTGAGGGTCTTCTTCTCTTCCTGGCCCATGTTCTCGAAGATGTTTTCCAGCTTGCCGGCGTGGGCACGAGCCAGTTTCACTTCGCGGAACTTGCCCTGACGGAACAGAGCGACTTCGCGGGCCTTCTTCTCGTCGGCGACCACGGTCATCTCGTCGCCGGCATCCGGAGTGCCATCCAGGCCGAGGATCTCGACCGGAATCGACGGACCGGCTTCCTTGATCGGCTTGCCGTTCTCGTCGAGCATCGCACGGACGCGGCCGTAGTTGACGCCGACCAGAACCATGTCGCCCTGACGCAGGGTGCCGTCCTGGACCAGCACGGTGGCTACCGGGCCACGGCCCTTGTCCAGACGGGACTCGACCACCACACCACGGCCCGGGGCCGACGGAGTGGCTTTGAGTTCGAGTACTTCAGCCTGCAGCAGTACGGCTTCGAGCAACTCGTCGACGCCGGTACCCAGCTTCGCGGAAACGTGAACGTACGGAGCATCGCCGCCCCACTCTTCCGGGATCACGTCCAGAGCGGCCAGGCCGTTCTTGATGTTGTCCGGGTTGGCGTCGGGCTTGTCGATCTTGTTCACCGCGACCACGATCGGCACGCCAGCCGCTTTCGCGTGCTGCACGGCTTCCTGGGTCTGCGGCATCACGCCGTCGTCCGCAGCCACCACAAGGATGACGATGTCGGTCGCCTGGGCACCACGGGCACGCATCGCGGTGAACGCGGCGTGGCCAGGGGTGTCGAGGAAGGTGACCATGCCGCGGTCGGTTTCCACGTGGTAGGCGCCGATGTGCTGGGTGATGCCGCCGGCTTCGCCAGCTGCAACCTTGGCACGACGGATGTAGTCGAGCAGCGAGGTCTTGCCGTGGTCGACGTGGCCCATCACGGTCACGACCGGTGCACGGGAAACCGCTTCACCTTCGAACTTCAGCGACTCGGCCAGTTGTTCTTCCAAGGCGTTCTCGCTGACCAGCTTGACCTTGTGGCCGAGTTCTTCGGCGATCAGCTGGGCGGTTTCCTGGTCGAGCACCTGGTTGATGGTCACCGGGGTGCCCATCTTGAACATGAACTTGACGACTTCAGCGCCCTTCACCGACATCTGCGCAGCCAGTTCGGCCACGGTGATGGTCTCACCGATATTTACTTCACGCACAATCGGTCCTGTCGGGCTCTGGAACCCGTGCTGGTTACGCTTCTTCAGCTTGCCCTTGCCACGGCCACCGCCGCGACGGCCAAAGCTGTCGTCGTCGTCACCACCACTGCGCACGACGCGCGGCGCGGTGGTCTTTTCCTTTTCCTTGATCGACGGGCGATGCTGGGCATGCTTGCGATCACGGCGCTCGTCCTCGTCATCACGCTTGGGCACACGACGCGGCTCTTCCTTCTTGCGGTCATCCGCAGCAGGAGCAGCAGCGGCCGGCGCACCCGGAACAGACGCAGGAGCCGCGGCGCGCGGCGCCTCGGCAGCAGCCGGGGCAGCGGCAGTGGCGGGCGCGGCTTCAACGGCCTGACGCGCAGCATCCGCCTGACGACGGGCCTCCGCTTCGGCAGCACGTTGACGAGCTTCTTCCTCTGCCTTCAGACGGGCAGCTTCTTCAGCTGCGCGCTGTTCTTCCAGCTCGCGCTGGCGTTCGGCTTCGAGCTCTTCAGGGTCACGCTTGACGTAGGTTTTCTTCTTGCGAACCTCGACACTGACAGTCTTGCTGCCAGCGACCCTCAAGGTCGAAGTGGTCTTGCGTTGCAGGGTGATCTTGCGCGGCTCTTCCGCGCGCTCACCGTGACTGCCTTTCAGGTGGGCCAGCAGCGCTTGCTTCTCGCTGTCGGTCACTACCTGCTCGGCGTTGTTATGGGGCAGACCCGCTTCGCGCATCTGCTGCAGCAGGCGCTCCACCGGCGTATCGACCGTCTTGGCCAGTTCTTTCACCGTGACTTGCGTCATGCACTTCTCTCCTCAGGCCGCGAATGCTTACTCGAACCAATGGGCCCGGGCGGCCATGATCAACTTGCCAGCACGCTCTTCGTCCATGCCGTCGATGTCGAGCAGATCGTCAATCGATTGCTCGGCAAGATCTTCACGGGTGGTTACACCGCGCAGCGCCAGGTCCACGGCCAGCTCTTTGGTCATGCCATCGAGGCTGAGCAGGTCTTCGGCAGGTTGTGCGTCGGCAAGTTTTTCTTCAGTGGCGATGGCTTTGGTCAGCAGGCGATCCTTGGCGCGCGAGCGCAGCTCGTTGACGATGTCTTCGTCGAAGCCGTCGATGCTGAGCATCTCTTCCATCGGTACGTAGGCGATTTCTTCCAGGGTGGTGAAGCCTTCCTCCACCAGTACCTGGGCGAGCTCCTCGTCGACATCCAGCTCGTCGACAAAGCGCTGCAGGATGTCGCCAGTTTCAGCCTGCTGTTTGGCCTGGATATCGGCCTCGGTCATCACGTTCAGGGTCCAGCCGGTGAGCTGGCTGGCCAGACGTACGTTCTGGCCACTACGGCCAATGGCCTGGGCCAGGTTGTCTTCGGCAACGGCGATATCCATGGTGTGGGTATCTTCGTCGACGATGATCGCCGCCACTTCGGCCGGAGCCATGGCATTGATCACGAACTGCGCGGGGTTGTCATCCCAAAGGACGATGTCCACACGCTCGCCACCCAGTTCGCCGGAGACGGCCTGGACGCGGGAGCCACGCATACCGATGCAGGCGCCCTGCGGGTCGATACGCTTGTCCTTGGAGCGAACGGCGATCTTGGCGCGCGAACCCGGATCACGGGCGGCGGCCATCACGTCGATCAGTTGCTCGGCGATTTCCGGTACTTCGATGCGGAACAGCTCGATCAGCATTTCCGGCGCGGTACGCGACAGGATCAGCTGAGGGCCGCGGTTCTCGCTGCGGATTTCCTTCAGCAGGGCACGCACGCGGGTGCCGACACGGAAGGTTTCACGCGGGATGATCTGATCGCGAGCCAGCAGCGCTTCGGCGTTGTTGCCCAGGTCGACGATCACGTTGTCGCGGGTGACCTTCTTGACGGTGCCGGAGATGATCTCGTTGACCTTCTCGCGATAGGCGTCGACCACCTGAGCGCGCTCGGCTTCGCGAACCTTCTGCACGATGACCTGCTTGGCGGTCTGTGCGGCGATGCGGCCGAACTCGATGGACTCGATCTTCTCTTCGATGACTTCACCGGCCTTCATGCCGGGGTGCTCTTCCTGCACGTCTTCGACGGTCAGTTCCGATGCCGGATTGGAGTAGTCCTCGTCTTCGACGATGGTCCAGCGACGGAAAGTTTCGTAGTTGCCGTTGGCGCGGTTGATTTCCACGCGCAGGTCAACCTCGTCCTCGAAACGCTTTTTGGTCGCGGTCGCCAGGGCCAGCTCCAGCGCTTCGAAAATCACGCCAGGCGGTACACCCTTCTCGTTGGATACCGACTCAACAACCAGCAGTACTTCTTTGCTCATCGTACGCCTCGCCTTTCAATCCATTGGAATCCGCGCTCTGGCGGCTCACTCAAATCGGGGAATGATGTTGGCCTTGTCGATCGAGTCGACCGGCAGCAGGTATTCATGGTCGTCCACCAGGACCACCACATCCTGCTCCTCCACACCACGGAGAATGCCCTGGAAATTACGACGCCGTTCGAAGGGCGTGCGCAGCTTGATCTTCACCTGCTCGCCGACGTAGAGGGCGAACTGTTCAAGCGTGAAGAGCGGCCGATCCATACCGGGCGAAGACACCTCGAGGGTGTACTCGCCACTGATCGGGTCTTCCACGTCCAGGATGCCGCTGATCTGACGACTGACGATTTCGCAGTCATCGACCAGGATGCCTTCCGGACGGTCGATATAAACCCGGAGCAGGGAATGGCGACCTTGGGAAATGAACTCCAGGCCCCAGCACTCATAGCCGAGCGCTTCTACTACAGGGGCCAACAAGGCCTGCAACTGTTCTAGCTTGCTCGACACCTGATCGCCTCGCGTATGCTGTAGAAACAAAAAATGGGCGAAACGCCCATCCCTTAAGGACCGCCCTGACCTGGCGGCGCGGACTGTCCAGCTAGCAAAAAGCCCCTTAAAAGGGGCTCTGCCAAACTGGTTGCGGGAGCTGGATTTGAACCAACGACCTTCGGGTTATGAGCCCGACGAGCTACCAGACTGCTCCATCCCGCGTCAAAGCTGGTGCGAAATTATACGGTTGAGCCCCTTGAAGGTCAACCGAAACTCCGAAACGAAAAGGCCCGCACAGCGGGCCTTTCGTATATGGTACCGAGGAGGGGACTCGAACCCCTACAGCCTATGGCCACTACCACCTCAAGGTAGCGTGTCTACCAATTCCACCACCTCGGCAAAAACTCTTGCCTGCTTACTTCTGCTCAGGAGCCGCCGGAACGTCGCCGTTACCGCCTGCAGGGGCTTGAGGTTGCCCTTGCGCGCCCGGCACATCGCTAGCTGCCGGAGCTTGTTCCTGCTTCTGCTCCATCACTGCCGGATCAGGAAGCCCAGCGTGACGAATTATATCAGCTTTTTCTTTAGCAAAATACGCTAAACCCAAGCTAGTAATAAAAAAAACTGCAGCCAGCACAGCGGTGAAACGACTCAGGAAGGTAGCAGAACCCTGACTACCAAACACAGTACCCGAAGCGCCCGCACCGAACGACGCACCGGCGTCGGCACCTTTGCCTTGCTGAAGCAGGACCAGCACAACCAGACCCAGCGCCATCAGCAGGTGAATCACGATTACAACTGTTTCCAGCATCTTCAGTTTCCTGCGGCGCGACAGATCGCACCGAACTCATCTGCATTCAGGGACGCTCCACCAATGAGCCCCCCATCGATATCCGGCATGCCGAAAAGTTCGACAGCATTGGCAGCCTTGACACTGCCGCCATACAGGAGACGAAGGCCGCGGGCCACCTCTGCGTTTTCCGCCGAGATCTGCGCGCGAATCGCCGCATGTACTTCCTGGGCCTGCCCGGGAGAAGCGGTCAGCCCCGTCCCAATCGCCCACACCGGCTCGTAAGCCACAACGGCGCGGGAAAAAGCCCCGACACCGAGATCTTCGATTACCGAGCCCAACTGGCGCCCGACAACCTCAAGAGTCTTGCCCGCCTCACGCTGCTCGCGGGTTTCACCCACGCACAGGATTGGAACCAGGCCACACGACTGAGCCGCTGCAAATTTGCGGCTGATCGCACCATCGCTTTCGCCCAGGATCAGGCGGCGCTCGGAGTGACCAACCAGCACCAGGGAGCAGCTCGCATCAGCCAACTGGCTGGCTGCGATCTCGCCCGTCAGGGCACCCTGCATCGGCTCAACCGCGCAATTCTGCGCACCAACGGCAACTGCCTTTCCATTCAAGCCCTGAACGACCTGATTGATGTACAGACAAGGCGGAAACACCGCCACATCGACACCCGTGGGGAGAGCCAGTTGACGCAGGCCTTTGATCAGCTCCGTTACGCTGGAGCGGGTACCGTGCATTTTCCAATTACCGGCCACCAAGGGTCGACGCATGCTGTACCTCGCTGAGCAAAGTGGGCGCAGATATTACTCGACGCTTTGGGAACTGACAAGAGAAATCAAGCACATACCTCTGTAACGACTTTTGCCAGCTGCTCGGCATAGGCACGAACGCGAGCCTCCTCGTCACCCTCAACCATGACGCGCACCAGCGGTTCGGTTCCGGATTTGCGCAGCAGGACGCGGCCGCGACCGGCCATTTCCTCGGTCACCTTGGCGCATGCATCCTTCACCGCCGGATGCTCCAGCGGGTCGACACCACCACCGGCGAAGCGCACATTGATCAGTACCTGCGGGCATTTACGAATACCCATGCGTGCCTCGGCCAGGTTCTGCCCACGGGTCTTCAGCGCCATCAGCACCTGCAGTGCAGCGATGATCGCATCACCCGTCGTAGTGTGCTGATAGCAGACGACATGGCCGGAGTTCTCTCCTCCCAGCTGCCAGTTGCGCGACTGCAGTTCGGACATCACGTAGCGGTCCCCCACCTTGGCGCGAGCGAAGGGAATATGCAGGTCCTGCAAGGCGAGCTCAAGGCCCAGGTTGCTCATCAGGGTGCCGACCACACCACCATGCAGCTTGCCGCGATCGAGCATGTCACGGGCGATGAGATAGAGGATCTCGTCGCCATCGACGATCGTACCGGTGTGATCCACCATCATCACCCGGTCGCCGTCGCCGTCGAAGGCGATGCCGATATCCGCATGCTGAGCCAGCACAGCATCCTGCAGCGCCCCCATATGAGTGGAGCCGCACTTGTCATTGATGTTCAGGCCATTGGGCTCGGCACCGATGACAAACACCTCGGCGCCCAGCTCGCGGAAGACGTTCGGAGCGATCTTGTAGGTCGCGCCATGGGCGCAATCCAGCGCGATACGCAGGCCGGCAAAGCTGGTATTCGAGGGCACACTGCTCTTGCAGAACTCGATGTAGCGACCGGCAGCGTCGTTGATCCGCGACACCTTGCCCAGGCGCGCAGACTCGACCACGGTCATCGGCGCATCGAGAAGCTCCTCGATGATCAGTTCCACCTCGTCCGGCAGCTTGGTGCCCTGGCCGGAGAAGAACTTGATGCCGTTGTCGTCATGCGGATTGTGCGAAGCACTGATGACGATGCCTGCCTCGGCATGGAAGGTACGGGTCAGATAGGCGATACCCGGAGTCGGCATAGGGCCCAGCAGCATCACATCGGCACCAGCGGCGGACAAGCCGGCTTCCAGCGCCGACTCGAACATGTAGCCGGAAATCCGCGTGTCCTTGCCCACCAGCACACGGCACTTGCCCTGCTGCCGGAAGGCCATGCCCACGGCCCAACCCAGCTTGAGCACGAAGTCCGGCGTGATCGGCGGCGTGCCTACACGACCGCGGATTCCATCGGTACCAAAATACTTCCTGCTCATGCGGGCATCCCCTCTTCCGTTGCACTTTCCACTGCGTGAATCATTCGAACCACGTCCACGGTCTCGGCGACATCGTGGACGCGGATGATACTGGCCCCCTTGGCTACCGCCAGGGCTGCCAGCGCCAGGCTGCCATAAAGGCGCCCACCCACCTCGCGAGCCAACGCGCGGCCAATCATGCTCTTGCGCGAAACACCGACCAGCAGCGGGCAGCCCATTGCCATCAAGCCTTCCATCTGCCGGAACAGATTCAGGTTGTGGCTCTGGGTCTTGGCAAAACCGAAGCCAGGATCGATGACGATGCGCTCTCGGGCAATGCCCACCGCTTCGCAGATGGTGATGCGTTCCTCGAGGAAGCCGCGGACCTCCTGCAGGATATCCGGATAACGCGGATCATCCTGCATGTTGCCCGGCTCGCCGCGCATGTGCATCAGGCATACCGGCAGACCGGTATCGACCGCGGCATCAAGGGCGCCATCGCGCTGCAGCGAGCGCACATCGTTGATCAGCCCAGCTCCGAGGCGCGCCGTTTCGCGCATCACCGCCGGAGTGGAGGTATCCACGGAGATCACCACATCCAGCTCGCGGGCAATGGCCTCGACTACCGGGGCGACTCGCTCCAGCTCTTCGGTCGGCGAAACCAGCCGAGCGCCCGGCCGGGTCGACTCGCCACCGATATCAATCAGCGTGGCGCCAGCCGCGACCATTTCCGCCGCATGACGCAATGCAGCATCGCGCTGATTGAAACGTCCACCGTCGGAGAAGGAGTCAGGAGTGACATTGAGGATGCCCATGACGTGCGGGCGGCTTAAATCAAGAACCCGGTTGCCGCAAGGCAACCGGGTCGGGTGGTACAACGAACTCATTCAGTGCTCTCAGTGTTCGCCGGCGGGCCCGCCAATCGGGTTTTCCTGGCGACCTTCGTCGCGCGGCGCGGCAGCATTGCCGGAGGAGCCGGAATTGCCGCCCTGCCAGTCACGTGGTTCGCGCGGATCGCGACCGGCCATGATGTCGTCGATCTGGTCGGCATCGATGGTTTCGTACTTCATCAACGCGTCAGCCATCATGTCGAGCTTGTCGCGATTTTCTTCCAGCAGGCGCTTGGCGGTGCCGTAGCAGTCGTCGATGATGCGGCGCACTTCCTGGTCGATCAGCTTGGCCGTCTCGCCCGAGATATTGGAGTGCTGGCCGCCAGCGCTACGACCGAGGAAGACCTCGCCCTCCTCTTCCGCGTACATCAGCGGACCGAGCTTCTCCGACAACCCCCACTTGGTCACCATGTTCCGTGCCAACTGGGTGGCGCGCATGATGTCGTTGGAGGCGCCAGTGGTCACGCCTTCGAAGCCCAGAGTCATCTCTTCGGCGATACGGCCACCGAACAACGAGCAGATCTGGCTTTCCAGGGCGCGCTTGGACAGGCTGTAGCGGTCTTCTTCCGGCAGGAACATGGTCACACCCAGCGCGCGGCCGCGCGGAATGATGGAAACCTTGTAGACCGGGTCGTGCTCCGGAACCAGGCGACCAACGATGGCGTGGCCGGCTTCGTGGAACGCGGTGTTCTTCTTCTCCTTCTCGGACATGACCATGGTCTTGCGCTCGGCGCCCATCATGATCTTGTCCTTGGCCAACTCGAACTCACGCATGTCGACGATGCGCTTGTTGGAGCGAGCGGCGAACAGCGAGGCCTCGTTGACCAGGTTGGCCAGGTCGGCGCCGGAGAAGCCCGGGGTGCCGCGCGCAATCACGGCCGGATCGACGTTGTCGCCCAGCGGGACCTTGCGCATATGCACTTTGAGAATCTGCTCACGACCGCGGATGTCCGGCAGGCCGACCACCACCTGGCGGTCGAAGCGGCCCGGACGCAGCAGCGCGGGGTCGAGAACATCCGGACGGTTGGTCGCGGCGATGACGATGATGCCGTCATTCATCTCGAAGCCATCCATCTCCACCAGCAACTGGTTGAGAGTCTGTTCGCGCTCGTCGTGACCGCCACCCAGGCCGGCGCCACGGTGGCGGCCGACGGCGTCAATCTCGTCGATGAAGATGATGCAGGGTGCGTGCTTCTTGGCCTGATCGAACATGTCGCGAACGCGCGAGGCGCCCACGCCGACGAACATTTCCACGAAGTCCGAACCGGAAATGGTAAAGAACGGTACCTTGGCTTCGCCGGCAATCGCCTTGGCGAGCAGCGTCTTGCCGGTACCGGGCGGGCCGACCATCAGCACGCCACGCGGGATACGACCGCCCAGGCGCTGGAATTTGCCCGGATCACGGAGGAATTCCACCAGCTCGCTGACTTCTTCCTTGGCTTCGTCGCAACCTGCAACGTCAGCGAAGGTGGTCTTCACCTGGTCTTCCGACAACAGGCGCGCCTTGCTCTTGCCGAAGCTCATCGGACCGCCGCGGCCACCGCCGCCGCCCTGCATCTGGCGCATGAAGAACATGAAGACAGCGATGATCACCAGGATCGGGAAGCTCGCGACCAGGAGCTGGGTCCAGATGCTCTGCTGTTCGGGCTGTTTGCCCTCGACAACGACGTTGTTGTTGACCAGGTCGCCGATCAGGCCGTTGTCCTGGATCGCCGGGCGGATGGTCTTGAAGGTGTCACCATCCTGGCGCTTGCCAGTGATGACATAGCCGTCGACGGTTACGCGCTCGACCTTGCCGTCCTTCACCTGCTGGATGAAGTCGGAATAGTTGAGCGTCTGCGGCTCGCTCGGGCTGGAGAAGTTGTTCATCACGGTGACGAGTACCGCCGCGATGATCAGCCACAGAATCAGGTTCTTTGCCATGTCGTTCAATTGACTACCCTCTGAAGCCGGCTCCGCCCTGGAAACCGCTTCTCACGACGGCCAGACTCCTTCCGGCCAAAATTACTACACAACGCCCGCCGCCAGGCAGGCGCCGTCTGTAACCCTTTATGAACCCCGGCTTTCACCGGTACAAGCAAAACCTGCAAGGCATAGACCAATAGCCGGCCCAATCATTCCAGTCTAGGCGCCGCGAAAGCCTCGTGCGAGCAGATACTGCTCCCGCGAACGGTCGCGGGACGACAGCGGTTTGCGCATCTGCACCTTCTCGAAGTTCTCGCGAACCTGCTTGTGGTAAGCGTCGAAACCCTCACCCTGGAAAATCTTGATCAGGAAATCACCGCCCGGACGCAGCACACGGGTGCACAGGTCCAGGGCCAGCTCGCAGAGAAACATCGCACGAGGCATGTCCACGGCGGGCAGTCCACTCATATTGGGGGCCATATCGGAAATCACAAGGTCTACCGGATTTTCTCCGATAGCCTCGAGCAACTGGGCGAAAACCTCGTCCTCGGTGAAGTCACCCTGGATGAAGGTGACGTCCGGGATGCTGTCCATCGGCAGGATATCCGAGGCGATCAGCGTGCCCTTGTCGCCGATTACCCGGCTGGTGACCTGCGACCAGCCGCCCGGCGCGGCGCCGAGGTCGACCACGGTCATGCCGGGGCGCAGGATGCGATCCTTCTCCTGGATTTCCAGCAGCTTGTAGCTGGCGCGCGAGCGATAACCGTCACGCTGTGCCATCTTCACGTAAGGATCGTCGAAATGTTCTTTCAGCCAGCGATGGCTAGTCTTGGAACGGGCCACGTATTACCTCGTCTGAGCGGCATCCCGGTAGTACCGAAACTCGGGTAGAATATCCGCCTTTTTTACCAGGGGTCAGATTATGGCGCTCTCTCAGGAGCAGAAAAAGCAGTTCAAATCTATCGGGCATCACCTGAAACCCGTATTGACCGTTGCTGAAAACGGTCTTTCGGAAGGTGTAATGGCCGAGCTTGAGCGCGCGCTCAACGATCATGAACTGATCAAGGTGCAGTTCCGCATCACCGAACGCGACGACCGTCGCGCGCTGATCGACGAACTTTGCCAGAACGGCAGCTGCGAGCTGGTTCAGACCATCGGCAAGATGGCACTGATCTATCGCCGCAATCCGAAGCCGAACAAGAACCTGTCGAACATCAGCCGCTTCAGCGGCCTCTGACAGTCAAGACCGGCAAAGCGGAGCCGGCAAGGCTCCGCCGCGTCAGGCCCGCTCGTCCCGCCCAGGCGCAGGCTGCAACACCAACAGCAGACCGCACAGCGCCACCACCAGATAATTGAACAACAGCCAGCGCTGAGCGCCCGGCGCTATCTGCTGCACTACGACATAAACCGCCGCCATCACCAGCACGGTGAGCAGCAACTGCCCCCGCGTTTCACGGATCAAGGCAGTGAATCCGCGCGCCTGCCAAAGCACCAGAGCCTGCAGCAGCACGCAGAAACCAGCAAACGCCAGCAATAGCGGCCTCAGCACGTCGGCGACCGTTTCCACCAGCAGCGGTGCCAGGCCGATCTTGCCCAGTGCAGGCAATACCACGAACTGCAGCAGCCAGAGGCCGCCGACCCAGAATGTCTGGGCCAGCAGCCAACTGATGGTGCCTGCGTTCAGGGAATGCCGATCAGGCGTGGCGGACTTCAACGATCTCGTACTCGACATCGCCACCTGGAGTCTTCACCAGAACGGCATCGCCTTCGGTCTTGCCGATCAGCGCACGGGCGATCGGCGAGTTGACCGAAATCTTGCTGTTCTTGATGTCCGCCTCGTCGTCACCGACGATCTGGTAGGTCACGGTCTCGTCGGTCTCGACGTTGGCAATGTCCACGGTGGTACCGAAGATCACCTTGCCGCTGTGCGGAATGGTGGTCACGTCGATGATCTGCGCATTGGACAGCTTGGCTTCGATGTCGCGGATGCGAGCCTCGGACATGCCCTGCTGCTCACGGGCCGCATGGTACTCGGCGTTTTCCTTGAGGTCGCCCAACTCACGCGCTTCGGCGATAGCCTGGGTGATCTGCGGACGCAGAACGGTCTTCAGGTACTTCAGTTCTTCTTCCAGGGCGCGAGCGCCCTGGACGGTCATTGGAAATTTGCTCATGCGTTGATTCCTGCATGGAGATCCTGCAGACGGCGAACGGTCTTCTCGGGACCGAACTTGAGCGCCTCACAGATCGCCTGACCCGCCGCAATGGTGGTGGTGCAGTAGATCTTGTGCTGCAGGGCGTTACGACGGATGGAGTAAGAGTCGGCGATGGACTGGCGACCTTCGGTGGTGTTGATGATCAGGGTGACTTCGTCATTCTTGATCATGTCGACCACGTGAGGACGGCCCTCGGTCACCTTGTTCACACGACGTACCGGCAGGCCGGCGGCCTCGATCACCTTGGCGGTGCCAGCAGTGGCAACCACCTCGAAGCCCAGCGCGACCAGATCGCGGGCGACCTGGACGGCTTGCGGCTTGTCGTCCTCGCGGACGCTGATGAAGGCGCAACCGGCGTTCGGCAGGATTTCGCTGGCGCCCAGCTGGGCCTTGGCGAATGCCTCACCGAAGCTGTCGCCGACACCCATCACCTCGCCAGTGGACTTCATCTCTGGGCCGAGGATCGGGTCGACGCCGGGGAACTTGGCGAACGGGAACACCGCTTCCTTGACGCTATAGTACGGCGGGATCACCTCCTGGGTGAAGCCGACTTCGGCCAGGGACTTGCCAGCCATGACGCGGGCCGCAACTTTCGCTAGCGACTCGCCGATGCACTTGGAGACGAACGGCACGGTACGGGACGCGCGCGGGTTCACCTCGATCACGTAGATGTCTTCGCCCTGAACGGCCATCTGCACGTTCATCAGGCCGACCACGCCGAGTTCCAGGGCCATCTTCTTGACCTGCTCGCGGATCTCGTCCTGGATGTGCTGCGGCAGCGAGTACGGCGGCAGCGAGCAGGCGGAGTCACCGGAGTGCACGCCAGCCTGTTCGATGTGCTGCATGATCGCGCCGATCACCACGGTCTCGCCGTCGCACACCGCGTCGATGTCGACTTCGATGGCGCAGTTCAGGAAGCGGTCCAGCAGCACCGGGCTGTCGTTGGAGACTTTCACGGCTTCGCGCATGTAGCGCTTGAGCTCTTCTTCCTGGTAGACGATTTCCATTGCACGGCCGCCCAGCACGTAGGACGGGCGCACAACCATCGGGTAGCCGATGTTCTTCGACAGCTCCAGGGCCTGGTCTTCGCTGCGCGCGGTGGCGTTGGCCGGCTGGCGCAGGTTCAGGCGCTGGACCATCTGCTGGAAGCGCTCGCGGTCTTCGGCGCGGTCGATGGCATCCGGGCTGGTGCCGATGATCGGTACACCGGCTTCTTCCAGAGCGCGGCAGAGCTTCAGCGGGGTCTGGCCGCCGTACTGCACGATGACACCCTTGGGCTGCTCGACGCGGACGATTTCCAGCACGTCTTCCAAGGTCACCGGCTCGAAGTACAGGCGGTCGGAAGTGTCGTAGTCGGTGGAGACGGTCTCCGGGTTGCAGTTGACCATGATGGTCTCGTAACCGTCTTCACGCATCGCCAGCGCGGCGTGTACGCAGCAGTAGTCGAACTCGATGCCCTGGCCGATACGGTTCGGACCGCCGCCCAGGATCATGATCTTGTCGCGAGTCGACGGATTGGCTTCGCACTCTTCCTCGTAGGTCGAGTACATGTAGGCAGTATCGGTGGCGAATTCAGCGGCGCAGGTGTCCACGCGCTTATACACCGGCAGCACCTTGAGCTTGTGGCGGTGGTTGCGCAGGTTCTTCTCGGTCACGCCCAGCAGGGTGGCCAGGCGCGCATCGGAGAAGCCCTTGCGCTTGAGCTTGAGCATCAGGTCGCGGTCGATGGCGGACAGACCCAGGGTCTTCACGCGCTCTTCGTCCTTGATCAGGTCTTCGATCTGCACCAGGAACCACTCGTCGATGCGGGTCAGGTCGAAGACTTCGGCGATGCTCTTGCCGGCGCGGAAGGCGTCGGCGACGTACCAGATGCGGTCGGCATTGGGCACGGTCAGCTCGCGCTTGAGGATGCTCTCGGCTTCCGGGTTGCTCAGGTCGAGCTTGGGATCGAAACCGGTGGCGCCGACTTCCAGGCCGCGCAGGGCTTTCTGCACGGACTCCTGGAAGGTACGGCCGATGGCCATGACTTCACCCACGGATTTCATCTGGGTGGTCAGGCGGGCGTCGGCTTTCGGGAATTTCTCGAAGGCGAAACGCGGGATCTTGGTAACGACGTAGTCGATCGCCGGCTCGAAGGACGCCGGGGTGCGGCCACCGGTGATGTCGTTCTGCAGCTCGTCGAGGGTGTAGCCGACGGCCAGCTTGGCGGCAATCTTGGCGATCGGGAAGCCGGTGGCCTTGGAAGCCAGCGCCGAGGAACGCGATACGCGCGGGTTCATCTCGATCACGACCATGCGGCCAGTGTTCGGGCAGATGCCGAACTGCACGTTGGAGCCGCCGGTTTCCACGCCGATCTCACGCAGCACCGCCAGCGAGGCGTTGCGCATGATCTGGTATTCCTTGTCGGTCAGGGTCTGTGCCGGCGCGACGGTGATCGAGTCACCAGTGTGCACGCCCATCGGGTCGAAGTTCTCGATGGCGCAGACGATGATGCAGTTGTCCTTCTTGTCGCGGACAACCTCCATCTCGTATTCCTTCCAGCCGATCAGCGATTCGTCGATCAGCAGTTCGTTGGTCGGCGACAGGTCCAGACCACGGGTGCAGATTTCCTCGAATTCTTCGCGGTTGTAGGCGATGCCGCCGCCGGTGCCGCCCATGGTGAAGGACGGACGGATGATGCACGGGAAGTTGACCTTCTCCAGCACGCCGTAGGCTTCTTCCATGGTGTGGGCGATGCCCGAGCGCGGGCAGGCCAGGCCGATGTCACGCATAGCCTTGTCGAAGCGCGAACGGTCTTCGGCCTTGTCGATGGTGTCGGCATTGGCGCCGATCATTTCCACGCCGAACTGTTCCAGAACGCCGTGGCGCTCCAGATCCAGGGCGCAGTTCAGAGCGGTCTGGCCGCCCATGGTCGGCAGCAGCGCGTCAGGGCGCTCCTTCTCGATGATCTTGGCGACGGTCTGCCACTTGATCGGCTCGATGTAGGTGGCGTCGGCCATGGCCGGGTCGGTCATGATGGTGGCCGGGTTGGAGTTCACCAGGATGACACGGAAGCCTTCTTCCTTCAGGGCCTTGCAGGCCTGCGCGCCGGAGTAGTCGAACTCACAGGCCTGGCCGATGACGATCGGGCCGGCGCCGAGGATCAGGATGCTCTTGATGTCTGTACGCTTGGGCATGGGACTCTCGTTGCAATATTCAGGAAAGGGTTGCGCTGGCCAGCTTCACGCCAAAGCCGACGAACAGGGCGCCGACGCCACTCGAGGCGCCGGCAGCCAGCCGTTGCCGCCGACGGAACCAGGCCGCCAGACGCACACCGGAGAAAATCAGGAAGCTGAGGTACAGGGCGCTGATGATCTCGAGGATCGTACCCAGCACCAGGAACGACAGGCCGGGATAGGCGTAACCCGGGTCGACGAACTGGATGAAGAAGGAGATGAAGAAGAGGATCGCCTTGGGGTTGGACAGGCTCAGCAGCAGTGCCTTGCGGAACGGCTGGTTGACGTCCACTTCCCTGGCCGGCGCGGCGGCCGCTTCCAGTGGGTGGCGCAGCTTCTGCCAGCCACCACGGAGCATGCCGATGCCCAGATAGAACAGGTAGGCGGCGCCGACGTACTTCAGGCCCAGGAACAGCATCGGCTCGGCCTTGAGGACCGAGGCGATACCCAGTGCCGACAGGAACATCAGGATCGCATCGCCGAGGAACACCGCGCTCGCCGCCCGGTAGCCCGAGGCCACGCCGCGCTGGGCGGCGGTGGCGAGGACGAACAGCGAGTTCGGCCCCGGCAGCAGGACGATGAACAACGTACCCAGGACGTAGGTCCAGAGGTCGGTGATTCCCAGGGTCGGCATCATCTTCTTTCCCTCTTCCGTCTCTCTCGAAAACAGCCGGGACTCAGCGGCGCTCGGCCATCGCCGCGATGAAGCGGTCGAACAGCGGAGCCACATCGTGCGGGCCGGGGCTGGCTTCCGGGTGACCCTGGAAGCTGAAGGCCACCTTGTCGGTGCGCTCGACGCCCTGCAGGGTGCCATCGAACAGCGATTTGTGGGTGGCACGCAGGTTGGCCGGCATGCTCGCTTCATCCACGGCGAAACCGTGGTTCTGGCTAGTGATCATCACCACGCCCGAATCCAGGTCCTGCACCGGGTGGTTGGCGCCATGGTGGCCATGGCCCATTTTCACAGTCTTGGCGCCGGAAGCCAGAGCCAGCAGCTGGTGACCCAGGCAGATGCCGAAGATCGGCGTCTCGGTGTCGAGGAACTCGCGGATCGCCTGGATGGCGTAGTCGCAAGGCTCGGGGTCGCCAGGGCCGTTGGAGAGGAAGATGCCGTCCGGATTCAGAGCCAGCACTTCGCTGGCCGGGGTCTGCGCCGGCACCACGGTCAGGCGGCAGCCACGGGCGACCAGCATGCGCAGGATGTTCAGCTTCACACCGAAGTCATAGGCGACCACGTGGTACGGCAGGTCGGCGGCGGCGATTTCCGGGTGGCTGTCGGTGTCCAGGTTCCACACGCTGGAGCGCCACTCGTACTTCTCGGTGGAGGACACGACTTTCGCCAGGTCCATGCCCTTCAGGCCCGGGAAGCCGCGCGCCAGTTCGAGGGCTTTTTCCTCGGTGGCGTCGTCGCCAGCCAGGATGCAGCCGTTCTGCGAACCCTTTTCGCGCAGGATGCGAGTCAGGCGACGGGTATCGATACCGGCGATGGCGACGGTGCCGTTCTCTTTCAGGTAGTCCGGCAGGGACTGCTTGTCGCGCCAGCTGCTGGAGAGCAGCGGCAGGTCGCGAATGATCAGGCCGGCAGCCCAGACCTTGTTCGACTCGGCGTCTTCCGGGGTAGTGCCGGTGTTGCCGATGTGCGGGTAGGTCAGGGTGACGATCTGTTGGGCGTAGGAAGGATCGGTAAGGATTTCCTGGTAGCCGGTCATGGCGGTGTTGAACACCACCTCTCCGACGGTCTGACCGTCGGCGCCGATGGCTTCACCGCGAAAAACGCTGCCGTCGGCAAGTGCAAGTATGGCTGGCTTAGTCAAGAAGACCTCCCGTAGTTCAAGCCTGGCTGGGCGTGCGCAGATTGTAAAAAAGCGGGATGACATCAGAAGAAGTCATCCCGCTTTTTATGTGATTCATGCTGCGCTGCTTTTAGTGGACACACTAAAGCTGTAGTTTACAGAAATGCGACATCATGGTCCACCTTTTGCACGACGTACGGCCATGCCGCTCAGCGAAGGCCGAGTACGTCCTGCATGTCGTACAGGCCGTTGGCCTGCCCTTCCAGCCATTGCGCGGCACGCACGGCGCCACGGGCAAAGGTCATGCGGCTCGAGGCCTTGTGGGTGATTTCCACGCGTTCGCCGTCGGCGGCGAACAGCACGGTGTGGTCGCCCACCACGTCGCCGGCACGCACGGTAGCAAAGCCGATGGTCTCGCGCGGACGAGCACCGGTCTGGCCTTCGCGACCATAGACAGCGACCTTCTCCAGATCACGCCCCAGTGCATTGGCAACGACTTCGCCCATGCGCAGCGCGGTGCCGGACGGCGCATCGACCTTGTGGCGGTGATGCGCTTCGAGAATCTCGATATCCACATCGTCACCCAGAACGCGGGCGGCGGTGTCGAGCAGCTTCAGGCAGAGGTTCACGCCGACGCTGTAGTTGGCCGCGAAGACTATCGGGATGTCTTTCGCCGCTTCGTTCAGCAGTTCCTTCTCCGCCGCGGAGAAGCCAGTGGTACCGATAACCATGGCCTTGCCGGCCTTGCGGCAGACTTCCAGGTTCTTCAGGGTCACGGTCGGGTGGGTGAAGTCGATCAGCACATCGAACTCGTCGACCACCTTGGCGAGATCGCCCGACAGCGGCACGCCGATACGGCCCAGGCCGGCCAGCTCGCCCGCGTCAGCACCCACCAGGGTGCTGTCCGGGCGGTCCACCGCTGCAGTCAGGCCAGCGCTGCCACCAGTCTGCTGCACGGCCTCGATGAGGGTCTTGCCCATGCGCCCGGCGGCACCCATTACAGCTATACGTCGCATAAAAACAGCTCCAGGCTGCAAGCCGCAGGCTGCAGGCGACAGACTCCTGAAGCCTGCCACCCACCGCCTGCCGCAGAAGTTAAAGGTCGTCGAAGAAGCGCTTCATGCCCTCGAACCAGCCACTGGCCTTGGGCGAGTTGGAAGAGTTGCCCTGCAATGTATTGCGGAACTCCTCGAGCAGCTCGCGCTGGCGCTTGTCCAACTGCACCGGAGTCTCCACCACGACACGGCACATCAGGTCGCCAGCACCGCCGCCACGCACCGGGGCAACGCCCTTGCCGCGCAGACGGAACAGCTTGCCGGTCTGGGTACCTTCAGGGATCTTCAGCTTCACGCGACCATCGAGCGTCGGCACTTCCAGCTCGCCGCCCAGCGCAGCATCAGCAAAGCTGATCGGCACTTCGCAGTACAGGTGCTTGCCATCGCGCTGGAAGATGTCGTGCTCGCGCACGTTCACCACCACGTACAGGTCGCCCGCCGGGCCACCATGAGCACCGGCTTCGCCTTCGCCGGTCAGGCGGATGCGGTCACCGGTGTCGACGCCAGCCGGGACTTTCACCGACAGGGTCTTGTGCTCTTCCACACGGCCCTGACCATGGCAGGAGCCACAAGGGTCGGTGATCATCTTGCCGCTGCCATGGCAACGCGGGCAGGTCTGCTGCACCGAGAAGAAGCCCTGCTGCATGCGCACCTGGCCGATACCACCGCAAGTGGTACAGGTGACCGGCGTGGTACCAGGCTTGGCGCCGCTGCCGCTGCAGGTCTTGCAGCCAACCAGGGTCGGAACGCGGATGGTCACGGTGGTGCCGCGAACGGCATCTTCCAGGTCCAGATCGAGGGTGTAGCGCAGATCGGCGCCACGGGCCGGACCGCCACGGGAGCCGCCGCGTCCACCACCGCCACCGAAGAAGTCGCTGAAGACATCGCCGAAGATGTCCGAGAAACTCGCGCCACCGAAGCCAGCTCCGCCGCCACCCATCTGCGGGTCGACACCGGCGTGGCCGTACTGATCGTAGGCCGCACGCTTGCTGGCGTCGGACAGGACTTCGTACGCCTCGTTGGCCTCCTTGAATTTATCCTCGGCCTCCTTGTCGCCGGGATTGCGGTCCGGGTGGAACTTCATGGCGAGCCGGCGATAGGCCTTCTTCAGGTCCGCTTCGCTGGCGCCACGCTCGACACCCAGTACCTCGTAAAAATCACGTTTGGCCATAAATTCTTTGCACCTTGAAAACCTCTCCCCCAGACACGCCAACGCGGGAGCAAGCCCCCGCGTGACGTTTCATGCGCACCGACACGCTGGTCGGTGCGCCGGAGCGGAAGCAAGCACGCGGCTTACTTGTTCTCCTTGACCTCTTCGAACTCGGCGTCGACGACATCGTCGCCAGCCTTGTCGTCAGCGGCCTCGCCCTGAGCGGCAGCACCCGGCTGCGGCTGTTCGGCGTACATCTTCTGCGCCAGCGGAGTGGATGCCTGGGACAGCGCATTCATCTTCGCCTCGATCTCGGCCTTGTCGTCGCCTTTCACGGCAACTTCCAGCTCGCCGAGGGCTTTCTCGATGGCGGCTTTCTCCTCGGCGGTGGCCTTGTCGCCAGCCTCGGTGACCATCTTGCGAGTGGCGTGGACCAGCGCATCACCCTGGTTGCGGGCAGCGGCCAGCTCCTCGAACTTGCGGTCTTCCTCGGCATTCGCCTCGGCGTCGCGGACCATCTGCTGGATCTCGTCCTCGGACAGACCGGAGGAGGCCTTGATCACGATGGACTGCTGCTTGCCGGTGGCCTTGTCTTTGGCGCCGACGTGCAGGATGCCGTTGGCGTCGATGTCGAAGGTCACTTCGATCTGCGGCACGCCGCGCGGAGCCGGCGGGATGTCGGCCAGGTCGAACTTGCCCAGCGACTTGTTCTGCCCGGCCTGCTTGCGCTCGCCCTGCAGCACATGGATGGTCACGGCGCCCTGGTTGTCATCGGCAGTGGAGAACACCTGCGACTTCTTGGTCGGGATGGTGGTGTTCTTGTCGATCAGCGCGGTCATCACGCCACCGAGGGTTTCGATACCCAGGGTCAGCGGGGTGACGTCGAGCAGCAGCACGTCCTTCACGTCGCCGGCCAGTACCGCGCCCTGGATGGCAGCACCCATGGCAACGGCTTCGTCCGGGTTGACGTCCTTGCGCGCTTCCTTGCCGAAGAACTCGGCAACGGTCTTCTGCACCAGCGGCATGCGGGTCTGGCCGCCGACCAGGATCACTTCGTCGATCTTCGAGACGTCCAGGCCTGCGTCTTTCAGCGCAACGCGGCACGGCTCGATGGTGCGGGTGACCAGGTCTTCCACCAGGGATTCCAGCTTGGCGCGGGAAACCTTGACGTTCAGGTGTTTCGGGCCGGAGGCATCAGCGGTGACGTACGGCAGGTTGACGTCGGTCTGCTGGGTCGAGGACAGCTCGATCTTGGCCTTCTCGGCAGCTTCCTTCAGGCGCTGCATGGCCAGCGGGTCGCCCTTGAGGTCCATGCCGGATTCTTTCTTGAACTCCTCGACGAGGTAGTCGATCAGGCGCAGGTCGAAGTCTTCACCACCGAGGAAGGTGTCACCGTTGGTGGCCAGTACTTCGAACTGGTGCTCGCCGTCGACTTCCGCGATCTCGATCACGGAAACGTCGAAGGTACCGCCACCCAGGTCGTAGACGATGATGGTGTGGTCGCCCTTGGCCTTGTCCAGGCCATAGGCCAGCGCAGCCGCGGTCGGTTCGTTGATGATGCGCTTGACGTCCAGACCGGCGATACGACCGGCGTCCTTGGTGGCCTGACGCTGGCTGTCGTTGAAGTAGGCCGGAACGGTGATGACCGCTTCGGTGACCGGCTCGCCCAGGTAGTCCTCGGCGGTCTTCTTCATCTTCTTCAGGACTTCGGCGGAGACCTGCGGCGGAGCCATCTTCTGGCCCTTGGCCTCGACCCACGCGTCGCCGTTGTCAGCCTTGACGATCTTGTACGGGACCATCTTGATGTCTTTCTGTACGACTTCTTCTTCGAAGCGACGGCCGATCAGGCGCTTGACCGCGTACAGGGTGTTGGTCGGGTTGGTCACAGCCTGGCGCTTGGCCGGCTGACCTACCAGGATTTCGCCGTCGTTGGCGTAGCCGATGATCGACGGGGTGGTACGAGCGCCTTCGGCGTTCTCGATGACCTTGACGTTACCGTTCTCCAGGATGGACACACAGGAGTTGGTGGTCCCCAGGTCGATACCAATGATTTTGCCCATATTTCACTCTCCAGAAATTAGATTCCGCGCTGACCCTGTTGCGGGTCTTTGGCTCGGTTGATTACCCAGATGGGGACCGGGTGGTGGATTTCAAGCCTTCTCGTCGATCGAAGGCGGAGTTTGTTCCGGTGCCTTGCTGACCACGACCATTGCCGGGCGCAGCAGGCGACCATTGAGCAGGTAACCCTTCTGGAACACCTTGACCACGCTGCCCGGCTCGAGACGGATGCTCTCTTCCATGGCCATGGCCTGGTGATGTTCCGGGTTGAACGGCTCGCCGTGCGGGTCGACTGGCTCGAGGTTGTAGCGCACCAGCGTGTCGTGGAACATCTTCAGCGTCAGCTCGATGCCTTCGCGCATCGGCTTGATCGCCTCGTCTTCCGGATTCGACATCTCCAGCGCACGCTCGAGGGTATCGACGACCGGCAGCAGGTCACCGGCGAATTTCTCCAGGGCGAACTTGTGCGCCTTCTCCACGTCCTGCTCGGCACGACGGCGGACGTTCTGCAGCTCGGCAACGGCGCGCAGGCTCTGATCCTTCGCCGCGGCGACCTGTTCTTCCAGTTCCAGCACGCGGGCGTTCAGATCCCCGGTAGCGCCGGCGTCCGGCTGCTCGTTGAACTGGGAATCCTGAGTCTGTTGTTCGTCAGACATGCCACTCTCCTAAAAAAAGAAAATAAGCCTTTGAAAACAAGGCGAACCCAATGGTCCGCGGCTCTGCCGTGTATATGGGGCGCCTTTCTCCGACTTCAAGGGCCGGCACTTCAGGGGCCGGCATATCGGCGACGCGGAGGGAATTGCCAGCGACAAAAAATACTGTATAAATAACCAGACCTATCTACGGAGCCACCGCCCATGCTGGTTCATCTTTCCGTTCACAACTACGCCATCGTCGAGCACCTCGATCTCGAGCTCGCCGCCGGCATGACCGTGATCACCGGCGAGACGGGCGCCGGCAAGTCGATCATGCTCGACGCCCTTGGCCTCGCCCTGGGCGACCGGGCGGACAGCGGCGCGGTACGCCCTGGCTCCGACAAGGCGGACATTCTCGCCAGCTTCGATGTCAGCGCGATTGCCGAGGCCCGCGACTGGCTCGCCGAGCGCGACCTGGAACAGGACGGCCCGTGCATCCTGCGCCGGGTGATTACCGCCGAAGGCCGCTCGCGCGCCTACATCAACGGTACGCCCTGCCCGCTGGGCGACCTCAAGCATCTGGGCGAACTGCTGATCGACATCCACAGCCAGCACGAGCACCAGTCGCTGCTCAAGGCCGACACCCATCGCCGCCTGCTCGACGAATACGCCGGCAGCCAGGATCTGGCGCGCCAGGTACACCTCGCCGCGCAGCGCTGGAAGCAGACCCGCCAGGAGCTCGACCGCCTGTCGCGCAACGGTGACGAGCAGCGTGCCCGCCACCAGTTGCTCAGCTATCAGCTGGAAGAACTGGAAAACCTCGGCCTGGGCGACAACGAGCTGGAGTCACTGGAAGCCGAACACAAGACCCAGAGCAACGCCGGCAGCCTGATCGCAGCCTGCCGCCAGGTAGTCGAGCTGTGCAGTGAAAACGATGCCGGCAATGTGTTGTCAGCGCTGACCTCCAGCCTCAATCGGCTCACCGCCTTCCAGAGCCAACCGGCCGCCCTGGGCGAAGCGGTGAACCTGCTGTCCAGCGCGCAGATCCAGGTGGAAGAAGCCATCGGCGAGCTGAACCGCTTCGTCGATCACTTCGATGCCGACCCCATGCGCCTGCAACAGCTGGAAGAGCGCATGGACGCCATCTATAGCCTCGCCCGCAAGCACCGCGTACAGCCACACGAGCTGCAGGACCTGCAACAGCGCCTGCTGGACGAACTGGAAGCGCTGAACGCCGACGACGAAGCCGTGGAGCGCCTGGGCGACGAACTGGCCGCCTATGCCCGCCACTACCAGGAGAAAGCCGACGAGCTCAGCCATATCCGCCAGGACGCGGCACCGAATCTGGCCAAGGCCGTGGAAGTGGAAATGCAGCGCCTGGGCATGCCCGGCGGGCGCTTCGCCATCGAACTGCGCCAAACCAGCTCGGAAGAACCGCAGGTCAGCGGCCTGGAGCAACTGGAGTTCCTGGTCAGCGCCAACCCCGGGCAGCCGATGAAGGGCCTGGCCAAGGTCGCCTCGGGTGGCGAATTGTCGCGCATCAGCCTGGCGATCCAGGTGATCACGGCACAAACCTCGCGCACCCCCACCCTGGTCTTCGACGAAGTGGACGTCGGTATCGGCGGCCCCACCGCCGAAGTGGTCGGCCAGCTGCTGCGTCGCCTTGGCGATCGCGGCCAGGTACTGACCGTTACCCACCTGCCGCAGGTCGCTGCCCAGGGCCACCAGCACCTGTTCGTGCACAAGGACCGCGACACCAGCGAAACCCGCACCGCCGTGGCCAATCTCAAGAAGGCCGAACGCATCGAGGAAATCGCCCGCATGCTCGGCGGCGTCGACCTGACCAAGGAATCCCTGGCCCACGCACGCAAGATGGTGGACTCCGCCGTACAAGGCTGATCATTCCCAATCACCTTGGGCCTCTTTGTAGGAGCGAGCTCGCTTGCGAACGGGTTTCCCGGCCTATTCAGCGCCGTGCGGTTCGCGAGCAAGCTCGCTCCTACAAAAGAACTGCACAAACGAAAACGGCGACCCAAGGGTCGCCGTTTCTGCATCCGCGTGCGCTTACTTCTTCTTGCGCACGTAGAGCACCAGATTGTGATCGACGAGCTCGAAGCCGCGCTCCTTGACGATCTCCTTCTGGCGTTTCTCGATTTCCGAGTCCATGAACTCGATGACTTCGCCGGTATCGACGCAGACCATGTGGTCGTGGTGACCGCTGTCGGCCAGTTCGAAGACGGCATGGCCGCCGTCGAAGTTGTGGCGCACCACCAGGCCGGCGGCTTCGAACTGGGTCAGGACACGATAGACAGTGGCCAGACCGACGTCCTCACCCGCCTCCATCAGCGCTTTGTAAACATCCTCTGCGCTCATATGGCGCTGCTCGGCGGAATCGAGCATCTGGAGGATCTTGACGCGCGGCAGTGTGACCTTCAGTCCGGCTTTGCGCAGTTCGCTATTTTCAACCATGTGTGCTTTCTCGGCGCGGAATGCTTCGCAGCATCTCTCAATACAGGTATGATCGGGATTTCGTCGCTCAGCCAAGATAGTGGAAGTCACCCCTTGATGCAAAACGCCAAGCTCATGCTGACCAGTCTCGCTTTCGGGCTGGGACTCGCCGCACTCGCCGGTTGCTCGTTCCCGGGGGTCTACAAGATCGACATCCAGCAGGGCAACGTTGTAACGCAGGACATGATAGACCAGTTGAAGCCCGGAATGACCCGGCGCCAAGTGCGGTTTATCATGGGCAACCCCCTGATCGTGGACACGTTCCACCCCAATCGCTGGGACTACCTCTACAGCATCCAGCCCGGCGGTGGTCAGCGCCAGCAGGAGCGCATGAGCCTGTACTTTGGCCAGAACGACCAACTGGTCGGCCTGAACGGCGACTTCATGCCCGGCGTCAGCCGCGACGAGTCGATCCTCGGCAAGGAAGGCAGCCCGGCCACCACGCCGTCGCAGCCGACCCAGCAGCAGCCCGAACAGCCCAAGGAAGAACCGGCCAAGCCCGGCTCCGTGGAAGAGCAGATCCAGAAGGAAGTCGACCAGGTGGAAACCGTGCCGATTCCAACTCCGGAACCGCTGGACAAGAATCCGCAGTAAGGGATTCGCTCCAACGAAAAAGCCCGGCCAGTGCCGGGCTTTTTGTTGCCTGCGATTTCATCGCACGGCGATCAGCATCGCACAGGAGTCAGCCGCGCGCCGCCTTGGCCCGTGCGGCCCGCTGCTTGCGCACTTCCTTGGGGTCGACGATCAGCGGACGGTAGATTTCCACCCGTTCGCCCTCCTCCAGCACACGCTCCTCGGGCGTGGCGACCACCTTGCCGAAGATACCCAGCGGGCAGCCCTGCACATCCAGGCCGGGAAATTGCGCAACGATGCCCGACAGCAACACTGCCTCGCGCATCCGCGTGCCGCGCGGAACGCTGAGGCGCAGCAGCGCCTGCTTCTCCGGCAACGCGTAGACAACCTCGATGGCGATGTTCGCGGACTCAGCCATGCAACTGCTTGGCGCGCTGGCAGAAGGCATCGACCATGGTGTTCGCCGCCTGGGTGAACAGCGGGCCGAGCGTGGCCTTCACCAGCGCGCCGGCATAGTCGAAGGTCAGATCGAGGGAAATCTTGCAGGCCTTGTCGCCCAGAGCCTTGAAGGTCCACACACCATGAAGCTGGGTGAAGGGCCCCTCCTCGAGATTCATCTCGATGCTCTGCCCCGGCACCAGCACGTTACGGGTAGTGAAGCGCTGGGTGATGCTGCCCTTGGCCACGGTCAGCTCGGCGCGCATGGCAGTATCGCTTTCCTCCAGCACGGTGGAGGCGGAACACCAGGGCAGGAACTCCGGGTAGCGCGCCACATCGTTGACCAGGTCGTACAGCGCCTTCGCCGGGTAGGGCAGCAGCGCCGAACGCTGGATATGCGTGCTCATAGACGTCTCGCTTGGTTGTGGGGCGATCGATACGCCCGCTGATCAAAAAAACAGCGCGCATTCTCCGAGATTAGTCACGCACCCTCAAGCTTGCATGCCGTCACATGCTGTCCCGATAGCGGCGCGGCGAGCGACTCCCTATAATGCGCGGCCTATGGCTAAACAGAAGAAACACCCTTCGGGGACCATCGCGCAGAACAAGAAGGCTCTGCACGACTACTTCATCGAGCAGCGCTTCGAGGCGGGCGTCGCCCTGGCCGGCTGGGAAGTGAAAAGCCTGCGCGCCGGCAAGGCGCAGCTGGTTGACAGCTACGTGCTGCTCAAGGATGGCGAGGCCTGGCTGCTGGGCAGCCACATCACGCCGCTGACCACTGCCAGCACCCACGTCATCGCCGACCCGGTGCGCACGCGCAAGCTGCTGCTGCACAAGCGCGAGCTGGGCAAGCTGTTCGGCGCCGTGCAGCAGAAGGGCTACGCCTGTGTCGCACTGTCGATGTACTGGAAGAAGCACCTGATCAAGTGCGAGATCGCACTGGCCAAGGGCAAGAAAGAGTACGACAAGCGCGGCACCGAGAAGGAGCGTGACTCCGACCGGGAAATCCAGCGCGCCATTCGTCACGGCAAGGACGACTAAAGCAGCTGCAAGCGGCAGGCTTCTGGCTGCGAGCAACTGCCTGCAGCTCGTCGCCTGAGGCCTGCAACCGCTCTCAGGCGCCCTGGCGTCGCTGTGCCCGCTGCAGGCGCAATTCCTTCGCCTGCACCTCGGCCAGCACTTCCTGTACGTAGTCGATATGGCGCTGGGAAATTTCCCGCGCCGCTTCTGCGTGGCCGCCGATAATCGCCTCGTACAATTCGCGGTGCTGGCGCATGAGTTGCTCGCGGGTCTCGTCACGCTGCGCGTACATCCCGCCGATATTGGTCACCACGTTGCGTTTGAGCAGGTCGAACAGCCCGCGAATGGTGTGCAGCAGCACGGCGTTGTGGCTGGCTTCGGCGATGGCTAGGTGGAAGGCCGCATCCGCCGCACCCTCTTCCGCCCGACTGACCTTTCCGACGCGCAGGTAACAGTCCTGCAACGCGTCGAAGGCCTGTTTCAGGCGCTGGTGGTCCACCTCGGTTGCGCGCAGCGCCGCGTAGTAGGCACAGGAGCCCTCGAGGGTGTGACGAAACTCCAGCAGGTCGCGCTGCGCTTCGGGATTGCTCTCCAGCAGATGCAACAGCGGATCGCTGAACATCGAGCCCAGCCCTTCACTGACGTAGTTGCCGCCACCCTGGCGGCTGACCAGCAGGCCCTTGGCGCCGAGCTTCTGGATCGCCTCGCGCAGTGACGGCCGCGAGACACCGAACTGTTCAGCCAGCACGCGCTCGGCGGGCAGCCGTTCGCCCGCCTTGAGGGTGCCCTCGAGGATCATTGCTTCCAGCCGCTCGACGATGTCGTCCGACAGACGGCGCTGCTTGACCTGACCAAAACCCATGCTGCTGGACTCCCTCGTTCTCTCGCTGCGGGCCGCGCCCCAGGCCGCGATCTGCGCAGCGCGCGGCAGCCTAACCAGTGCCGTTGCCGGCAACAAGGGCGCCGCACCCTGGCGATCACGCTCGACAAAAGTCGCAGAGCAGCAAATTGACATGCCGCCAGCAGGGCTTTTACCCTGAGCGCTCAGCCTTGTAAATTGGTCATACCAATTTACCGGAAGTTGAATTGCACGACAACAAGTTCACGAAAACTAAAAAGCCGCGATCAGTCGACCACTGCCAGCGCCACAAGCGCCCCGGATTCGCCCGACCGGCAACAAGGCCCTCCACCCAAAAACAATTAGGGAGCCAATCCAGATGCAAACCTGGCAGCAGATCTATACCCCGCTTGGCAGCCTCGGCCTGTCCGCGCTGGTCGCCGTCATTCCGATCGTGTTCTTCTTCCTCGCCCTCGCCGTGTTCCGCCTCAAGGGCCACGTCGCCGGCAGCATCACCCTCGCCCTCTCGATCATCATCGCCATCGCCGCCTTCGGGATGCCCGCCGACATGGCCCTCGCTGCCGCCGGCTACGGCTTCGCCTACGGTCTGTGGCCGATCGCCTGGATCATCGTCGCGGCGGTGTTCCTCTACAAACTCACGGTCAAGAGCGGCCAGTTCGAGGTGATCCGCAGTTCGGTGCTGTCGATCACCGGCGACCAGCGCCTGCAGGTACTGCTGATCGGCTTCTCCTTCGGCGCCTTCCTCGAAGGTGCGGCGGGCTTTGGCGCGCCGGTGGCGATCACCGCCGCCCTGCTCGTCGGCCTGGGCTTCAACCCGCTGTACGCCGCCGGCCTGTGCCTGATCGCCAACACCGCCCCGGTGGCCTTCGGCGCCCTGGGCATCCCGATCATCGTCGCCGGCCAGGTCACGGGGATCGATGCCTTCAAGATCGGCGCCATGACCGGCCGCCAACTGCCGTTCCTGTCGATCCTCGTACCGTTCTGGCTGGTGTTCATGATGGACGGCCTCAAGGGCGTGAAGGAAACCTGGCCTGCCGCGCTGGTCGCCGGCGGCAGCTTCGCCATCACCCAGTACTTCACCTCCAACTTCATCGGCCCGGAACTGCCGGACATCACCTCCGCCCTGGTCAGCCTGATCTCCCTGACCCTGTTCCTGAAGGTGTGGCAGCCGGCGAGCGAGCGTGAAGTGGTTGCCACCACCGGCGGCGCTGCCGTCATGGGCGGCAACGGCCCGCGCGGCGCGGAACCGACGCCCTACAGCTTCGGCGAAATCCTCAAGGCCTGGTCGCCCTTCCTGGTACTGACCGTGCTGGTCACCATCTGGACCCTGAAGCCGTTCAAGGCGCTCTTCGCTCCGGGCGGCACGCTGTACAGCCTGGTGTTCAACTTCGCCATCCCGCACCTCGACCAGCTTGTAGTGAAGACCGCACCCATCGTCGCCAACCCGACGCCAATCGCCGCCGTGTTCAAGCTGGACCCGGTCTCGGCCACGGGCACCGCGATCTTCCTCTCTGCCGTGATCTCGATGGTGGTCCTGCGCATCAGCGCAAAAACTGGTCTGACCACCTTCAAGGAAACCCTGCTCGAGCTGAAATGGCCGATCCTTTCCATCGGCATGGTGCTGGCCTTCGCCTTCGTCACCAACTACTCGGGCATGTCCACCACGATGGCACTGGTCCTGGCCGGCACCGGCGCGGCGTTCCCGTTCTTCTCGCCGTTCCTCGGCTGGCTGGGCGTGTTCCTCACCGGTTCGGATACCTCCTCCAACGCGCTGTTCAGTTCGTTGCAGGCCACCACCGCACACCAGATCGGCGTCAACGACACCCTGCTGGTCGCCGCCAACACCAGCGGTGGCGTGACCGGCAAGATGATCTCGCCGCAGTCCATCGCCGTGGCCTGCGCCGCCACCGGCATGGTCGGCAAGGAATCCGACCTGTTCCGCTTCACCCTCAAGCACAGCCTGATGTTCGCCGCCATCGTGGGTCTGATCACCCTCGCGCAGGCCTACATCTTCACCGGCATGCTCGTGCATTAAGGGAGTCATCGCCGCGCCGTCGTTCGCATGGCGAACAGCGGCGCGGCCGGCCCAGGCGCCACGCGATAACTGCAACAAGCCCGGCAAAGCGTCTAGTTTGTTCTGGGTTCCTGCCGTCACCGTGACGCCTTTATCGACAGACCTTCACCGATGGGACGCCCATGATCATTTCTGCCTCTACCGACTACCGCGCCGCCGCCCAGCGCAAGCTGCCACCGTTCCTCTTCCACTACGCCGACGGCGGCGCCTACGCCGAGCGCACCCTGCGCAACAACGTCGACGACCTGGCCGGCATCGCCCTGCGCCAGCGCGTGCTGAAGAACATGTCCGAGCTGAGCCTGGAAACGAAGCTGTTCGACGAGACGCTGAGCATGCCCATCGCCCTCGCCCCGGTCGGCCTGACCGGCATGTACGCGCGGCGCGGCGAAGTGCAGGCGGCCCGCGCGGCGGCGGCCAAAGGCATCCCGTTCACGATGTCCACGGTGTCGGTCTGCCCCATCGAGGAAGTGGCGCCGGCTATCGACCGGCCGATGTGGTTCCAGCTCTATGTGCTCAAGGACCGCGGCTTCATGCGCAACGCGTTGGAGCGCGCCAAGGCTGCTGGCGTGAAAACGCTGGTGTTCACCGTCGACATGCCGGTGCCCGGCGCACGCTACCGCGATGCCCACGCCGGCATGAGCGGCCCCAATGCGCCGCTGCGCCGCGTCTGGCAAGCCATGACCCACCCGCAGTGGGCGCTGGATGTCGGCCTGCTGGGCAAGCCCCACGACCTGGGCAACATCTCCAAGTACCGCGGCAACCCCACCGGCCTGGCCGACTACATCGGCTGGCTGGGCGCCAACTTCGACCCGTCGATTTCCTGGAAGGACCTGGAGTGGATCCGCGAATTCTGGGACGGCCCGATGATCATCAAGGGCATCCTCGACCCGGAAGATGCCAGGGATGCAGTGAAATTCGGCGCCGACGGCATCGTCGTCTCCAACCACGGCGGTCGCCAGCTCGATGGCGTGCTCTCCAGTGCCCGCGCCTTGCCGGCGATTGCCGATGCGGTGAAGGGTGACCTGAAGATCCTCGCCGACTCCGGCATCCGCAACGGTCTGGACGTGGTGCGCATGATCGCCCTGGGCGCGGACACCGTGCTCATCGGCCGCGCCTTCCTCTATGCCTTGGCGACCCACGGCGAAGCCGGCGTGAAGAACCTGCTGGACCTGTTCGAGAAGGAAATGCGCGTGGCCATGGTGCTCACCGGCGCCAAGTCCATCAGCGAGATCACCCGCGACTCGCTGGTGCGCGAGTTGGGGCAGTAAACGCTCTGCTTTTGTAGGAGCGAGCTTGCTCGCGAACCTGCCAGCCCCGTGCCCACCCGGTTCGCGAGCAAGCTCGCTCCTACAAGTGAACGCACACCTTGGTGCGTTCGAATCCAAAAGAACACCGATGGGCCGTCCAGCGGCCCACACTCACCGATGATGACTGGAGCCGCCATGAGCCTCCCTGCCGCCTTCCTCGACACGGTAGAACACCTGATCCCCCGCGAGCGTCGCTTCGATGACCCGCTCTCGACCCTGGCCTTCGGTACCGACGCCAGCTTTTACCGGTTGATCCCCAAGCTGGTGATCCGCGTCGAGAATGAAGACGAAGTTGCCACCCTGCTCAAAGCCGCCCATGCCAATCAGGTAGCGGTGACCTTCCGCGCCGCTGGCACCAGCCTCTCCGGCCAGGCCGTGAGTGATTCGGTGCTGCTGGTACTGGGTGACAACTGGAACGGCCGCGATATTCGCGAGGGCGGCGCCCAGATTCGTCTGCAACCCGGCGTCATCGGCGCCCAGGCCAACGCCTGGCTGGCTCCGTTCGGCCGCAAGATCGGCCCGGACCCGGCCTCGATCAACGCCTGCAAGATCGGCGGTATCGTCGCCAACAACGCCAGCGGCATGTGCTGCGGCACCGCGCAGAACAGCTACCACACCCTGGCCGGCATGCGCCTGCTGCTGGCTGACGGCACGCTGCTGGACAGCGAGTTGCCCGACAACGTGGCCGCTTTCCGCGAAAGCCATGGGGCATTGCTCGACCAGCTCGCCGAACTGGGCCGGCAGACTCGCGCCAACACCGAGCTGGCCGCAAAAATCCGCCACAAGTACCGCCTGAAGAACACCACCGGGCTGTCGCTGAACGCACTGGTCGATTACGACGAGCCGCTGGATATCCTCACCCACCTGATGGTCGGCTCCGAGGGCACCCTGGGCTTCATCAGCGCAGTGACCTACGACACCGTGCCGGACCACCCGCACAAGGCCAGCGCGCTGATCGTCTTCCCCGATGTGGAGACCTGCTGCAAGGCCGTGACCGTGCTCAAGCAGCAACCGGTCTCCGCCGTGGAACTGCTGGACCGCCGCAGCCTGCGCTCGGTGGAGAACATGCAGGGCATGCCGGCGTGGGTGAAGAGCCTCTCCGAAGGCGCCTGCGCGCTGCTCATCGAGTCCCGCGCGGCGACCCAATCGCTGCTGCACGAACAGCTCACGCAGATCAGCGCCTCCATCGCCGATTACCCGGTGGAGAAGCAGGTCGACTTCAGCGAAGACCCGGCGGTCTACAACCAGCTCTGGCGCATCCGCAAGGACACCTTCCCGGCCGTCGGCGCGGTGCGCGAGACCGGCACCACGGTGATCATCGAGGACGTCACCTTCCCCGTCGAACAGTTGGCCGAAGGCGTGAACCGCCTGATCGCCCTATTCGACAAGCACGGCTACGACGAAGCCATCCTCTTCGGCCACGCGCTGGAGGGGAACCTGCACTTCGTCTTCACCCAGGGCTTCGAGTCCCCCGAACAGATCGCCCGCTATTCGGCCTTCATGGACGACGTCGCGCACCTGGTCGCCGTGGAGTACGGCGGCTCGCTCAAGGCTGAACACGGCACCGGGCGCAACATGGCGCCCTTCGTCGAGCTGGAATGGGGCCATGACGCCTACCAGCTGATGTGGCAGTTGAAGCGTCTGCTCGACCCCACCGGCATCCTCAACCCTGGCGTGGTGCTGACCGACGACCCGCAATTGCACCTGAAGAACCTCAAGCCGCTGCCGGCCGCCAACGAGATCGTCGACAAGTGCATCGAATGCGGCTTCTGCGAACCGGTCTGCCCGTCCAAGGGGCTGACCCTGAGCCCGCGCCAGCGCATCGTCCTGTGGCGTGACATCCAGGCCAAGCGCCGCGCCGGCGTCGACACCAGCGAACTGGAACGCGACTACCAGTACCAGGGTATCGACACCTGCGCCGCTACCGGCCTCTGCGCCCAGCGCTGCCCGGTGAATATCAACACCGGCGAGCTGATCAGAAAGCTGCGCGGCGAAGCAGCGCAGCACGCCGGCACCGCCACCTGGCTGGCGCGCAACTTCTCAACCGCACTGAAGGGCGCGAAATTCATGCTCCACGCCGCCAACGGTGCGCGCATGGTTCTGGGCGCACCACGCCTGGCCAGCCTGAGCGCCTCCATCAGCCGCGCCAGCAAGGGCCGCGTGCCGCAGTGGACACCAGCGATGCCGCAACCAGTACGCCTCGCCGCAGCGCCGCGCACGCTCGATGACAACCGCCCGCGCGTGGTCTACCTGACCGCCTGCGTGTCCCGCGCCATGGGCCCGGCGGCGGCGGACGAAGAGCAGATGCCGCTGATCGACAAGACCCGCCAGTTGCTGGAAAAGGCCGGCTACCAGGTGGTCTTCCCGGACAACGCCGACAACCTCTGCTGCGGTCAGCCGTTCGCTTCCAAGGGCTACAAGCAGCAGGCTGACGCCAAGCGCGACGAACTGCTCGCTGAACTGCTGCGCGCCAGCCGTGGCGGCCTCGATCCGATCTACTGCGACACCAGCCCCTGCACCCTGCGCCTGGTGCAGGACCTGGCCGATGACCGACTGAAGATCTACGACCCGGTGAGGTTCATCCGCACCCACCTGGTCGAGCGCCTGGACTTCCAGCCGCAGGACAAACCGGTGGCAGTCCACGTCACCTGCAGCACCCAGCACCTGGGCGAAAGCCAGGCGCTGATCGACCTGGTCAAGCGCTGCACCCGCGAAGTAGTGATCCCCGAGGGCATCCACTGCTGCGGCTTCGCCGGCGACAAGGGATTCACCACGCCGGAGCTCAACGCGCACTCGCTGCGCACGCTCAAGGACGCGGTGCAGTACTGCGAGGAAGGCGTCTCCACCAGCCGCACCTGCGAGATCGGCCTGTCCGCCCATGGCGGCATCGACTATCGCGGCGTGGTTTACCTGGTCGACCGCGTGACCCGCGCAAGAGCGTAGGTTCCATCCACACCAGGAACCACGTGCTTTTCGCAGGAGCGAGCTTGCTCGCGAACCGCCTGACGCCGACACGGCCGACGGATTTTCGCGAGCAAGCTCGCTCCTGCTGGTTCGCCCCTTAACTTCACGTTAAGCGAGCGCTGCCACCCTCTGCCGCAAAGCCGCCGCGCCGGCTATCCTGCTCGGGATGGCGGCGGAGCTGCACGATAAGGGGGCAACGATGAGAATCCTGTTGGCGGAAGACGACCAGTTGCTGGGTGACGGCATCCGTTCGGGGCTGGGTCTGGAAGGCGACACCGTGGACTGGGTGAACGACGGCGTGGCCGCCGAGCAGGCCCTGGCGACGGACGAGTTCGACCTGCTGGTGCTCGACCTCGGCCTACCGCGCAAGGACGGCCTGGAAGTACTTCGCGGCCTGCGCCGCCGCGGCAACCTGACCCCGGTGCTGATCCTCACCGCCCGCGACAAGGTGGCCGATCGCGTGGCCGGCCTGGACGCCGGCGCCGATGATTACCTGACCAAACCCTTCGACCTCGACGAACTGCTCGCCCGCGTCCGCGCTCTGACCCGTCGCCATACCGGCCGCGCCGCGCCGCTGCTGCAGCATGGCGAGCTGGCGCTGGACCCGGCCACCCACCAGGTCAGCCTGGCCGGAGCACCGGTGGACCTGGCACCGCGCGAATACGCGCTGCTGCGGCTGCTGCTGGAGCAGCGCGGCAAGGTGCTGTCCCGTGCCCGCCTGGTGGAAGCACTCTATGGCTGGGATGGCGACCTGGAAAGCAACGCCATCGAAGTCCACATCCATCACCTGCGGCGCAAGCTGGGCAACAGCCTGATCCGCACTGTGCGCGGCATCGGCTACGGTATCGACCGCCCCGAAGGCGCTACACAATCTTGAGTGGCAGCGTGCGCCGCGCCGGCTCCATCAGCCGTCGTCTGCTGCTGATGCTGATCGGCGGCGTGTCACTGCTCTGGCTGGTGGCCGGTCTGTTTACCTACCACCTGACGCGCGAGCAGGTGAACCGCCTCTACGACCAGGACATGATCGACTTCGGCCAGGCCGCCCTGAGCCTGGTGGACATCGCCGACGCCATCGACCCACAATCCAGCGATGCCATGGAAGTCCTCGCCCGCAGCCGCAAGGCCATCGAAGGGCTGCCGCTGATACGCCGCGAAGCCACGCTCGGTTACGCCATCTGGTACCGCGGCCAGCCCCTGCTGGCCATCCACAAACCGCCCAAGGGTATCGAGGCCCAGCCTCCAGGGTTTTCCGACCTGCCCAGTGGTGGAGTCAACTGGCGCGTACTGCAGATGACCACGTCGGGCGCCGATGAAGTGCGCATCTGGGTCTTCGAAGACCTCCACTACCGCCACAAGACCCTGCATCTGCTGTTGTTCAGCGCCCTCTTCCCACTGTTGCTGGCGTTGCCGCTGTTTGCCGTCCTGGTGTGGTTCGGCGTGCGCCAGGGCCTGGCGCCCCTGCGCGGGCTGATCGAGCAGGTGCACCAGCGCAGCGCCCGCAGTCTGCATCCGCTAGCGCTGAGCCGGGCGCCGGTGGAAGTCCACAGCCTGGTCAATGAACTCAACCTGCTGCTGGAGCGCCTGAACCTGGCAATGGAGGCCGAACGCCGCCTGACCAGCGATGCCGCCCACGAAATCCGTACACCGCTGGCCAGCTTGCGCACCCACGCCCAGGTGGCGCTGCGCTCCTCCGACCCGGCCGCCCACGCCCACGGCCTGCAGCAGGTCAGCCGCAGCGTCGAGCGGATCAGCGCACTGATGGAGCAGATACTCCTGCTGGCACGGCTCGACGCCGAAGAGTTGCACGAGATATTCGCTCCGGTGGACCTGCGCCTGCTGGCCGAAGACACCATCGCCGACCTTGCACCGCAGGCCATCGACAAGCGGATCGAACTGACCCTGGACAGCCAGGATGCCACCCTGAAAGGCGTCGCCGCCTGGCTCGGGCTGATGCTCACCAACCTGGTCGGCAACGCCTTGCGCTACACCCCCGAGGGCGGCCGCGTGGCCGTCAGCCTGGAGAACAATGGCGACCGGCTGACCCTCTGGGTGCGCGACGACGGCCCCGGGGTGGCGCCGGCCGAACAAGCGGCGATCTTCACCCGTTTCTATCGCAGCCCCAGCGTCGCCAGCAGCAACGGCAGCGGGCTGGGGCTACCCATCGTCAAGCGCATCGTGGAAATCCACCGCGGCCGCATCTCCCTGCACGAAGGGCTGGACGGTGCCGGCCTGGGCGTTTGCGTCGAACTCCCGAGCACCGCCGGGCCGATTCCCTGAACCCCGCGCAAATCAACGCAGTCCACCCTGTACGGCCCGCCATTACGGTCCGCAACAACGATCAAGTTGACAGGAGTACTGCCATGAAACGTGCCGCCCTGTTCATCACCGCCGCGCTGTTGGCCTCGCCGGCGTTTGCCGCCGACCTGTGCAGCGACAACCTGCAGAAAGTCGACGATGCAGTAAAGACCGTCACCAACAACACCCAGGCCCAGGAACAGGCCATGCGCCTGCAGGAAAAGGCCGCCCAGGCCCAGGCCGCAGGTAACACCAAGGCCTGCATCGCGCAGACCGAAAAAGCCCTGCAGCTGCTGAAGAAAAACGCCGGCGACGGCGGAGCCAACGGGTGATGCCCGATGCGGCGGCCGGCTACCTGCCCGGTCGCCGCCCATAAGAACGGCGAAGCCTCTGGCATTCGCAAGGTCGCAGTTCATTCCCCCGCCCCACCCGCTCCCTAAGATGTAGCGATTGCCGACCAGAACAATCACAACCGGAATCGCCATGCCTGTGTCCCGCCTGCTCATCGCCAACCGTGGCGAGATCACCATCCGCATTGCCCGCGCCGCCGCCGAGTTGGGTATCCAGACGCTGGCCATCTACGCCGAGGACGATGCCACCTCGCTGCACACGCGCCAGACCGACCAGGCTGCGGCACTGCAAGGGCGGGGCGCCAGCGCCTACCTCGATCAGCAACAGCTCATCGCTATCGCCCTGGCCCAAGGCTGCGACGCGGTGCATCCGGGTTACGGCTTCCTCTCCGAGAACGCAGAGTTCGCCCGCCGCTGCGACGCTGCCGGGCTGACCTTCGTCGGGCCGGCCGCAGAGATTCTCGACGTCTTCGGCGACAAGGCCCGCGCGCGCGAACTCGCCCGCGACCATGGCGTGGCGCTGGCCGCCGGCAGCAGCCGCGCCACTTCGCTGGAAGACGCCGTACGCTTCTTCGGCGAACTGCCCGCCGGTTCCGGCATGATGATCAAGGCCCTCGCCGGCGGCGGCGGTCGCGGCATGCGCGCGGTGCGCAGCACCGATGAAATTGCCGAGGCCTATGCCCGCTGCCAGGCCGAAGCCCGTGCGGCCTTCGGCGATGATCGGCTCTACGTCGAACGCCTGATCCAGCGCGCCCGCCACATCGAGGTACAGGTGATCGGCGACGGCCGTGCCGTCAGTCACTTGTGGGAACGCGACTGCACCCTGCAGCGGCGCAACCAAAAACTGCTGGAAATCGCCCCCAGCCCCAACCTGCATCCACGCCTGCGCGGCGCCATTCTCGCCGCCGCCGTACGCCTGGCCGAAGCGGTGAACTATCGCGGCCTGGGCACCTTCGAGTTCCTGCTGGACGAGGACAGCGGCGACTTCGTGTTCATGGAAGCCAATCCGCGCGTGCAGGTGGAACACACCATCACCGAAGCCGTGACCGGCATCGACCTGGTGCAGGCGCAACTGCGCATCGCCGCCGGCGCCAGCCTCGCCGAGCTGAACCTGACCCAGGCCGAGATTCCCGCGCCGCGCGGCCACGCGCTGCAACTGCGGATCAACCTGGAGAGCCTCGCCAGCGACGGCACGCCCCACCTGGCTTGCGGCACCCTCAGTGCCTACGAACCACCCAGCGGCCCCGGTCTGCGCGTGGACGGCTACGGCTACGCGGGCTACCGCAACAGCGCAGGCTACGATTCGCTGCTGGCCAAGCTGATCGTCCACGGCAACGGTGGTTATCCACAGCTGGTACAGCGCGCCTATCGCGCCCTCTGCGAATTCCGCCTTGAAGGCGTGGCGAGCAACATCCCGCTGCTGCTCAATCTGCTGCGCCAGCCGGCGGTGGCGGACAACCAGGTGACGACCCGCTTTATCGAAGAACACCTGCCGGCCCTGCTTGGCGCACAGGATCACGCCCACCCGCACCGCTTCTTCAGCCATGCCGGCGCGGCAGCGCAAGCCCTGCGTGCGAGCGCAACACCGGCTGGCTGCACCCCGCTGGCCACACCCGGCGCCGGCGTGCTGGTCAGCCTGAACGTTGCCGCCGGCGATGCGGTAGCCCAGGGCCAGACCATCGCCGTGATCGAAGCGATGAAGATGGAGTTCGAGGTGAAAGCCAGCGCCAGCGGCATCGTCCACAGCCTTGCGGCCGCGCCGGGAACCAGCCTGGGCGAGGGCGAAGCACTGCTGTTCATCGAACCGGCAGACATCCAGGCGCAGGACAACCAGAGCGAGGCCGCCATTGATCTGGACGCGATCCGCGCCGACCTCGCCGAAGTCCTCGAGCGCCATGCCATCGGCCTCGACGAGCGCCGCCCGGAGGCAGTTGCCAAGCGCCACAGGCTCGGCAAGCGCACCACCCGCGAGAATCTCGCCGACCTGCTCGATGACGGCAGCTTCATCGAATACGGCGCCCTGGCCATCGCCGCGCAGCGCCGGCGCCGCAGCGTCGAGGAACTGATCGCCAGCAGCCCGGCGGATGGACTGGTCAGCGGCCTGGGCAGCATCAACGCCGCGCAGTTCGGCGACGAGAAGGCGCGCTGCCTGGTGCTGGCCTACGACTACAGCGTGTTCGCCGGCACCCAGGGCGTGATGAACCACAAGAAGACCGACCGCATGTTGCATCTGGCCGAGCAATGGCGCATTCCGCTGGTGCTCTACGCCGAAGGCGGCGGCGGCCGACCCGGCGACACCGATTTCGTTGGCGTGGCCGGACTGGACAACATGAGCTTCGTCGGCCTGGCGCGGCTGTCCGGGCTGGTGCCGCTGGTGGGCGTGGTGTCCGGCCGCTGCTTCGCCGGCAACGCGGCGCTGCTGGGCTGCTGCGACGTGATCATCGCCACCCGCGACACCAGCCTGGGCATGGCCGGCCCGGCGATGATCGAAGGCGGCGGCCTGGGCAGGTTCACCCCCGAAGAGGTCGGCCCCAGTGACGTGCAGAGCGCCAATGGAGTCATCGATGTGCTGGTGGAGGATGAAACCGAAGCCACCCGTATCGCCCGCCAGTACCTCGCCTACTTCCAGGGCGACACCGCCGACTGGCAGTGCGCCGACCAGCGCCTGCTGCGCCATGCAGTGCCGGAGAACCGTCTGCGCGTCTACGACATCCGCCAGGTCATCGAACAACTGGCGGACAGTGGCTCGGTGCTGGAACTGCGCCGTGGTTTCGCCGCCGGCATGATCACCGCGCTGGTGCGCATCGAGGGCAAGCCTTTCGGCCTGATCGCCAACAACCCCATGCATCTGGGCGGCGCCATCGATGCCGAAGCCGGTGACAAGGCCGCGCGCTTCATGCAGCTGTGCGACGCCTTCGACCTGCCGATCATCTCCCTGTGCGACACCCCCGGCTTCATGGTCGGCCCGGAGGCGGAGAAGACCGGCACCGTACGCCACGTCTCGCGCATGTTCGTCACCGCCGCCAGCCTCAGCGTGCCCTTCTTCACCGTGGTGCTGCGCAAGGGCTACGGCCTGGGTGCGCAGGCAATGGCGGCGGGCAGCTTCCACGCCGCAGTGTTCACCGTCGCCTGGCCCAGCGGCGAGTTCGGCGCCATGGGCCTGGAAGGTGCGATCCGTCTCGGCTACGCCAAGGAGCTGGCCGCCGTGGAAGACGCGCAGGAACGCCAGGCGCTGTTCGACAAACTGGTCGCCGCTGCCTATCGCAACGGCAAGGGACTGAACATGGCGAGCTATCTGGAGATCGACGACGTCATCGACCCGGCCGACACCCGTCGCTGGTTGCTGCGTGGCCTGGCATCGACGCCGAAGCCCGCACCGCGCCAGGGGAAAAAGCGTCCACTGATCGATACCTGGTAGTTCATGGCTTGAGCTGCTCGCCCGATCCGCTAGAATGCGCGGCGTCATTGGGGAGTAGCCGACCGTTTTCGTGAACGGGGGCGACGTCAACACACTTGGCCCGCAGGCCATGGCGTCGTCAGCAGCTTTGCCTGGCAAGACCTTTGACCACGTGATCTCCGCAACGGCCGGGGAGATGCGTGGTCATGGGTACTACACCGGCCGGGAGCTTCACCGTGATGCACCACCCCACTCTTCGCTCCACCTGTCTGGAGCTGCACGCATGCTGACCTTCATCCTCGAACTGCTCGGCATGCTGCTGGTGATCCTGATCGCCGCCGAACTCTTCACCAACGCCCTCGAACACTTCGGCGAACGTCTGGGCATCTCCGAAGGCGTCACCGGCTCGCTGTTCGCCGCCGTCGGCACCGCCCTGCCGGAAACCCTGATTCCGCTGCTCGCCCTGTTCGCCGGTACCAGCAACGTCAGCCTCAACGAGGAAGTCGGCGTCGGCGCCATCCTCGGCGCGCCGCTGATGCTCTCCACCCTCTCTACCTGCCTGATGGCCCTCGCCGCCTGGCGCGCTCGCGGCCTGCTCGGCCGCATCCGCCCCGAGCGTACGGGCATGCAGCGCGACCTGAACTTCTTCCTGGTCGCATTCAGCTTCGCCACCATCGCCATGTTCGTGCCCGCCGAGATGCGCTCCGTACGCATCGGTCTCAGTGTGCTGCTGGTACTCACCTACGTCGGCTACATCACCCTGACCCTGCGTGCATCGCGGAGCCTGGTGGACGACGGCCACGGCACCGAGGCTGACCACCACATGTACCTTTCGCGCATCGGCCTGCCGACCAACCTCGCCACCATCCTGCTGCAACTCCTGCTGGGCCTGGCACTGCTGGTACTGGGCGCCAAGGGTTTCATCCACGGCGTGGAGGGCCTGTCGCACATCCTGGGGATTTCCGCGCTGCTGCTGTCGCTGCTGATCATCCCCATCGCCACCGAACTGCCGGAGAAGATCAACAGCATCCTCTGGGTACGCCGCGGCAAGGACACCCTGGCCTTCGGCAACATCAGCGGCGCCATGGTCTTCCAGGGCACCCTGCTGCCCGCCATCGGCATCCTCCTCACCCCCTGGCAGCCGCGCATCGAAGTACTCACCGGCGTGCTGATCACCCTCGGCGCCGCGTTCTGGTTGCGGATCAACGCCCAGCGCGGCGGCGGCCTGCCGATCTGGGTGCTGATGCTCAACGGTGTGCTGTACGCCGCCTATCTGGGCATCACTTTGTCGCGCTGACGCACTCGGCTGATTGCCTACACTGACAGTCCGGGCTGCCGTTTCGGCGGCAGCCGCACGACTAGCGATACGCCGAAGGAGTGAGCATGAAAATCCTGGTAGTCCTGACCTCCCACGACCAGCTCGGCAGCACCGGCAAGAAGACCGGCTTCTGGCTCGAGGAGTTCGCCGCACCCTACTACGTGTTCAAGGATGCTGGCGCCAGCCTGACCCTGGCCTCACCCAAGGGTGGCCAGCCGCCGCTGGACCCCAAGAGCGACGAGGAAGACGCCCAGACCCCGGCCACCCTGCGCTTCCGCCAGGACAGCGCAGCCCAGGCCGAGCTGGCCAATACCGTGAAGCTCAGCGAAGTGAAGGCCGACGACTACGATGCCGTGTTCTACCCCGGCGGCCACGGGCCCCTCTGGGACCTGGCCGAGGACCGCACATCCGTGGCGCTGATCGAAGCCTTCCACTCCAGCGGCAAGACAGTCTCCGCCGTCTGCCATGCCCCCGCCGTGTTCCGCCATCCCCGCGGGCTCGACGGCCGCCCGCTGGTACAGGGCCGGCACGTCACCGGCTTCTCCAACAGCGAAGAGGACGCCGTGGGCCTCACTGACGTAGTGCCCTTCCTCGTCCAGGACATGCTCAAGGCCAACGGCGCCCGCTACAGCAAGGGCCCGGACTGGCAGAGCCACGTCGAGGTCGACCGCGGCCTGATCACCGGACAGAACCCGGCCTCCTCCGAGGCGGTGGCCGCCGCCGTGCTGAAATTCCTGAGCTGACAAGCCTTTACACCGCCCCGGTGGCTATCGGGGCGGCTTTCCCGTAGAATGAATCCCGACCTTGAAAGGTTTTGGGGCCGATTAGGATTCGACGCCGGTAACAAAACTCGAGGGGCATGCCGAGTAGGTGACAGTTCTCGTAAATCAGCTGCCACAACTTTATAGTTGCCAACGACGACAACTACGCCCTAGCAGCCTAAGTGCCGCTAGCAGACCCTAGGGGATGCCTGTAAACCCGAAGATTAGGTCTGTCATATAGAACAGGATCGCCGCCAAGTTCGCTGTAGACGTAACGGCTAAAACTCATACAGCTCGCTCCAAGCGCCCTGCCACTCGGGCCGCAAGGAGTTAACCTAATAGAGATGGCTAAGCATGTAGAACCGACAGCGGAGAACTGGCGGACGGGGGTTCAAATCCCCCCGGCTCCACCAAATAATCATCTAAAGACGTCCTCGGACGTCTTTTTTTGTGCCTAAAACCCAGTAAATACGGGGCCTCCAGCGTCATCACGATCCGATAGCGTCCAGCAGGATCCATGAGATTCGGTATTCCAAGTGGTATTCCAAGCCATCCGCTGGTAATTTTTGGAATACCGAAACCGTTCTTGGAATACCCCATGTGCGCCCAAGCCACCCGCCTCTCGGACCTCAAGGTCAAAGCCGCCAAGCCTCAAGAGAAGGACTATGTCCTGAGCGATGGTGACGGCCTGCAGATGCGAGTGAGAAGCAATGGCTCCAAGCTCTGGAACTTCAACTACCGGCACCCGGTGACGAAGAACCGGATCAACATGGGCCTCGGGACCTTCCCCGAAGTTTCATTGGCGCAAGCCCGCAAGCGCACTGTTGAGGCACGTGAGCTCCTCGCCCACGGTATCGATCCCAAAGAGAAACGGGACGCCGTGCAGCAAGCCAAGAAAGCAGCGACTGAACACACCTTCCAGAATGTGGCGACGTCTTGGTATGAGCTGAAAAAGGATGCGGTTACACAAGCCTACGCCGAGGACATCTGGCGCTCCCTCACGCTGCACGTCTTCCCCGACTTGGGCACCACTCCGATCTCCGCCATCAACGCTCCCAAGGTCATCAACCTGCTCCGGCCACTTGAAACCAAGGGCAGCCTGGAAACCGTTAAACGGCTGACACAGCGACTCAACGAGATCATGACCTACGGGGTCAACTCGGGGCTGATTCATGCGAACCCGCTCAGCGGGATTCGCTCCGTTTTCAAGAAGCCAAAGAAAAAGAACATGGCGGCGCTCCCCCCCGATGAGCTGAAAGAGCTCATGGTGGCGATCGCCAATGCCAGCATCAAAAGAACAACTCGTTGCCTGATCGAATGGCAGCTTCACACCATGACTCGGCCAGCCGAGGCAGCAACTGCTCGCTGGGCGGACATCGACATCGAGAAGAAGATCTGGACGATTCCCGCTGAACGCATGAAGAAACGCCGTACTCATATCGTCCCGCTCACGGAACAGGCTCTCGCGCTCCTGGAGGCGATCAAACCCTACAGTGGACACCGGGAATATGTGTTCCCTGCAGACCGGAACCCACGCACCCACTGCAATAGTCAGACCGCCAACATGGCGCTAAAACGCATGGGCTTCGAAGGGCGCCTGGTCAGCCACGGCATGCGCTCGATGGCAAGCACCATCCTCAACGAGCATGGCTGGGATCCAGAATTGATTGAGGTGGCGCTTGCCCACGTAGATAAAGACGAAGTCCGTAGCGCCTACAACCGGGCGGACTACATCGAGCGCAGACGGCCGATGATGAGTTGGTGGAGCGAGCACATTCAGGAGGCAGCTACTGGCAACCTGTCGGTGTCAGCTATCAAAGAGAATCGGGATAGAAAAGTCGTTTCGATACGCTGATCAACGGGCTACTACCAACCAAGAGCAGTCATCGAACCCCAGGCCCTACTAGCTAGGCAGCGGTACTAAAACTGAGGGTAGATCAACCGTGATCTACTCCTAGCCCCTGGCCGGCATCAATGCCCAGTGGATAACGCGAGTAAGCGACACTGTCCATAACCCAAGCCCGGCACATCCCTTGGAACGGCCAACAATTAGCATCAACAGGGCATCGGTATTCAGCTTGGAGCCCGAGAGAATCTTGCGCATGGCAGCATCATCTAGATTGGACGCACCGGGTCGATCTTCGGCGTGCGTGTGCCACTCCCCCAGGTAGATCAGCCCCCTCTCACTTTGCTGTTCAATTGCCCGCTGAGCTGCTGCGGGATCAGACCGGTAGCGGTATCGACTACGTTCATCTCCAGGATATGGCCCCGAGGCAGCAAGGACATGCACCCTATCTGGCAAAATAGTCCCGAATAGCTGTCCGCCAGCCTCCTTTGCCCACATTGCAGCCTGGCGATGGCTGCGGACATGGTCGAGCACCACGGGGGTTATCAAGATATCTTGACCCACGCCCTCTAATCGCCCCAGAACACCACCAGCAGCACCATCCTCTCGAAGCCCACTCACCACGCGTACTCTTGAACAGTATTGGCCTTGTCGAAAGCCGCTCTGAGCGTGCCCCCTAGGGGCTCTACACGCTCCCGGCTTCCCATCCAGACTCTTCGGCAGGAGTTCGGGACTCGCCCCAGTAAAGCGTCCAAGGCCAGCCCTGCAGCCATACCAATTGTAGGATGCAGATCCACAGCACCATGCGGCTGGAAAACATTCCCACATCCTGCCTCGACGACGATCGCCCCCGATTCATCCGGCCAGTCAGTGAGCCGAAAAGACGGGCGTTCATCAACGTCGAATTGAGACATTAGCCTTTCAGGACCGTATAGCAACACAGCATGCCCAGCCATCGCGTAGGCCTCCGCCCAGGCACTCAAGTATGCAGGGGGACAGGGCAGTGAAGCGCGCCACGCATCGAGAGCCGCCTCGCCCTCCAAATCGAGACCTGCGGCAATGATCAGATCCGCATCTGCGATTCTGGCTAAGTGCTGAACTGGAAGCCGCTCAAAGCGAGATGGATACGCGTGGTCGAATGTCAAATGAGGAAACTTGCGAGCCAAAGCCCTGGCGAGTCCTGTCACCTTGTCAACACGCAGGCTATCTACTCCAAGAAAATGGCGAGACGCATTGGCCGAGTGAATCTCATCACCATCCACAAATATCAGCTCACCCACCCCCGCCTGGGCAAGAAGATTGGCAACGGCCGATCCAATAGCGCCGCACCCCACCACCACCACCCGCCGGCGGTTGAGCTCAAGGAAGTCCGAAGAATGGTCCCGGCCATGTATCCAGGGTCCGTCCACTCTATTAACCACGACACGTTCGATGGCACGCCCCTTGAACCACCCTCTGATGCGGTCACCCGGCACATGTGTGATGTTACGAAACCCTCTTGTGAGAGCATCTATAGCCCCGCTCTTGTAGATAACGGCCACAAAGGCGGGCCCAGTCGGAGTATGAGCCTCAAGAATGAACAACGGTCTGCGCCCGGGCACCAAGCTTCGCCTCAGCACGTCATCCGTGAGCTCTTGTACCAAGTCCCCCCCTGAGCGTGGGAATTGTGCGGGAGTCAATGGACGGGACAGTTTCAGGAGGGTCGCAGGCAGAATGTCCTTGTCACCAGCATTTACCCCGCAATTGCGGAGCCAGTCCTTGAGCTGCGTCTTATCGTCAGCAACCACGCACTTCCCCGCACGATAATCAAAGTACTGATAGATCGTTCGGGCCTCCCCGCCCGGCTTAAGCAAACTCAGGATCTGTGGGCTGCTACTAGCGCTGACTGCCTGCTGCGCCCAATACGCCAAAAACTCCCTTTCGAACTCTGCCTGACACTCGGTTGCCGAGTAGGTAAGCAGCTCTAAGGCATCAGCAAGGTGCACCCCAATGCGATCAGCCACATCAGCAAACAGGGAGGTCGGACGCAGGCACAATAGGCCGAAGCGCTCCACATGTGGCCACCGAAAATCGCTGCCAGCACCTGGCGCAAACACCCGCGGTTGTGAGTTGGGGAAAGCAGCGTCAATAACGAAGAGCAAGTGGTCCACACCGGCAATGCTCACCTCTCCCGCCTGCAAATCAACCCGCCACCCTGAACGAAACGCCCACAGGAAATCGGCCGAAAGCTCCTGGGCAGTCAGGCGACGCCATGTATCCGGCCTGCACTCCTGCAGGCCGCGCTCGACGAGATCAAATGGAGACGCCACTCAGCCGAACCTACCACCGCCGTCATTGCGACGAGCAGTCTCAACCGAAGTCACCGATAGCGCTGCGTTTGAGGCTTTCGACCGCCCCTCGTCGCCGTCATCAGGTTGGTCCGTGAAGAACGACGTATCGAATACCTCATCCCACGCCTCTCGTGCCTCCTTACGAGCGCAGTCATGCTTGTCCAATACCTTGAGAGTATCTAGTGCCTCCCCCAAGCAATCCCTGAAGAACTCGACCGGACCATCGCCGGCCTCAGCAATGTTGCTCGTCACTACAGGGTGCTTAATTTCGGTCGACCACAGCAGCTTGCTGTGAATCTTCTTCCAGGTCTCCCTGAGCGACACGTCATCACGTTCAGCTTTGCTGACGAAGTGGTCGACGACCAGCTTGGTAATCGCGATGCCGCTGGTGGTTTTGGATTTCCACTTGGCCCTGCGTGCGAATTTCTTGCTGAGCTTCGTCACCCGGCGCATTTGGCTGCCGTCCGCCTCACCGGCATTGAGCTCGCCAACCAAACCGTTGAACCACCGAGTTACTGCTCGCGCATCCGACTCAACCCACTCATCACCGCTGGCCAACTCAAAGCGCTCCTCCTCCTTTCCGAAGAGGTTCGTGGCCTTCACGATACGATAAACCGGCACATCAATGTGATAACCCTCGGCGTATACCTGCCGCACACAATTTCTTTTGACTGTTGCCTCTTGCTTGAATCGACCATCCCACTTCAAGGCATTGCAGACACGTTGGCGGGCAGCCTTGGGAGCTAGAGGCTCTCCGTCGTCATCAGTCAAATCTTCCGAGCGAAAGTAAGCCCCATCATCGATGTCATAGTCGTTGTCATTATCCTGAACCATCGTTCGCATCTGGTAGGAGCCTTGTGACCGAATCTCTTTGGGCTGCGGCTTCTCGGCAGTATCCAGCCCATTTTTCAGACGCGTCCGCCCTGCATCCCGCCGCTTACGCATGTCACCCTGCTGCGCGCTGGATAGCGTGACCTTCTCACGATGAAAGTTGGTCATCTCGCCGTGGCAATCGATGTCGGCCATTTTTATCTCCGGTCAGCTGTTGGCGGAATGTGGCGTGGCTGCTGCAATTGCAGCCTGGAAAGCTTGCATATGAGGATCACGGGCACATGCCGCCCAGGCGTAGTCCACATCAGAGATCGCCTGTCGGGCAAGCGCGTTCAGCACTTTCGGTCTGGCATCGTCCATGTTCGCCAAGTAATTTCTCAACTCGTTCGATGGACATTGGGCCGGTAGACGGAAAGCAAAGCTTCCATCGCCTCGAAGCTGAGCCATCTTGTTCGCCAGGTAGTCGTAGCCCACAGCTTGAGCATTCAGGCTGGCTTCCATGGCCTTAATGCCGAACATCCAACCGAAGGCGTTCCGATTCAAGGAACCTGAGCTGACCTCCTCTCCACCCTGAGAGGGAAGAGTCCCCAGCATGAACAAATGGATAGGGCGTGCCTCTTTTCGATCACTCAGAATCTCAACAGCCTCCATCATTCCGAGCATTCCTGGGTTGTTTGCCCAAAGACCTCCATCAACATATGTGGCCGGGGTAGCTCCGGCGCCTCCCGGCTCTTCGAGCATGGCCATGGAGCGAAGAATCGGCGCGGCAGTAGTAGCCATGCAGATATCAACAAGCTTGCGTGTATTGTCTCGACCATTGAGGCGGGAAAGATGCTGCGTCTTGAAGACCACTGCAGCATGACGATTGAGATCGACCGTTGGGATCGCCAGCGCAATGCCGCGGCCTCGATAAACGCTGTCCACCGTGCGCTCACCGAGCGTCTCCTCCAACGCGGAGCGAAGAGCATCATTGCCCTTCTTCAGGCCGAGCCCTAGAAGCCTGATTGCGTAGCCAGGCAGCGTCTTAGCGCGGAGCCACTGATAGGGGAATATTCTGGGTCCGTTTTCATAGTACAAAGACTGGACCCGCTGTAACGGGACACCAGCAACTAAGGCGCAAGCTACTATGCCACCAGTGCTGGTCCCGACGATGAGGTCGAATGCACTGCCGACATCCAACAAATTACCCACCGTGTCAGCTCGGTTCCGAAGCCGATCCGCGTAGGTTGCAAGGTAGGCAGCTTGGTAAACCCCTCGCATGCCCCCACCATCTAGACATAAAACCCTGAAAGGCTTTTGTTCCTCTTCCATGGTGTCTCCCCCTGATAGCCTTTTGCCCTAGATGGGGTTGTACAGCTGCCATTCAAGTACTTTTCTTCAGTATTTTTGTGCCGCTGCTTGCCCTACAGGGAGCAGCTACTCACCGCTGCCTACTTTCAACCAGTTCCTGCTGATTGTGCCAACAGCTGAAAAATCGGCCATTGAGACCAATACGATTCGAAAAAATCTCAGCCCTACATGACTGCAATGACATCAGCACCAAGGAGGTTAGCCCCATGTCATTGCAGTGCCCTCGCTGTCACTCCCCCAAAGTCGCTTCCTTCCATCACGCCATGAAAGTCGGCGCCGCCATCGGCACCGTGGGTGGTGTTGCGCGCGGCGTCAGCGCTGCCCTGGCAGGTGGCCAGGCTGGCGCAGCTATCGGCGCATTCGCCGGCCCTGTCGGTATCACCCTCGGCTCCGTGTCGGGCGCCATCCTCGGCGGCCTGGCCGGCGGCGTAGGTGGTTGCGCACTCGGTGCTCAGCTGGGTGAGTCGCTCGACCGCCACGTCCTGGCCCACAACCTCTGCCTGCTCTGCGGTCATCGCTTCAATCTGCCGGCCTGATCGCCCCCACACCCTTCTCATTTCAATCGTCCGGTCGGTGCTGCGCCGTGCGCAGCGCTTTATGCCGGCTTACATCCAAAGGAATCACTCTCATGGCACATCTCGTCGAAACCATGGCCTACGCTGGCGCTACCCCGTGGCATGGCTTGGGCAATCAGCTCACTCAGAAACAGCCCATCGAAGTCTGGCAACGCGAAGCCGGCATGGACTGGCAAATCCAGGAAAGCCCGGTGCATTTCAAATCGGACGCCGTCGGCCACCTGGGCGCGATCCATTCGTTCCCCGAGCAAAAGGTGCTCTTCCGCTCAGACACCAAGGCACCGCTCTCGGTGGTCTCGCAGCGCTACCACACCGTGCAGCCAAGGGAAGTGCTCGAGTTTTACCGAGACCTCACCGAAGTCTCCGGCTACGAGCTGGAAACCGCTGGCGTGCTCAAGGGCGGGCGCAAGTTCTGGGCACTGGCGCGTACCGGGCAGGGTGCTGCGCTCAAGGGCAGCGACCAGGTCAACGGCTATCTGCTGTTGGCGACGTCCTGCGACGGCACCCTGGCCACCACGGCAACGCCGACCACCGTGCGGGTGGTCTGCAACAACACCCTGACCATCGCACTGGACGGCACCAGCCGCGCGATCAAGGTGCCGCACAACACCCGCTTCGATCCGAAAGCGGTGAAGAAGCAGCTCGGCATTGCCGTCTCCCAGTGGGACGACTTCATGTACCGCATGCGTGCGCTGGCTGAACGCAAGGTGCTGTGGCATGAGGCCCTGGGCTTCTTTATGTCCGTGATGTGCGAAACCACGCCGACCGCCGCATTGCCGGAGGTACTGCCCAACGAACGTGCCCTGCGCAAAGTCCAAGAGCTGTACGAAGGCCGTGGCCGGGGCAGTCAGCTGGACTCGGCACGTGGCACCGCCTGGGGCCTGCTCAACGCCGTGACCGAGTACGTCGACCACGAACGCCGGGCGCGCAGCAACGAGTACCGCATGGACTCGGCCTGGTTCGGCCAGGGGGCAGTGATCAAGCAACGCGCCCTGGATGCGGCCCTGCAGCTGGTGGCCTGACGGCAATTCCCGCTTCTCGTTATCCCTCTTCGCCCACAGGCTCTGCAGCTAGAGCAGTTGTTCGCAGGTACCGCGGCGTTGGGCGTTCTCTTCCACCCGCCGGGGTTCCGCTCCTGTGGAGTGGGCTCCGGTGTTTCATTGGAGGCCTCTCTCATGGGCTGGCTGTTCTCATCCCGTACCCGGGCAGAGCTGATTCGGGTGCTGACTCAACCTGAAGACCAGGCTCGCGCCCACGTTCGCGTCATCGCCCACACCCTGCGCGGCAACGTGCTGTGGTCGGTCGCCGAAATCACGGCGAAAACCGAAGGCGTTCACCTAGAACTCGCTCCCGGCGAGTCCATGCGCTACATCCGCTGTGATCTGCTGCAACGCAGTGGCGGCACGTGGGGCTACAAAGCCATGGATGAGTCCATGGCGCCGTACTACTACAGCTGTCCGCTGCGCTATCTCGACCTGGCCAAGGAACTCTCGCCCGCCTGGCGCGAGAAGGTTCGTGCCCATCATGCACAGCGACGGCAGTCGCCGACCGCTACAGCCGGTGCTGTAGCCCGGTAAGTGGGGGAGAACCCAGCGCCGCCTGGATGCGTTCCTTCCGTTGATGGCCTGACAGCCATTGCCCACTTCACTCCCCCGATGCCCGGCCGGCTTTGCCGGCCGGGCATTTTTATGTCCGGAGAAAAATCCCCATGACTCATGCCCATTCCACGCCCAACAGGGCACGGCAGCGCCCTGCCCTGCGCCTGGTTGGCACCAAGGACCTGTCTCGCGATGACTGGTTGGCCGTACGCAAGCACGGCATCGGCAGTTCGGACGCCGCTGCCGCGGTCGGCCTCAACCCCTACAAGTCGCAGCTGGAGCTGTGGCTGGAAAAGACCGGCCGCGATGCCGGACTGCCCAAGAGCGATCCCAACGACGAGGACAGCCCGACCTACTGGGGCAACATCCTCGAACCCATTGTCGCCAACCACTACGCCCGGCGTACCGGCAACCGGGTGCGGCGGATCAATGCCGTGCTGCAGCATCCCGATCCGAAGCTGGACTGGATGCTCGCCAATATCGACCGCGAGGTGATCGGCGCCCAGGACGTACAGATCCTCGAATGCAAGACCGCCGGTATCAACGGCGCACGCCTGTGGAAGGACGGTGTTCCGGTCTATGTACAACTGCAGGTAATGCACCAGTTGGCGGTCACCGGAAAGCAGGCGGCCGACGTAGCCGTGCTGCTCGGTGGCCAGCACCTGGAGATCCACCGCATTGAGCGTGATGACGAGCTCATCGCCCGCTTGATCGAGCTGGAGCGCGACTTCTGGGCCTACGTGCAACGCGATACGCCACCGCCGGCGGATGGTTCCGAGTCGGCAGAGCAAGCCCTGCGCTGCCTGTACCCGGAGGACCGCGGTCACATCCTGGACTTCACCCAGGATCTGCCGTTGTCGGCTGCCTTCGACGAGTTGCAGGCCGTCCGCGCCAGCCTGGAGATTCAGGGCAAGCGCGAGGCTGAACTGAAGCAACAACTGCAGCAGGCCATGGGCGATGCCAGCCGGGCCCTATTCGCCAACGGTACGGTGTCCTGGCGCAAGGCCAAGGACAGCGTGGTGCTCGATGTCTCGCGGCTGCTCAAGGAAAAGCCCTACCTGTTGGCGCGCTATCCCACCACAAAGGTCGGCAGCCGGCGCTTCCTGATTACCTGATTTCGATTCCCCCTTGATCACCCCGGCGTATCCCTGTGCCGGGGTGGTCTTTTTTATTCATCCACTGGAGAACCACCATGCTCAAAGGCTTGGCCATTACCCCGCCGGTGCTCGGGCGGATTTCCATCGGCAAGGTCGTCGAGAAGAACGGCAAGCGTCTGCCGGAGAAGGACGATCAATTCACCCTCACCTCGCAGGTCCAGCTCCGCGATGGCTGGCTGGCCCATCCCCTGGACGAGGAGCTACGTAAAGCCCAGGGCGGCAAGATCCGCAGCATTCCGATCCGCCTGTTGTTCAACGCGCCGGAGCTGAACTTCCGTGCCGAGTACTGTCTGTTCGATCGGCAGTCCGGGCGGCCGCTATGTGTCGGCAACGGCGAAACCTGCAAGCGTCGTAGCCAGGACGGCATCACCTCGCTGCCCTGCCCTTCGCCGGATGGCTGTCCGTTGGCCAAGGGCGGTGCCTGCAAGCCCTATGGTCGCCTCAATGTCGCCATCTGCGATGAGGATCCGCTGGGCAGCTTCGTGTTCCGCACCACCGGCTTCAACAGCATCCGCACCCTGGCAGCGCGGCTGCAGTACCTGCAGGCGATCTCGGGCAACCGCCTGGCGTGTCTGCCGCTGGAGCTGCGCCTGCGCGGCAAGTCCACCCGACAGAGCCACGGCTCACCGATCTTCTACGTCGACATCACGGTGCGCAGTGGCCTGTCGATGGAGGAAGCATTGCTGCAGGCCCGGGAGCTCGACGAGGCACGCCAAGCCTCCGGCTTCGACCAAGTGGCACTGGATGCCACTGCGCGGCTGGGCTTTGCCAATGGTGCCTTCGAGGACAACGACGAGGAGACCGGGGCCATCACCGAAGAGTTCTTCCCGGAGCCGGCTCCTGAATCGCCGCCTTCGACCGCGCTAGTAGCGGAACCGCCCACCACACCGAAACCCACCCTGTCGACGCTGCTGAAAGCACGTTCCGAAGCCCGGGCCCAACACGCCGCGGACTGATCCGCGGCATCACCCATCACTCAATCTACGAGGAGGATCGCGCCATGAACCTGGTGCGCTTCATTGGTTTGCTGTTCGTGTTCGTCGGCGTGCTAGCCAGCTGTGCAGTGGCCGTTGCGCTGCTGGTGCTCATGCTGCGCTTTTGGCCGCTGCTCATCATCTTTGGGCTAGCTCTACTGGTACTTCAGCGCGTCATTCGCTCGATTGACGCTCGCCTTAGTCGGCATACCTAAAACGGATCAACAGGACCCAAGGGCTCTTGAACATCCCATTTGAGGATCAGAGGACTCAAACAAGATTAGCGATCAAGCGTCGCGGGCAGCATGAAGACTGGCGAAATGGAGAGGACACGCGCCGATCCATAGCAGAAGCACATTAAGACCGGAGCCTGTCAGCCAAGCGCTCCACTATCTCCATCACCAACTGACGATCCTCTGGAGCCAACGGGGCAAGCAAGTCATGGATCCGTGCCGATTGCTCAGTTGTCCGTGGACTCATCTCCGTCAATAGCTCCGCCAAATCGCATTCGAAAATGCTCGCGAACTCGATTAGGCGCTCGATGTTGGGCTTTCGAAGTCCGCGCTCAATTCGTGAGACCGCTTCATTTCCAATCCCTAACCGAACGCCCACCTCTTCTTGCGTCAGTCCCATTCGTATCCGGTGCTTGGCAATCGCCTTACCAGTGAGCACCGCTAGACGCTTCAAGTCGTTATTGGCCATGAACCCTCCATTCAGCCTGAATGGTTGGCTAACACCCCAATTGACATGAAGAGCCAGAAAAACCGAATATCAACCAACTTGGCCTACAACCAACTCATAGGAGCCTGTAATGCAGGACGCAAAGACCACTATCGAAAGTCCTCTGCTCAACGGAGAGGTAAGGGAGCGTAAAGGCGCCATCGACCAGCAACGAACAACCGTTCTCATCCAACCAGGACGGCAAACCGATGGATCTCATCGTATCTGGCGGAAAGGTGTAGTTCTGCTGTCCGGTCTTGCCATCAACGCCATGGCCACCTGTACCGCACAAGCCGGCACCTACGAATGGACCGCCAGCTACACCCAAGGCGTCGAGGAACACCTGGTCGACGACGGCAACGGCAACCAGTTGAACATCACCTGCCCAGACGATGGAGAAAGCGCGGTCTCCGCCTACGCCACTATCGCCGGCAAGCAGTACTCCTCTGAACATGACGGCTTCGACGTCATCGTCGATGGCACCACCTTCAGCAATCCCTTCTACACCGACTGCGAAGCCTGCAGTGCCAGCTTCCCGGGCTTCTGGGCTGCGCTGCGCAAGGCCAACTCCCTGCAGCTCAGCGTCGGCGGCCAGACGGTGAAGCTCCCAACCCAGAACCTTCCCCAGGTTCTCCAACCCCTGACCAGCAAGAAGAACCTCTGCCGCTCCGGCTGGTAACCCTTCCCACACGACATAGAGACAACACCATGGAACAAGAACACGAATCGACGGACGAGCTGGATGGCCTGCCCGTCAGTCCAGAGGTGATCGGCTGGGGCGTCGCGTCGCTCGTCCTCACCATCATCTTTCTTACCTTCAACACCTCAGCAATGGTGCTGGGCGCCAGCTTCATGCTGAAGCTGCTGGCCGGCCTCGTTGGCCTGATCGCAGGCTGGATCGGCGCCCTGCTCGGCAACGCCATTCGCAAGTTTGCTCAACCCGATGCGATCTACACCAACGGCGGCGCGCTTCACCTGATCTGGTTGAAAGTGTTCTGGCTGATAGGCCCGCAAATCATTGGCCTGATTGTCGGGATCGGCCTCGGCTGCTCCTTGATATTGCGATAAGGACGACAAATGAAGAGCAAGTTCTATCTGGTGCTGGGCCTGCTGGTTCTGGCGGGCTGTTCGGATGACAAGTCCAAGCTACGCGGACAGTTTCTCTCAGGCTGCGTGCAAGGTGGCTCTCCCAAGTCAGTTTGCACATGCGTCTACGACAAGCTGGAAAAGACCTACTCGACCGAGCAGTTGAAGCAGATTCAGGCAGGGCGAAGCCCGCTGGTATCGAACTTCATGCAGGACAGCATCACGTATGCAAAGGCCTGTATAGCGGAGCAGTGACAGCAACCGTGCCGCTCCCGATCACCTCGGAACCGTGAGCACCAACTAACAAGCATCACGCCCCGAACATAACCAACCCCGCACACGGCCATAACTGGCCGTGTGCGGGGCAGGGGTTCTTTTGTTTTTTGAAAACCCAGGAGCTGTCCGTCGAGACACATCCCAGAAGAGCAAAGCACCACAGCCACACACTCAAGGACCTGAACCCATGACCCCGATGTACCGCAAAACCCTGCTCGCCCTGGCGATTTCCGCCAGTGCCCTGCCCCTCGCCGCCCACGCCCTGACGTTGACCAACAGCGGCCTGGATAGCGAAGGCAACACCTACACCGACAGCACCGAAGTCACCGGTGCCTTCACTGGCAGCGACCAGCCCCTTCGTTTCTACAGCGACACCTTCAACCACGACCTGGTGCTCAACGCCCAGGTGCAAGCCACGGGCGATGACCTCAACGGCGTCGACCTGTCCTACGCCGGCGACGAGGACACTCCCTCGCCCATCGGCGCGCCAACCGAGGTGTTCGGCAACCTGCAGAACAAAGGCAGCATTTCGGTGAGCGGCGCGGGCGTCACCGGCCTGCTGATCGATCCGGCCATCATCCACGGCAACCTGGTCAATGAAGGCACCCTGCAGGTGGCCGGCGGTGTCCTCGAGGGCGATGGTATCCGTGGCCTCAAGTTCGCCGGTCAGTCGGTGTTGCAGGGCGACCTGGGCAATGCCGCCAGCGGCAAGATCCTCGCCGATGGCGAAGAAGCCACGGGCATTCAGCTCAAGGGCGGCACCATCGCTGGCAAGCTGATCAACGATGGTCTTATCCAGGTCAGCGGCGCCGGCTCGACGGCAATCCTCGCCACCTATGACGATGACAACGGTGGTCCGGATCGGGTGGACCTCGGCGGGATCGAGAACCATGGCAGCATCCTGGCCAGCGGCGATGATGCAACCGCGCTACGTCTCGATGGCGTGAGCTTTGCCAATGCGCCGGTGCAGATACTCAACACCGGCAGCATCCAGGCTGACGATGCCGCCATCGAGGTGGGGGCCTTCGACATCGACGGTGCGAATGCCAGCAATACCCTGGTCATCCAGAACAGCGGCAATTTGATTTCCCAAGACGAAGCCATCGATGCCTCCCAGGCCAGTGGCGGCGTGCACCTGGTGTGGAATGCCGGCAGCATCACCGGCAACCTGATCGACCTGTCCAACATCGAAGTGAACGGCGACGTGACCTTTAGCGGCACCGACGCCAGCATCGATGGCGCGAACATCCGCCTGAAGGACGGCGGTTGGCTGGATGTCGGCAGCGATGCGGGCAACACGCCGGCACACTTGGAATTCGCTCAGCCGCACACCACCATTCAGGGCAACCTGGATGTGGCCGGCAACTCCTCGCTGGGACTCAACCTGAGCACGGCCACGGATCCGAGCAAGGCCGTGGTCGCGGTATCCGGTACCGCGGAATTCGCCAAGGGCTCGCAGATCCAGCTGGCGACCCAGGGCAGCGACTTCAAGGCCCAGGGCACAACCTACACCTTGGTCCAAGCCGGCACCCTGCAGGATGACGGCGTCAGCGTGACCAGCCGTTCGGCCCTGCTGAACGTCGACACCGTCAGCAGTGGCGACAACCAGATCCTGGCCAAGGTCAGCACCAAGGGCCAGGACGAAGTCGGTGAGGTAATCGGTCAGATTGGCGGTTCAGCCAACGCCCAACGTGCAGGCGCGGCCTTCAGCCAGGTGGTGACCGGTCTGGCGCAGAGCAATCCCAACGATCCGGTGTTCCAGGCTTACGTGAATGCCTCGCAGGATCCGGCAGCGCTGAAGAAGCTGACGGAGCAGCTCGCCCCCGAGGTGAACGGTGGTGCGACCCAGGCGGCCACCAGTGGGCAGACGCTAGTGAGCAACGTCACCGGCAATCGCACCAGCAGCCTGCGCGGTGCGTCCTCGGGTGATGTCCTGCAGAACACCGGCATCTGGGCCCAGGCGTTGTACAGCGATGCCAACCAAGACCTGCGTGATGGCGTGGCTGGTTTCAACGCCTACAGCCGCGGCATCGCCATTGGCGCCGATGGCAAGCTCACCGACCAGTTGACCCTGGGCGTGGCCTACAGCTTCCTGCACTCCAGTGTGAACAGCGACAGCGGCAATACCACCGATGTGGATAGCAATGCCCTCACCCTGTACAGCGGCTTCGAACAGGACAACTACTTCGTCGATGCCAACCTGAGCTATGGCCTCAACGACAACGAGAGCAAGCGCCGTATCGCCGGCACCACGGCCAAGGGTGACTACGACAGCCAGGTCCTGGGGGCCAACGTGGTGGGTGGCTACACCTACCACCTGAACCAGCAGGTCCTGATCGAGCCGCGCCTGGCTGCACGCTATGCCCGCGTCGATATCGATGGCTACCATGAGAAGGGTTCGTCGGCGGCGCTCAAGGTGGATAGCCAGCGCTACGAGGTAGCGGAGCTCGGTGCTGGTGTGCGTGTGGCCGGTGATTTCCAGGTCGGTAACGGCAGCCTGCAGCCGCAGGTCAAGCTGATGGCCTACCATGACTTCGCCGCGGACGAAGCCCAGAGCACCTCGACCTTTACGCTGGGTGGCACGCCCTTCGTGAGCCAAGGTGCCAAGGCAGTCCGCAACAGCTACGAAGCCGGTGTCGGTGCGGACTACCATCTGGGTGCGGTCACGGTTGGTGTCAGCTACGACTACACCGGCAAGACCGACTTCAACGCCGACACCTTCACGGCCAAGGTCCGTTACGACTTCTGATGAGCAACCTCCTTTCCGGCCCACGCACGTGGGCCGGTTTTCTTCGAACCCTATTGGCGCTGCTGGTGGGCGTCCTGCTCGCCGGCTGCCAGTCGCCACGCGAAGCGCTGCAGCAATTGGCGGATGAGCATGGGCGACAACTGGAGATACTGCAGGGGCAGCCGTTCCCGTTGGCAATGCTTCCACCGCAGAGCGCCACGAAAGTCACTCGCCTGCGCGTCTACCTGGAAGGCGATGGTCATGCCTGGGCCACCGCCACGCAACCTAGTCTGGATCCGACTCCGCACAACCTATTGGTGGCGCGGCTGGCCGTGGACGACCCGATGCCAAATGCCTACCTGGCGCGGCCCTGCCAGTTCGTGATGACACAGACCTGCGAACCTGCCCTCTGGACTGATCGGCGCTTTTCCCAGGAAGTGGTCACCAGTCTCGGTCAGGCGCTGGATCAGTTGAAGCAGCGCTATGGCAATCGAGAATTCGAGCTGGTGGGATATTCCGGTGGAGCATCGCTGGCGCTGTTGTTGGCCGCTCAGCGGGATGATGTTGCTCAGGTTCAAACTCTGGCGGGCAACCTCAGCCCGCGGCTTTGGGCAGAACTGAAAGGGCTCTCGCCCCTCAGCGGTTCGCTGGATCCGTTGGACTATCGAGATCAGCTGGCAGCGATACCACAGCGACATCTAGTGGGAGACACAGACGACGTGGTCCCCGCATCGCTGGCTAAGGCCTACCTGGAACAGCTAGGTCCATACGCCTGCAGTCAGGCTGTAATCTCGCCTGCGATAGATCACGAGCAAGGCTGGGAGAGCGCCTGGAAAACATGGCGGGATCTGCCACTGGACTGCAGAAGCGAATAAGTGCAGTGCAGAGTGGACCATTCTATCTATGCTCGACAAAGTTCGAACCACAGATAAACATGCGAGAACTAACTGCCACTGCCTGAACTCACCGCCCTGCCCTTGTGCATAACGCGCCCCTCAAGAAGAGGCAGCGGAGGTAAACGCTCAAACTGCACTATGGGCGGCAAGGTTGCAGTACTGCCCTTTAAAATACAGCAATGGCTGAGTGGCAGCAGCTTCTTGTAAATTCAACGCTTTCACTTCACCAATCACGATCAGGTGATCACCTGCAGCGTGTTCGGCGTGAACTTCGCAATCAAGCCAGTGTAGGCTGCCGACAATAAGTGGATTACCTAGTGGCGATTCCTGCCATTCAACTCCGTGCCACTTGTCTGCGCCTTGCCGAGCGAACTGGTTGGAAATCTTGACCTGCTCGCCTGACAGGATATTGACTGCGAATCGACCGGCCTGACGGATTTTTGGATAGCTGTACGAATTGGACTTTACGCTGAATGACACCAGCGGCGGGCTCATCGACACGCTATAGAACGACTGGCAAGTGAAGCCAATCGGCTCGTCGTCAATGTGAGATGTAATCACCGTGATACCGGATGCATAGTGCCCGAGCGCTTCCCGGAAACTGAATGGCTCGATCGCAGTGCTTGGAATTGACATGGTGGATCCTGAATGTTGGGCGCAGCGTGAACTCTCAAGCAAGTTCAGAAATTGCAGTGCGTTGGAAGGTGCGCGCGGCATATTTCAACAAAGTCAGGGGGCTGGTGTTCAGCCCCCTGAAATGTCTATCGTCTCAGTGTCAGAGCAAAGCTGCTGCGAATTAAGCGGAGAGTTCCCGTCGAACGATTTCTGCGCCAGCACTCAAAGCATTAAGCTTGGCTCTTGCTACTCGACGGGACAGAGGCGCCATGCCGCAGTTGGTGCAGGGGCAGAGCTTGTCTGCGTCGACGAATTGAAGTGCTTTTCGCAGCGTGCTGGCGACTTCCTCTGGCGTCTCGATGATATCGGTTGCCACGTCAATGGCCCCCACCATCACTTTCTTGCCTCGAATGAGCTCTATGAGTTCCATGGGAACACGAGAGTTCTGGCACTCCAGCGAAACGATATCGATATTGGATTTCTGCAGCTTGGGGAAGATCTCTTCATACTGTCTCCACTCCGAGCCAAGCGTCTTTTTCCAATCGGTGTTGGCCTTGATCCCATAGCCGTAGCAGATATGTACTGCGGTTTCGCACTTCAGTCCATCGATTGCCCTTTCCAGCGTGGCGATTCCCCAGTCATTGACCTCGTCAAAGAACACGTTGAATGCAGGTTCATCAAACTGGATGATATCAACGCCGGCAGCTTCCAGTTCCTTCGCCTCCTCGTTGAGGATCTTGGCAAATTCCCAGGCCAGCTTTTCACGGCTTTTGTAATGGGCATCGTAGAGCGTATCGATCATGGTCATCGGGCCAGGCAGGGCCCATTTGATCGGTTGGCTGGTTTGCTGACGGAGGAATTTGGCGTCCTCGACAAACACCGGCTTCTTGCGAGCCACGGCGCCTGCAACCGTGGGGACGCTCGCATCGTAGCGATCACGAATCCGGACGGTCTTGCGGTTCTCGAAGTCCACGCCGTCGAGGTGCTCGATGAATGTAGTGACGAAGTGCTGGCGTGTTTGCTCACCATCGCTGACGATGTCGATGCCCGCTTGCTGCTGCTCCTGCAGAGACAGACGCAAGGCATCCTGTTTGCCATCGCTCAACTCTTCGTCTTGCAGTTTCCAGGGCGACCAGAGTGTTTCGGGCTGGGCCAGCCAGGAGGGCTTGGGGAGACTGCCTGCGGTCGAGGTGGGAAGGATTTTTTTCATAATAAGTATCTTGCACGCCTGGTTCAATTAAAGGGTGTAATTAGCAGACCACTCATCAAGAATGGCTTTATGCGGCTTGATGAACTGCTCTTCGGCAAACTTCCCTTGCTGAATAGCCAGTCGACTGCGCTCCTCTCGATCGTAAACAATTCGAGTGACGGAGTGATCCTGATTCTTCAGATTCGGCTGGTAGCAGTTTCCTGCTACAGCGTTGGCGTTATAGATCTCGGGCCGGTAGATCTTCTGGAAAGTTTCCATCGTGCTGATAGTGCCGATAAGCTCAAGGTTGGTGTAGTCGTTGAGTAAATCGCCAAAGAAGTAGAAGGCCAAAGGTGCAACACTGTTGACCGGCATGAAGTAACGGACCTGCAACCCCATTTTCTTGAAGTAGCCCTCAGTCAAGGACGAGTCACTTGGCTGGTATTCAAAGCCCAATACCGGGTGCTGATTTTCAGTCCGATGATAGGTTTTATTATCCGAAACACTGAGACAGATGACCGGCAGCTTGGCAAAGCTCTGCTTGTAGGCTTCAGATGTCACGAAGTGCTTAAAAATATTCCCATGCAGGTCGCCAAAGTTTTCCGGGATGCTGAAACCTGGCTTGTCCTTGTTGTACTCCAGCAGCAGTACGCTGAAGTCATAATCTCGCACGTAAGAGGAGAAATTGTTCCCAACAATACCTTCGATAGTTTTGTTGGTTTTTTTGTCAAGAATACTTGCTTTCAGTATTTCAATTGCCGGAAAACTACCAGAACCACCTTCGGTCGCGACATTCATCTCGACGGAAACAATTTCAAGCTGGACGGAATAACGGTCCCCAGTGGGATTATCCCAATTCGCCAGCGCATTGAAGCGGTTGTCAATCATCCGCAAGGCATTGCGCAGGTTCTCTTGGCGGCTCTCGCCTCTAGCCAAGTTGGCGAAGTTGGTAGTAGCACGGGTGCTTTCTGCGGGATGATAGTTTTCATCGAAAACAATGCTACTGATCTTAAAGGAGAAATCGTTATTCGTCACAGTCTTGAATCCTGGGCTTGGTGCAACGCCTGAGTTTGTCTCGTACTTTCGGTGTCTTGAAAAACTTTCTTCGAGATTTTTCAGGCAGTAGCTGTGCTGTCTGATATTGAGAGAATTTTATGCCCAAGGGGGACTGTGAAAAAGTTAGATATTCTCACGGGATCATTAGCCAGGCTCATGTTCAGAGGTATGGCTGGGGCCGGCGTTTTAGGTACGCCCCTGATTCCTCAGGGTTCACGGAGTCTCTCCGGCCGAGGATTCAATGGCAAAGGACACGCTCCCTGAAGGTCAATCGGCCTCGATCAGGCGATGACCTATCGTCCGAGATCCAGTCGTCGATTCAGGGCGACTCCAAGGGCTCGATCTTTGCGACCGAAGTTCCTCACTTGCTAGACACGTCGCTGTCAGCCAAAGAAGGGCGCATTCTCCTGCTGGAGTCAGCGACTCAGCGTTGACCGGCCTTGCGTTGAGCCGCACGCTGCCGATGCACGTCGAGACGGATCAAGGTGTCGGTTGGTCTGTCCCGGGCTGAGTGGACACTGACTTAAGGTGGATAATGTCCACCGCAAGGAGTGTTCATGACCCAGACCAGACGACGTTTTCCCGAATCCTTCAAACGCGAGGCGGTAGACCAGGTGCTTGCCGGCACGCCGCTTCGTCATGTAGCCGAGACGCTCGGCATCGCTGAAAGCCTGCTGGGCAAATGGAAGCGCCAGTGCGAGCAGCAAGGTGACGATGCCTTTCCGGGCAACGGCAAGCAGCGTGGTGAGAGCGCGGAGCTGCGTCGTCTACGCCAGCAACTGGCTCAGGTCACCATGGAGCGCGATGTTTTAAAAAAGGCGCTCGCCATCTTCTCGCAGCCCACGAAGTGAAGTTCCGCGCCATCGAGGCGTTGGCTGGTCGCTATCCCGTAGCGCCAATGTGCCGGCTGCTGCGGGTATCCCGCAGCGGCTTCTATGCCTGGCAGCAGCGGCCACCTTCGGCGAGAGAGATGGCGAATCGGCGTCTGAGCAAGGAGATCCGCACCATCCACCATGAGGTGAATGGGATCTATGGCCATCGCCGAATCAAGGCCGAGTTGGCGGCCATGGGGCATGCGTGTGGTCGACATCGGGTTGCTCGACTGATGCGCGAAGCCGGTCTGCGCGTTCGCTCGCGCAAGCGCTGGCGGCTGGTTTCCAGCAGTCGTCATGCTCTGCCGATTGCCCCGAACCACCTGGATCGCCAGTTCGCCTCGGATCGCGCCAATCGGCACTGGGTCTCGGACATGACCTACGTGCGGACGGCCCAAGGTTGGCTGTATCTGGCAGTCGTACTCGATCTCTATTCACGCGCCGTCGTCGGTTGGGCGATGCACCACCGCATGCAGCAGGCTTTGGTACACGCCGCGCTGGAGATGGCCGTTGCACGTCGACAGCCGAAAGAAGAAGTACTGCTGCACTCGGATCGTGGCAGCCAATACTGCGCGTACGACTACCAGGCCTTGCTTCGGCGACATCGAATCGTGCCCAGCCATTCACGTCCGGGGAACTGCTGGGACAACGCCGCGATGGAGAGCTTCTTCCGTTCGCTGAAGGCTGAGCGGGTGTACCTGACGCGCTATGCCAGTTACCACGAGGCGAAAACCGACCTGTTCGACTACATCCGCTTTTACAATCACCGTCGCCGCCACTCGACGCTGGGCTATCTCAGTCCGGTGGAATTTGAGCGGCGCTATGCGAGCAGCAACTCTTAACTATCTGTCCACCAGTTCCGGGACAGACCAAGCTTTGACATCAAAATAATCTCTCAACCTAAGTGAATGACCTACAGAGCATATCCGACTTAAGGAATGATCCAAAATTACTGCTTCTTTCAGCCATGAGCATCTCCTAGCGTTACGAGCGATCCACAGCACGCTGGCAGACGGCTGAACATAACAGCTTCTACGCAACACTAGCGAGCCAAGCGCAGATCACCTCTTTTCCCCCTCCGATGAAACATAGGCGAATTAACCCAAGATGGCGATAATCAGCCTCCATTCCGCGATCTAGGTTTCGTTGATGCCCGAACAGCCCAGCCCTGCCAACGCAGAACAAGCCTCCCCTGACCACCCCCGGCGCTTCCGACGGCCACGCTGGCTGGAATGGCGACAGCGCCTGGCGTTCTGGGTCGGCGCGCTGCTGGTGGGCCTGGTGGCGCTGGCCTTCGCCTGGCTGGCGGACCAGTCTTTCGCCCTGTTCAAGCGCATGCTCGGCATCGCCCCGTGGCTGCCGCTGCTGGTCACCCCGGCGGGTTTCGCCCTGCTGGCCTGGATCACCCAGCGCTGGTTCGGCGAGGCCAAGGGCAGCGGCATTCCCCAGGTGATCGCCGCGCTGGAGTCGCCCTCGCGGCGCTTCCGTGCCCAGGTACTGGCGCTGCCGGTGGCCGCCGTGCGCATGCTCTTCACCCTGGGCGCGCTGCTGGTGGGCGGCTCGGTGGGCCGCGAAGGGCCCACGGTGCACGTCGGCGCCGCGGTCATCTACGCCTTCGGCCGGCGCCTAGGGCTGCATGGCCGGCGCACCATCGCCGGGCTGATCCTCGCCGGCGGCGCGGCCGGCATCGCCGCGGCCTTCAACACCCCGCTGGCGGGCATCGTGTTCGCCATCGAGGAACTCAGCCGCACCTTCGAGCAGCGCTTCAGCGGCCTGGTGCTGACCGCGGTGCTGATCGGCGGAGCCGTCACTCTCGGCCTGATGGGCCATTACTCCTATTTCGGCGAGATCGGCGGCAGCCTGCCGGCCGGCTGGGGCTGGAGCGAGGTGCCGGCCTGCGCCCTGCTCGGCGGCCTGCTGGGCGGGCTCTACGTCAAGCTGGTGCTGCCCACCCAGGCCGGCTGGCTGGGCCGCATGTTTCGCCTGCGCGAGCGCTTCCCGGTACGTTTCGCCGCCGCCTGCGGCCTGTTACTGGCGCTGCTGGGGCTGGCCTCGGGCAACCACGTGTTCGGCACTGGCTACGAGGAAACCCGCGCTCTGCTCGAAGGCCACCCGATGACCGACCAGGGCTTCGTGCTGTGGAAGTTCCTGGCCAACGTGGTGTCCTACCTCTCCGGCATCCCCGGCGGCCTGTTCTCGCCCTCGCTGAGCATAGGCGCGGCCTTCGCCCCGCTGCTGGCGCCGCTGCCCGACGTCAACCCGCAGACCTCCGCGCTGCTGGGCATGGGCGCCTACCTCGCCGGCGTGACCCGCTCGCCGCTGACCGCCTCGGTGATCGTCCTGGAACTCTCCCACAGCCCCGACCTCGTCATCCCCATGCTGGCCGCCACGGTCATGGCCGCCAGCATTTCCGGCTGGATCGCCCCGGTCTCGCTATACCACGCCCTGGCCCGGCAGGTACTGGACAAGATCGCACCGAACAGACCTGATCTCAGCGCAGTCAAGCGCTCTTAGACTTTCGGCCGAAAAACCGAGCAAGCCACGACCAAGCGTTCAAGGGTTAAGCATTCAGGCAAAGAACAAGAACCTAGAATCCGACGCCCCCGCCTGGCGCTGGCCGGCACACCTTCCTCGCCGTCTGTGCCACAGCCCAGACTGCCCCCACCGTCATCAACATCTTCACCGGTGGTGCCAGCGAGGTACACCCGTGTCGGCCTGTCGCAGATATCCAGCCACGGTATCGAAGGCAGCCAGACCTCAGTGCAGGCCACCAAAGCCTTGGTGGAAAACCCCAACCTGCTGCAAGCCCGCCACAGCGAACTGGCCCTTGCCCTTGGCGACTCGGTGGCCGATGCCTGGAAGGGCAAGGCCGATGCCGGCGTCAATACACCGCTGAAGAAGCCACCTGCCATCGCTGGCTGGCCATGGACGATCCGACGCCAAACTCCTACCTGGCGCGATCCTGCCAGTTCGTGATGACACCGACCTGCGAACCTGCGCTCTGGACTGATCGGCGCCTTTCGCAGGAGGTGGTCACCAGCCTCAGCCAGGCCCTGAACCAGTTGAAACAGCGCTATGGCAATCGGGAGTTTGAGCTGGTGGGATATTCGGGAGGCGCGGCACTGGCACTGCTGCTGGCGGCACAGCGGGAGGACGTCACCCAGGTCCAGACCCTGGCGGGCAACCTCAGCCCACGGCTTTGGGCGCAGATGAAAGGGCTATCATCCCTCGATGGTTCACTAGATCCGTTGGACTATCGGGATCATCTGGCATCGATACCGCAGCGACATCTTGTAGGAGACGCAGATGACGTTATCCCAGAATCGCTAGCCAAGGCCTACTTGGCACGCCCCCCCTTATTCCTGTAGTCAGGTCGATCTCTCGCCTGCTACTAGTCACCAGCAAGGCTGGGAGAACGCTTGGAAAAATGGAGGGGTCAGCCGCTAGATTGCAATAGCAATTGATCCCATTGCCACAAGCCGCCTTGGCTAGGGGTCACCCCAAACAGAAAAACCATCGCCACCATGACCAGAGCTACCTGTCGAGACAAGGAGAAATTGGCCGACCCTGTTGAAAAGGTCGGTTTCTGAGAGAACTACTTTTCGACGCCTCAAAAATCATTCAATTCAGGCGTTTCTACGGCAGCTCCGTCTTTCTGAACGATCCAGACCTCAACGCCGATAGGCGCTTTGCCCAATACGTAGCTGCTTCCTACGTAATGAGCAGAACTCTATCCTCGGAAACGGCATCCCATACGGAGTACAACAGTGCAGCGTTCCGCTATCAAGAAGCGGTGATCAGTTAGCTCACAGGAGTTTGGGGTGACAGCACACCCACGGCCATTGGAGAGCTACCAGTTATTCAATCGGCTCGATTAGCTGATGCACGTTTGCCTCATTCTGAGTTGCTCGATGCGACGTATAAGGATATATAAAGCGCAGTTAATCGGTATCATTGCCAGCAGCGCTACCCAATCGCTTCAATGACTTTTTCAATAGCAAGAACCGTGGATGCTGGAGTCCATAATGAACGGATTCCGGAGTTGCTGTAGCAGGCCGACCGCACAAACACCTTCGCCACACCCACATGCATTGATTGCAATTGAAGTCCGCCCTCTTGGAATGACGCCGCAAACGACGAGTGCCCGACCCAGTGTGTTATAGTCAACGCCCCCATCGTCCACTGACAATCGGCATCATTGGCGCCTCGGGCTTCATCGGACGCTACCTGCTGCAGTCCTTGCTTTCCCGGCAATGCCAGATTCGACAGCTACTTCGCTCGGCGGCGACCGCTCCCTCGCAGGATGGCACCCGTCATTACAGTGGCGACCTGAATGCACCAGGAGCGTTGAATGCGTTTCTCGAGGGCACCGACGTTCTGATCAATCTCGCGTGGCCAACCACTGCAGAAGATTCTCCGTACCACCATGCCCGTCAGCTCGCGTCGGCTTGCATCGAAAATGGCGTACAACGACTGGTGCATATCAGCACAGCGATGGTCATAGGTCGTCCCGGCACCAAGTATGTCGATGAGAATACGCCCCCCAATCCGCTGTCCCTCTATGAGAAAAGCAAATTGACGGTAGAACGGGAGTTGGCCACCCACCTTGGTTCCCAGGTCGACCTGGCGATAGTTCGACCGACCGCCGTGTTCGGACCAGGCTCGAAGAACCTCGAGCAACTAGCGCGACGCATGCTCGAGTGGCCGCTCTGGAGCCGCTATCTGCTGCGCTTCGTATACGGACGCCGAAACATGCATCTGGTGCCGGTCGAGGATGTGGTGCGAGCCATAGAACTGCTCGCCTTTCACGACTCCCCACTGCGAGGTCAGGCTTTCATCGTCGCGCAGGATACTCATCCGTCGAACCATTACCAGGGCGTCGACGAACTCCTGGCGCCGGCCTTGGGCGTCCCGCCGCTCCGTTCGAAGGTAAGGATTCCTGCGCCGATGCTGCACGCGCTGCTTCGCCTTTCACGCCGCTCCCAGGACGACCCGCGGCTGCATATCAGCGGGACACGCCTTGCCCACCTTGGCTTCGTCCCGAGCAGGAACTTCGAACGGGCCATCGCGGAATATGGCCAGTGGTACGCCCTGAAGAAGGAACGCAACCCATGAGAATTCTGCTGGTCTGCGACTCCATCGACCCCTCCCTGGGGGGCGGTACCGCTGAGCGCACCTTCCAGTTGGCCAAAGCGCTGCAGGCACTGGGTCACATCGCCATGCTGCTCACCACCGATGTCGGTCTGACAGCCGAACGGCGCGCGCAGCTGGCTGAATTCGAGTGTCTTCTACTGCACAACCTGGGGCGCCGCTTCTACCTGCCGCTGGTATCGCCGGCGCGTATCGGCGATTGGATAGCACGGGCCGACGTGGTGCAGATCACCGGGCACTGGAGCTGGCTGTCGGGGCTGGCCGGCCTGCTCGCGCACAGGCACAACAAGCCCTATTTCTACTGTCCGGCCGGCTCGCTGCCGGTATCGGGTCGCTCACGCCTGCTCAAGAAGTTCTATAACACGGTGATCGGCAACCGACTGGTCCGCGATGCCGAGTGCTGCATGGTGGTGACCGATGCGGAACGCCTGGATTACTTGCCCTACGGTGTGCCAACCGAAGCACCACTGTTGATTCCCAACGGTGTGCATCTGGAAGACCAGCAGAGGGCGTTTCCGCCGACACGTTGGGCACCGGGCAGCGCTGAATCACCTTTGATCGCCTTTCTCGGGCGCCTGGCACCGATAAAAGGCCCTGATCTGCTGCTGGAGGCCTTCGCACAGATCAGGGCGGATTACCCGACCGCGCGCCTGGTCATGGCGGGTTCAGATTTCGGCGAGCGAGCCTCCCTGGAAGTCACAGCACAGCAACTGGACATCGCCGGCCGCGTCGAGTTTACCGGCAATCTGCTGCCAGACAGCAAATACCCGTTGCTGCGCGCAGCAGACTTGCTGGTCATCCCTTCGCGAAAGGAAGCGATGTCCATTGTAGCGCTGGAGGCGGGCCTGATGGGTACGCCGGTGCTGCTCACCGATCAGTGCGGCTTCGACGAAGTCGAGCAAATCGGCGGTGGCCGGGTCGTTCCAGTCGATGCCACCGCCATTGCTGAAGGTATGCGGCAAATGCTGTCGCAACGAGAACTGTTGGCCGTCCAGGGCCAGCAGCTCAGAAAACTCGTGCTGCAGAACTACACCTGGCGCGAGGTGGCCCAGCGCTGCCTGAACGCCTACTCATGCCACTGAGCGACACCCTACTGAACTAGAAGAAAAAAGGATTGGGAATGCTGAAAGACAAATGTTTGCTAATCACCGGAGGGACAGGCTCCTTCGGTAACGCCGTTCTGGACAGTTTCCTCCACAGCGACCTGCGCGAGATCCGCATCTTCAGTCGGGACGAGAAGAAGCAGCACGACATGCGTCTGCGCTACGCCCACCCCAAGTTAAAGTTCTACCTAGGCGACGTGCGTGACTACAACAGCCTCCAGGGCGCCATGCGCGACGTCAACTACGTGTTCCATGCTGCGGCGCTCAAGCAGGTACCATCGTGTGAGTTCTACCCGATGGAGGCGGTGCGCACCAACGTGCTGGGCACCGAAAGCATGCTCAACGCCGCCCAAACCTGCGGCGTGAGCCGAGTAGTCTGCCTGAGCACCGACAAGGCGGTCTATCCGGTCAGTGCGATGGGCATTTCCAAGGCGCTGATGGAGAAGGTGGTCATCGCCAAGGCACGCGAGCTCGACAGCAGCCGCACCACCGTCTGCACCACGCGCTATGGCAACGTGATGGCCTCGCGCGGCTCGGTCATTCCACTGCTGATCGAACAGATTCGCAAGGGTCAGCCGCTCACCCTGACCGATCCTAGCATGACCCGCTTCATGATGACTCTCGAAGAGGCCGTGAAGCTGGTGATGTTCGCTTTCAACCGAGGCTCCAACGGCGACATCTACGTTCAGAAGGCCCCCGCCGCCTCCCTCGCCACTCTGGCCAGAGCGCTGTGTGAACTGTTCGACGTGCCCAATCACCCAATCAAGATCATCGGCACCCGGCACGGCGAGAAGCGCAGCGAAGCGCTCCTGAGCCGCGAGGAGATGACCCAGGCCAAAGACCTGAGCGACTACTACTGCATTCCGCCGGACAACCGCGACTTGAACTACGCCAAGTACTTCGAGCAGGGTGAGATCGAAATCAACCACACCGACGACTACAGCTCGGACAACACCTATCAGCTCAACCTCGAGGAAACCAAGAAGCTGCTGCTGGGCCTTCGCGTGATCCGCAAGGCGCTGAACAACGACGTCGACGAATTGGACTAATCGCCATGAGCCCCCTCATGATCCTCGGCGCCAACGGAATGCTTGGCTACAGCCTGCTGCGCCACCTGAGCGCTAACCCCTCGCGTGTCGTGCACGGCAGCCTGCGAAGCCTTGCTCCGTCCCTGCCGGGCGCCGGTTCGGCGATGCTGCACGGCGGTATCGAAGCCACCGATTTTTCCTGTGTCGAGGATCTGCTGGAGCAGGTGAAGCCCGATGTGCTGATCAACTGCATCGGTCTGATCAAGCAACGCGACAACGCAGTCGATCCCGTGCTCGCTATTGCACTCAACGCAAGCTTTCCCCACCAGTTGGCGGCCTGGTGCGACAGGCACGGCTCACGCCTGATCCACTTCTCTACCGATTGCGTGTTCGCGGGCGACCGAGGGGGCTACCGGGAGAGCGACCCAGCCGATGCGGACGACCTCTATGGCCGCTCCAAGCACCTAGGCGAAGTCGACTACGGCAGGCACCTGACCCTGCGTACCTCACTGATCGGACACGAACTGGCCAGCCAGCTCAGCCTGATCGACTGGTTCCTCAGCACCCAGGGATCGGTTTCCGGCTATGCCAACGTCATCTTTTCGGGACTCCCGACCGTCGAAATAGGCCGCCTGCTGGACGAACGCATTCTTCCCGAGAAAGGCCTGACAGGTCTCTACCATCTCAGCGGCGAGCCAATCGACAAGGACCGTCTGCTGCGAATCGTGGCCAGACACTATGGGCACTCCGTGGATATCCACCGCTGCGAGGAGCCGCGCCTGGATCGATCGCTGAACTCTGATCGCCTGCGCGCAGCACTGGAGTACGCACCGCCGAACTGGGAAGAGCTGGTCACCCGGATGCACGAAGATTACCTGAGATACTACGCCGCATTGCGCAGCGCAGAGGAACGCCATCCATGAAGAAGCTTAAGGTCATGACCATCCTGGGCACGCGCCCGGAGATCATCCGCCTCTCGCGGGTCATCGCACAGCTCGACGAATTCTGCGACCACTGCATGGTGCACACCGGGCAGAACTACGATTTCGAACTGAACGAGGTCTTCTTCAATCAATTGCAGGTCCGCCGTCCCGATCATTTCCTGAATGCGGCCAGGCAAACAGCCGCCGCCACCATCGGGCAGGTCATCATTGCCATCGATCCCATTCTGGAACAGGAAGCGCCGAATGCGATTCTGATCCTCGGCGATACCAACAGCGCCCTCGCCGCGATCGCCGCCAAGCGGCGCAAGATTCCAATCTTCCACATGGAAGCGGGTAACCGCAGCTTCGACCAGCGGGTGCCCGAGGAGATCAACCGCAAGATCGTCGACCACATCTCCGACATCAACCTTACCTACAGCGACATCGCCCGCGAATACCTGCTGCGCGAGGGCGTACCGCCGGACCGGGTCATCAAGACCGGCAGCCCGCTAGGCGAGGTGCTGCACCACTATCGTCAGCAGATCGTTTCGTCGCAGATGCTCCAGGAACTGGAGCTGGAGCCACGCAACTACTACCTGGTCAGCACGCACCGTGAAGAGAACGTCGACAATCCTCGCCAACTTGCCAGCCTGGCATCAGTTCTCAACGAACTGGCGCAGCGGCGATGCGTGATCGTCTCGACCCACCCCAGGACCCGCAAGCGCATTGACGAACTCGGCCTCGAGTTTCATCCCCGGGTACGGCTGCTCAAGCCCCTGGGTTTCCTCGACTATGTCTGGCTGCAGATTAACGCCACCGCAGTCCTCTCCGACAGCGGCACCATCACCGAGGAAGCCTCACTGCTCAACCTGCCAGCGCTGAACCTGCGCGAAGCCCACGAGCGGCCGGAAGGGATGGAGGAAGCCTCGGTAATGATGGTCGGCCTCGACCGGGAACGTGTGCTTCAGGGTCTGAGCATCCTGGAAAGGCAACCGGTCGGCGAGCAGCGCCTGCTGCATCTGGTCGCCGATTATGCGGCGGACAACGTATCGGCCAAGGTACTGCGTATCCTTCACAGCTACGTCGATTACGTGAACCGAACTGTCTGGCGCAAGGAGTAGGTGGTGCGCTGGCTGCTGCTCACCCAGTACTTCTGGCCGGAAAATTTCCGCATCAACGAACTGGCTGCCGAACTCGAGCGTCGCGGGCACCAGGTCACGGTCCTGACCGGCGTGCCGAACTATCCCGAGGGCGTGCTTTACCCGCAGTACCGAGTCTCGCCCGCGAGTTGGCGGCGCATGGGCAACGTCGAAGTCATCCGCGTCCCCCTGGTGCCCCGCGGCCAGGGGGCATTTCGCTTGATGCTGAACTACCTGAGCTTCGCCATGGCCGCCTCGACCCTGGGTGCCTGGAAACTGCGCGGGCGCGAATTCGAGGCGATCCTGGTATTCCAGCCCTCGCCGGCCACCATCGGTCTTCCCAGCGTCATCCTGCGCCGCCTCAAGCGGGCGCCCACGCTGTTCTGGGTCCAGGACCTCTGGCCCGACACACTGCAAGCCATCGGCATCGTGCAATCGGCTCGCGTCCTGCGCTGGATGGACCGGCTACTGGGCTGGGTCTACGCGCGCACCGACCTTCTACTCGCCCAGTCGCAAGCCTTCGTGCCCCGCTTGCGCCAGCAGGCGCCCGAGCATGTTCCCATCAGCTACCTGCCGAACTGGGCGAGCCCTTCCCCTGAAGCATTGCAAGCTTCACCCCGCGCGCCAGTGGCTGAGCGCGCTGTGTTCAAGATCTATTACCTGGGCAATCTCGGCGAGGCGCAGGATTTCCCCACGGTGCTGGACGCCATGGCCCAACTTGCTCACCGCGATGACCTGCACTGGTGCTTGGTCGGCGATGGTCGACTGGCGGGCTGGATTGCCGAGCAGCTCGAAGCGCGTGCGCTCACGAACCGCGTCAGCCTCCTGGGAGCCTTTCCACCCGACCAGATGGAGCGCTTCTACGAGGACGCCGATGCCCTGCTGGTTTCGCTGAAATCCAACCCGCTGTTCGCGCTGACCGTACCGAGCAAGGTGCAGTCCTACCTTGCCGCGGGCGTTCCACTGCTGGCGATGCTCGATGGCGAAGGCGCGCGCATTGTGCGCGACGCCGGCGCAGGCCTCACTTGCGCGGCGGGCGACAGCGCCGGTCTGGTCAGTGCAGTACAAGCGCTTATGACTTTGCCAGCCGAGCAGCGTCAGCTGATGGGTCAGAGCGGGCGCGAGTACAACCGGCGGGAATTCGATTTCCAGCAGTTGGTCGATCGGCTCGAAGGAATGATCAGGACCGTGCCGACATGAGCGCCACGTCCACGCCGATCACCACCAGCAAACGTTCCAGCCTCGCACGCAACAGCGCCATATCCCTGGCCGTTCGCCTGCTCGCGGCGGTCTCGGGCCTGCTGGTCACTACGCTTATCACCCGCACGCTGGAGCCCGCGGCGGCGGGCAGCTATTTCATCCTGTTCAGCTTCTGCTCTATCGGCGCCATCGTCGTCGGCTGTGGGGGCAATCTCAGCGTCGTGCGCCTGGTCTCCGAAGCGATGGCCCTGGGCCGACCGGCACAGGCCCGAGGCGCGGTACGAATGGTCCTGCTACTGCTGGCCATCGCCTCGCTGCTCTTCGCTGCCGTATTGCTGTTGCCGCCGGTGCGTGAGCTGCTGGCGATGCTCCTGAGATTCCCACCGGACGGCCTACTGCTGGTTTTGCTGGTCGTCTGGACGGTCGGCCTGGCGCTGCAATCGGTCCTCGCAGAAGCTTTCCGCGGCCTGCAGGACATCTTTCGTGCCTCGGTGTACGGCGGGCTGTGCACCAGCGTTCTCTGCCTGACGGCGTTGGGCCTCACCGCGCTGTATAGCGTCCCAACGCTGCGACAGACCATAACCCTGGTGGCCGTGGCAGCCCTGCTCGCAGCGCTGATCTGCTCGCTCGCGCTGGGCCGCGCACTGCGCCGCCTGCCTGCGCCCGAGCTGCCGGGTTGGCGATCGCTGCTCGCGCTGTCCCTGCCGTTGTGGGGAACCAACCTGCTGCTCGTCGTCCTGACCCAGGCCGACCTGTGGATTCTCAACCAACTGGCCGACACGGCCGACGTAGCCCTTTATGGCGCCGCCTCGCGCCTGACCCAACTGCTCACCCTGCCCCTACTGGTACTCAACTCGGCCCTCATTCCCATGATCAGTGAGCAGCATGCGCTAGGCCAGCACGCACGCCTGCAAAGCCTGCTGCGTGACTCGGCCGCGCTGGCTGCACTGCCGGCCATCGTGGCGCTGGTCCTGTTCGCTGTCCCCGGGCCGCTGCTGCTGGAGCTGTTCTTCGGTGGCAGTTACCGGGCCGCCCACACGGTGCTGCTGATCCTCGGAGCCGGGCAGTGCATCAACGTGCTTTGCGGCTCAGCCGGCTACGCCCTGATGATGACCGGGCACCAGCGCGACATGTTGTGGATCACCGTGTTCAGTGGCGCGCTCCTGATTCCCCTGGCATTCGTCCTGGGCGACTGGCTTGGCTCCTGCGGCGTCGCCCTGGGCGTCGCCATCGCGCTGGCGGTGCAGAGCGTGGCCATGTGCATCTGCGTAAGAATGCGTCTGGGGCTAGTGACAGTTGCTTCGCCGCAAGGGATGCTACATCCTCTGCGAACCCTGAAGAGACTGCTATGAGCCCGTGCGTCAGCCTGGTCGTACCTGCCTACAACGCAGAGCATTACCTCGCCGAAGCGCTGGACAGCCTGCTTGCCCAAGACTATGGCAACCTCGAGATCATCGTCGTCAACGACGGCTCGACCGACCGGACGGCGTCCATCCTGGAAGGGTATGCCGATCAGGTCGTGGTGCTGCAGCAGAGCAACCAGGGACAATCGGCCAGCCTCAACCGCGCCTGGCAGCAAGCCTCGGGTGACATCCTGGGCTACCTGAGCGCCGACGATCGCCTCGAACCCAACGCCGTCAGCAAACTGGTCGCCGCGTTGGCCGAGGACGAGCAGCGCATGCTGGTCTATCCCGACTACTGGCTGATTGATCACGAGGGTCGGCGACTCAAGCAGATCATCGCGCCGGCGTTCGATCACTTCGAGGTCGTCATCAACGGCTTCTGTCCGGTGGGGCCCGGCGCCCTGCTGCGGCGCTGCGTACTGGAGCAGATCGGTGGATGGGACGCGCGCCTGCGGCTGATTCCCGACTGGGATTTCCTGCTACGCGTAGGGCTGTGCGGCAAGGTCTACCATTACCCGGAAACCCTCGCCGCCTTTCGAGTACACGAGCAATCGCAGACCTTTCGCGCACCCGACGAACAGCGAGCGGCGGAGTATACCATTGCCGTGCAGAGCTTCTTTTCTCGAAGCGATGTGCCAGCCAGCCTTGCACGGCAGCAATTCCGTTCCCTGGCCAATACCCAGGTGCTGACGGCGCGTCTACACCTGCTGGCCAGGCGCTGGCGCAAAGCCGCTGGCGCGCTGATCGAGGCTTCGCGCTGCTGGCCGGGCTGGCCAACTCGCTACCGCAACCTCAAGCTCCTCGCCAACGGCCTGTTCGGCTTGCCACGCTTGCGAGCTAGGAATGCATTGCGCGCCTGGTTGAGGCAGCGGCTCGATCAACCGTCCCGCAGATAGAAGAGCCTTTCCCCGGAAAGCATCAGCCAGAGCAACGCCATGGCGAATGCCGAGGTGGTTTCGCCGATCTGGAACAGCTGGTTGTTGGCCGGCGCGTAGTAGAACAGGATGAGCATCATGTACACCATCGTCAGCCAGACGACGCCCTGACGGTCCAAGCAGCGACGCCAGCCCAGCGATAGCAGGAAGCCGAACACTCCCATCAGGAACAGCGTGCCTCCCAGGCCAAAATCCGAAACCAGCCAGGTATAGAGCGAGTGCCAGAGCATCATCATGCTCCAGCCCTTGCGCTGCTCCAGCACATTGGGCAGCGCGTTCTCGGTGAAGTAATGGGTGCCCAGCAAGGTGTCCATGTTCCGGTTCAGGAACATGGAATTGCCGAAACCGAAGGTGCTCGGCGAGTCCAGCTCCATGCTCGCGGCAAAGGCGTAGTAGCCCTGGCCCATGTAGCGCGTCAGCGACTCATAGGTGACCATCAGCGCGGGCGACAGCAACTGGGCATATTCGCCATCGCGGCGATCGGCCTGGACCGTCACCTGGCCCGCCGGCAGCACCCCGGACTGCCCCACCCCGCCCACCCGTCCCACTTGGCCGGCCGAGAAGAAACCCAGGAACAGCGCAAATGCCAGGACGAACAGCACGAGGTAACGGGGACGGAATACCTGCAGGCGGATGCCGCCGGACCAGCTCGCCAGCACCAGCAGCAACGGCAACGTGATGACGACGTCGGCGATCCCCTTGTTGGTGCCCGTGGCCATGTACACACACATGTGGAATACCACCGCGCCGGTGCCCAGCAAGCGTCGCCTCCGGCCCAGGCTTCCCCAAAGATACACTAGTAGCGGGAAAGTCGAGGTGATGGGAACGGCCAGGAGAATCCGCAGATACTCCGCCCACACATAGGCATTGCCGCCGAGCAGGCGGTAGTAGTTGTCCAGATAGGCCTGCCCTGGATCGCTGATACCGAATAGGATGTCCGGAATTGCGCTGCCCGTGCGGGCCAGGCTTGTGGGAACGGCCAGGGCTAGGCTGATTACCAGGCAGAAATCGAAGAAGCACCGCAGCTTCAAGGGATCGAGCTCAGCACCCTTGGGCGAGGGCGCGCATGCGGCGGCTAGGTAACCGACGAGAAAGCAGGCCTGGGAGGCCAGCAGGAACACCAGCAGCGATTCAGGCTCCTGCACCGGCCACGGCCAGGGGCCGAAGAAGAACAGCAGGACGCTCAACCCCAAGTACGCCTGAAAGAAGAACAGCGGGAACAGCCAGCGCAGCAGCCGGACGCGATCAGTCAGCACGCAGGCGCCTCGTGCCCAGACGCGCCAGCATCACCCGGATCGGCTTGCTCAGCGTGTTGCGCACCAACTGCAGCCAATAGCGTGGATGCATGAAGTCACGGTGACGCGAACAGGCCTCGGCGAAATAGCGCCCGCCCTGCAGCAGGCGGCCACCACGCATCGCATTGCGTGCCATGAGGAAATAGGCGAACGCATAGGCTTCCTGCTTGCGGGAAAGGATGCTCGGCGCAACTTCCCCGGCGTAGTACTCGTCGAGCACCCGGAGATATTCCCGGGATTGTTCGTCCGAGGTCGATCGATAGGAAATGGATTGAGTATGCAGGCGGTAACCGGCCAGCGATTCGGCCTGGAAACAAATGCTCCCTTCGCTGGCCAGGCGCATCCAAAACTCACGGTCCGGCGCCAGGCGCAGGTAGGTCTTCCAGCCGCCCACCCGGCGAAAGGCGTCTGCCCGGAACAAGGCCCCAGGGCCGATGTGGCACTCCTGCCGCACCACCAGTTCATCAAGATCGAAGCCTCGGCAAAGACGGCGTTTGACCACTACCCCCTCCTCGTCGATGAGATCGCAGTCCGGATAGACACAGACCACCGACGAGTCCTCTTCCAGCACCGCCACCAGCCGCGCTATCGCTTCGGGAGCCAGCAGATCGTCCGAGCTCAGGTAGCCGATGTACTTGCCCTGGGCGGCGCTCCAGCCGGCATTCAGCGTGGCGGCCTGCCCCTGGTTGGCCTGGGTCGACCACTTCACACGGCCGTCGTAGCGACGCAGCACCGTCTCGGTATCGTCGCTGGAGCCGTCGTTGATGACGATGTACTCGATGTTCGGATAACTCTGCCCCAGCACACTCTCGAGTGTTGCCTGCAGATAGCGCGCCTGGTTGTAGGTGGGGGTCACCAATGTCACAAGTGGAGCGTGCCTGGACATATTCAGTGCGCCTCGCGATTGCACATGGCCGCCGCGCTGAGCACCGACGCCAACAACGTGCCGGCGATCAGGCCGATCAGCAGAGCCGCTAGCAGCACGAGAACCTTGCGCGGCTTCACAGGCACGTCAGGCGTCAGAGCCAATTGGTCGACCTGCACGGTCTGCGTGGCGTCGGGAAGCTGTATACCGGCTAGGAAAGCCTTCTGCTCCTCCATATCTCGCAGCGAGTCGATGAAAGGATCGTCGGATTGGCGGGCCTCCAGCAGCGCGATCTCCTCGCTGATCGCTTTGGAGCCACGCAAGTAGAGCAGGCTGCCATCAATGAATGACGCTAGGTTGTCCTGGGCGGCGACGCGCGCGGAGCTGGCCTGCGGCGCTTCGAGGCCGACACTGCGAGCGATCTGCAGCGCCTCCTTGAGCGCCTGGATTCGGTCCTGGCGGCGCTTGAGTGCAGTTTCGCGGAGCAGATCGATATGGCGCTGCAGTTGCACGCTGCGCCGGCGGATCGAGGTCTCGATGGTTTCGCGGATTTCCCGGTCGGCCAAACGTCCAGCGTTGCGCACGTAGGCGTTAGCCATCTCAGCGGCCTGCTGTGGCTGCTCGGACAATACGTCGACCTCGAGAATGTAAGGCTTGAGCTTGTCCGGGGATAGCACCTGAAGCTGCCTATCGAATGCCCGACGCAGGGCACCCTCAGGCAGCCGACGCTGCGTATCGCTCAGGCTCGGCAGTACGGTTTCCTTGAAGAAACTCATCCGCAGGTAGTCGCTGAACAGATACTTCTGGAACACGCTGTAGACCGCATTCGTGTCCCACACTGGCAAACCTGCCCGGCCGTTATCCTGGTTGTAGCCGGCTACCGACGCGGGGGTTGGCGGCAACAGTGTGGTCCGCGCTTGGTAGAGAGGCGTCGTGAGGTACAGGTACAACCCCGCGCATGCCAGCGAGACCAAGGTCAGCCCCACAATGCACTTCCAGCGCTGGAACAGGAGCTGCAGATAATCGAAGAGATCAAGATGGGAAGGGGCACCTACAGATCCACGTTGTGTCAGCATGTTCACTAGGATATCTCTTGATTTTCTTGCTTGCTGGATAGTACCGATTTCGTCCGTCATCGTCAGTGATCCTTCTCCAGAGCTGTGCGATTCCAGATATTTAAAAGCAGATACAGGCAGCTCAAAAAGCTCGGAATTCCCCAAAGCCCGCCATGCACTAACTGCCCCGCAACTCAAATCTAGAGAACAGCTTGCGCGCTATCTGGCTAAGTTCTCTGAACTACCACAGACACAGCGAGCGAAGATGGCCAGCCACCACTGCATCGGTGAACACCGACTCCCCTCCTGGACAGCCCCAGTTAAAGGTCGACTCGACGTTGGCCAGAAGCTGGGTATTGGGCAGCGCTTTGCGGTCTAATCAAGCACAATTGGCTGGAATACAGCCGGGCCAATGGGAATGCCTAAACTTCTAGCCTTTAGAAAAAGAGCACCCATGCAACAATGGACAGTACAAATCCAACCGTGCTGCCAAATATCCAGGCGAACCTGATCACCGAAGATCGAGTCGCGCTGGTGACTTCCGTAACGTAAGTGCTCAGGTCCGCAGCACGGAGCGAACGTTTCGCATCCTCTATTGACTCCTCAAGCTTGGCCGTTAGGAAGGCTTTGCCTATAGCGAAAGCCAGAATGTAACTGGCGAGAAAAATGAGCAGATAGCTTGCCAAGCCCCAAAATCCTTCCTTGAAAATATCCACTGCTGCCGCGAATGCTTGTCAGACCTGAAGCCAAGACTCGACCACGTCGCTACCGTATTCAGCCTTCCAAGCCTTCAGCACCTTGTGGTTTCCACCCTTCGTTTCCACCACTTCACCGGTGTTCGGATTCTTGTAGACCTTCACCACACGCTCACGGCGCTTGAATTGCGACGTGCGACCACCGCGGATGCCCGCTGCAGCAGTTACTGATGGATCAAGGATTGCCACGATGTCACGAAGGGACTTGTCGTACTCACCCATCAGCGCCTTCAGCTTTTCCTCAAACTCAATTTCCTTCTTGAGGACTGTATCGTTCTTAAGGAACTCAAGATGAGCCAGTTGGTCAGCAAGAGCCTTTTCTGCGGCACGGAACTCAGCAAGCTTCGACATAAAAATGATCTCAGTAAGAAGGAGTGACCCGGAGAGCATATCCGACTCTGCAGGTCATCCCAACTAGTGGACCTGTGATTTGTGACCGCAAGGAATGCGACCAACGTGTAACGCTCTAGGGAGGGCAGCCTCAGAACAACTTGAGCAGGTAGACGCGCGGCGATTTGCCGTTTTTGCCCTGGAGCTCCTCGGCGGACAACGAGCGGGTCAGCGGAAAGGCCAGCTCCGGGCTCACGTAGGTATAGCTGGCCACCAGGAAGTGTGCGCCGAAGCCGGCCGAGGCCAGGTTCTCGGCATGCATGTAGCGCAGCTCCTCGTTCCACACCTTACCCACGCCCCTGTGGCCGAAGTCCTGCGTCGGCACCGGGTGCTTGGAGAACTCGTGGTAGCGGCTGCATTGCAGTTCCACTTTGCCGACCAAGCCCTTGTCGCCGGCGATTTCCGACGGATCGTAGCCACTCCTGAACTGGCTGCCGCCGACGTCGAACTGTTCGGGGGTAAGCAGCTCATCGCCGAAGCTGGTCTGTCCGGCCAGCGCCAGATGCAGGTTCGGGCCCACAGTGATCCAGCTCATGTCCTGCAGGCGCTGGGTGTCGACCTGCAGCTTGGTGAAGTCGGTCTGGCCCTCGTAGCGCAAGGGGTTACCGATCCCAGCGACAACGATGAGCGAAGAGACTAACAGCAATCCATCACAGCCATGGAGTCGCAAACTCTCTACAAGAATGGCGAACTGCAGATCGATAGTCCATCTTTGATCAGCCACTCATCTCGGCGCACGGCTCAGATCAGCAACACCGCAACCATCTCGCTCGGTCAGCGCAAGAGGCCGAATCTGCAGAGGACAAGGAAGAACAACACTATCGGCTCGAATACTCGGGAGCGAGTAAATGCTAAAACCCACACGGACTTTCGTCCTGATGATGTTACTAGCGTTTGGTGTATCGGCGCTTGCAGGATGGCAATTGCTTACGATGCGAAATGATGTAATTGAAATCACCAATGCAAGCGGCGCCAACGTATTATTGATCATCGAGCGAGAGCTTAATCGTGACTTAGATATGCATGCACAGTCACTTCAGACCATCATCAATGTCATCAAATCGCCATCAGGCTTAGACAATAGTCTTGGGCTTGCAGCCCTTGTCTACGGTCACGTCGCCGGCTCCCCAGGAATGGGCACCATTATTCTAACCGACAAATATGGCCAGCTACTGCAAGATCTCAACCACGACGGAGAAACACAGCAAGATTTGTCCACGCGAGAGTACTTCCAAGTCCATGCCAAGGGTGATCACAGCATTCACCTGAGCCATCCATTTAGGCCATCATACAACAGCAGCATGCGCGTCATTTCGCTGAGCCGCCCCCTAATTGATCAGAATGGAAAATTCGACGGAGTAGTGGCAGCGATCACCAACATACGCAGTCTAGAGGGGTATGCAGAGGACCTCAAAATTAGCCGTGACGATACAATATCAATTCATCTCCTCGACGGCACCCTGCTAGCACAATGGCCGGATAACGCACCTGCCCGCACGCGCGAAGAAACAAGAGCCTTTCAGAATTTTATTAGAAGCGGGCGAGCCAAATTCATCAACGATGCAACGAATACCGCGCGACCATACTGGCAAGGCTATCGGCGCGTGGGTAATTATCCCGCGGTAGTTACTATCGAGCGAGCACGCCGAACCGTACTCCAAACCTGGCTCGCTCGTAGCGTTATCACAATAATTTTTCTGATTGCGTTTAACCTTGCAACAGTAGTTCTCGCGTATCGCCTAACCAGCCATCTCCGCAGGCAGAAAAATGCAGAGAGTCGCCTGAGAGCCGAGGCAAATACCGATGCACTGACAGGCCTATACAACCGCCGCTGGTTCGATGAGCTAATTCGGAAAGAATGGCATCGCCACCTTCGCAACAATCAGAACCTGGCAGTTCTGATGTTAGACATTGACCAATTCAAGGCCTATAACGATCACTATGGCCACCAGATGGGGGATAAGGCGCTGATAAAAGTAGCAAACCAAGTGCGCACCGCAGCTCAGCGCGATGAAGATGGTTCTGCCCGCTACGGTGGCGAAGAGTTCGTGGTTGTACTACCAAACTGCGACTTGACCGGAGCGCTCGTTGTCGCCGAAGCGATTCGTCAAGGCGTAGAAAGCGCGGGGCTACCTCATGCAAAAGGAGACCGCGGCATCGTCACTATAAGCGTTGGTGTAGCCAGCACATCTTCCAACAAGGTAGAAAGTGTGGAGGCTTTGGTGAAGCGAGCCGACGAGATGCTCTATGAAGCAAAATTAGGCGGGCGCAATCGAGTGGAGCCGCACTAAGCCATAACGGAACCAACCACCATAGAACGGCCAGCGCCATTGGGAGAGAGAGGAGGCGCCCAGTTCCTGAAAGCTCTTTTCGTATACCTCCTAGAGATTACAGGGGATGGACATGATAATTATCGCCCTCGCCGTCCACGGAAATTTAATCCTTACACTAACTACTGCGAGTTCAATTATAAATTGCGAAAAACAAACCCAGCCGAAACCTCGGCTTTACTTTAAAGGAATCATCCGTCGCCCTTTATTTTCAACAGGAAGCGCCATCCCGCTTCCACAGGCAATTTAAGAAGGTTGAAACCCAGATCTGGTCGGACGACTAACAGACAACGGATGCGTGCGTTGTAAAAGCAGGGCGATCGCTCACGCGAAAACGGATTTCACACTCTCCCTTGTTGCCGGGGGAGGAGCAGTGAAAGTCTCGGTGTGGTGCACTCGCAATTGGCGACGCGGCTCAAACAGCCCGTTCCGGGGTCGCAGCCGCGTCGTCGTCGGCGCAAACGACTGGATATGGGCTCAGTAGGCCGAGCTGCTTGTAAGGGGGCGAAGAATGCTTGAAAGCTTGGCCGTACGCCTAACTGCCGCTCGTAGTAAGGCCAGGTCGATCGACGCGGCCACGAACAGAGGCTCCAACTCAAGCAATTCGCGAGCCTGCACATCATCGACTATCAGGATACCGGTAACCTTCCCACAAAGGGTGATACGCGTGATGGCAGTCACATCGACTGCGCGCTTCACCTCGGGGTACCACGGCAGCATTGCCCACGATGGTGTCGAGCACCATGCGCATGAGCTCCGTTTCGGGGCCTTACGCTTAATGCGGGCATCGCGGATTACCCTGGCGGTCAGTCGATCTTGTGGCTCTTGCCCCGTCGCCCGCCGGCAATCGGTACTCCACTCACTCCGACTGGACCCGATAGGCCTCGTCGAGAATCCACATTCGCAACCGCCGTTGCATCCGGCGCTCACCAGCCCAACAAAGGCCAATCGCCATTACACTACTACGAATAGGCGGGCTCACTTGAGCCACAATAAACGAAAGGCCCTCGACATCTTGCGAGAAAGGACATGACGTTTAGTGATAACACTCACGCCGGCTGGTCGTTGGCACAATTAGAGGCACTCAACCGGAGTAAAGCCATCGCACGCTTTACCCCGGATGGCACGCTACTCTATGCCAATCAGAACTATAGAAGGTTGCTCGGCTACGAAACAGAGGAAATCCGAGGGCGTCACCACAGTTTCTTCTGCTCGCAAGCGCTGGTGCGAAGTCCTACCTATGGCAGACTCTGGCAGCGATTGAATGCTGGCCAGTCCTGCTCCGAGATGGCCGAACGTATCCGGAGTGACGGCAGGCGCTGCTGGCTGAGCGCAACCTACATGCCGGTATTTGACGACTCGGGCGAGGTTGAACTGATCCTCAAGATCGCCACCGAGGTCACCGATGATCGCCAACCGGCAGGTCTGCAGCAGAGACGACTGGATCACCTTGCCGTTGCCGCAGAGTGCAGCGATACCGCCGTTCTGATCAGCGATAGCGATGCACATATCGCCTACACCAATGGCGGCTTCCAGCGGATGCTCGGCTGGACGGAAGACGAGGCGCGCGGTCGCAACCTGCTGGAGGTCCTGTCCCCGCAACTGGACGCAAGACGTATCGCCCGGCTCGAGGCCGACCTCCAACGAGGCCTTCCCATGCAGCTCGAGGAACTCATCCAGGGCAAACAGGGCCAGCGCTACTGGGTCAAGATCGTCAGCAATCCGATCCTCGATGACCAAGGACGCCTCCAGCACAGCATGACGCTGCTGACCGACATCACCCGAATCAGGATCCACGAAACTCTGCAACAAAAAGCGCTGGAAGCCATGGCACGAGAAAAGCCACTGGCCAAGGTGCTAGAGCTGATCTGTCTGGAGGTAGAGCGCATAGCACCGGAAGTTTCCGCCTCGATCCTTCAAGTTGACGAGCATGATCAGCTACACCCTCTGGCAGCACCCAGCCTTCCGGAAGCCTATTCGAGACAGCTCGATGGCCTGAAAATCGGCCCCAGGGTCGGCTCTTGCGGCACCGCTGCCTGGCGCAACGAGGCCGTCAAGGTCGATAACATCGCCGCGGATCCGCTATGGGCCGACTTCCTTCACCTTGCCCTGCCAGTCGGAATTCTCGGGTGCTGGTCAGCACCGATTCGCAATGCCCAAGGGCGACCAATCGGCACCTTTGCCTTCTATTTCCGCCAACCCCGCAACACGCATACCGAGCTCTTCCATCAACGTCTCGCCGATGCCTGCACGCACCTCTGCGCCCTGGCACTGGAGCGTGAAAGCACCCAGCGACGCATCCGCCAGTTGGCCTTCTACGACAGTCTGACCGGCATGCCCAACCGGAGCCTGCTACAGGCCAACGCCGGACAGAGCATCGCCGCAGCGGCCCGGGACGGCGAACAGTTGGCTGCGCTCTTCATCGATCTGGACCGCTTCAAGCAGGTCAACGACTCGTTCGGCCACCCAATGGGGGACGAGTTGCTGCGGGAAGTCGCCACCCGTATACAGCAGGAACTACGGCCAGTGGACCTAGCCGGCCGGCTGTCTGGCGACGAGCTGGTGGTCATACTGCCAGGCTGCGATGCCGAGCAGGCAACCCCTGTGGTCGAGCGGATTCAGGCACGGATCAACCAACCGATCGCCCTGGGCAATACGAACCTATCTATATCCGCCAGCATCGGCATAGCCCTCTACCCCAGTGATGGCCAGGACTTCGACACCCTTATCCGCTGTGCGGACATGGCCATGTACCAGGCTAAAAGCGGCGGCCGCGGCCGCTTCAGTTTCTTCAGTGCCGAACTGAACAAACTCGCCCAGGAGCGCCTAGCCCTGGAGATCGCCCTGCGGGATGCGCTCCATCAAAACCAGCTGCGACTCCACTATCAGCCGCAGATCGAACTTGGTAGCAAGCGCATGTACGGCGTCGAGGCGCTGGCCCGCTGGACACACCCACAACTGGGGGAGATCCCCCCAACACGCTTCATTCCTCTAGCTGAAGAGTGCGGCCTCATCGCAGAACTCGGCAGGTGGGCATTGAGCGCAGCCTGCAGGCAACTGTCCGAGTGGAGGGCGAAAGGACTACCAGTTCCGGTGGTAGCGGTAAACCTTTCCCCGGTCAGCTTCCACAATCTGGACCTGCCAAACCTGATCGAGGACGCGCTGAGCAGCAACGACCTGACTGCGCAGGATCTGACTCTGGAGCTGACCGAAAACATCCTCCTGGACACCACTCCCACTACCTTGCAGACCATTCACGAAATCCATGCCCAGGGCGTCAAGCTGTCCATGGATGACTTCGGTACGGGTTACTCCAGCCTCAGTTACCTGCGCCGTCTCCCTATTTCCGAACTAAAGCTGGATCGAAGCTTCGTTGCCGACATCGAACTGGAAGAAGAAGCTCGCGCCCTCAGCAATGCGATTTTGGGCATCGGCAAAAGTCTGCACATGACTGTAGTGGCCGAAGGAGTGGAGAACGACTCACAGAGCACGCTACTGCAAGAACAGGGCTATCCGGTCGCCCAAGGCTATCTGTTTTCCCGACCACTCCCGGCCGATGAACTGGAACGCTGGATCATTGCCTGGGAAATACAGCACACGGAAAACCCCAGTGGCGCAGTCTGATGGAGCGGAACCCAAGCGTGGTCAGACGGGCAGGTGAATCTAGCGAGACATGTAACCCAATTGCCATGACCGCGGAATAAAGAAAACTACTGCAGCCAGCATGCTAGCGAGCGCAGCGCTCACGGCCATAGCGGCCAGACCCAGGTGATGTTCCAGGAATGCCCCTACGGCAGCCCCCAACAGCATTCCGCTCCATGGTACCAGTTGCACCCGCCAGCCATTGTATCGCTCCCCCAATAGCCAACGGCCTAGGCCACGGCCAAAACGAGACAGCGCCCCCGTCACATAGGTCAAACCGATGGGTAGGCCATTCACCTGTTCCACAACAGCGTTCAGCATCCCCATCGAGACGATAGCCGCAATGAAGGCTGGGAGATTCCAGTCCACCGGCCAGAGGGCCGCAAACCCCAGCAGAGCAGCGACGACGATGAGTAATGGAGCAGCCCGTCTCTTGAATCCTCGAGCTAGGACGATGCCCAGCGCATTGCCGGCGACGAAGCACACCACGGCGAGCGAAAGGCGCCCCACGGTCGTCGGGTCATGCTCGCTTACCGCGACCGCCAGACGCGTGGTATTGCCGCTCATGAACGACACGAAGTCGCCGGTAGCCAGGAAGCCTATCGCATCGGTCATCCCCGCCAGTACTGACAGGCAAGCGACCAGCCCCAACCCGACGCGCCCACGCAGGACGTGTAGACGCGACCGTTTGGCGCTGCGGAGCTTTGGGGCATGGGGAAGCATTACGGTACAGCCTGGCGGGATGGACAATCGACGAGAGCGGCCAAGATGTCACACCTGCGCAGTGGGCACTTCGTCCTCACTGATGCAGTGTTCGATCTCGGTCACCTTACGCAAGGCAAGATCGGCATCAGGATAGGCGCCAAAAATTCGTCCCTGATAGAAGACTACCCAGACGAAGCCCTGCGGCTCCAACCCCGAGAGATCATGAAGCAACGCCTGGAACCTGGCGGGCAGATCGTCAATGTGCATCTGTGCCATACCGCGCAGGATCATGGCGGACCACCTTACCTAGAGAAAGGATATTTTTGGCTCTTCGCGACCGATGAGCAATACGACAGAAGTTTGCAAATGAAAAATCGCTGCCCCGCAAGAAGGCTGCAACTGCCTAGGATACCCCATCTTGCTTCAGAAAAATGGGGGACCGTTTCTAGGCGGAGATGTTTGTCAGACCCGCGTTCCTCGCCAGACGCTGATGCTTACCCCCTCTGGGGACCATATACCTGGGCAAGGCTCAACCCAATTGGAAAAGCCCCCAAGCAAACAGGGAAACGACAGCCCCAACCAACGAGCCCAAAATACAACCACACTTGATAATCGACGAACGAGTTGCCCTGGTGATCTCCCGAACATAATCGCGCCTATCCGTAGCACGAAAGAAATGCTCAGCGCCCTCTATTGATGCCTCAAGCTTCGCTCTCATCAATGAACTAGCTGCAAAAAAAGCCATGGCATAACTGGCTAGGAAAATGGCGCCATAGATACACAGTCCCAAGAGTTCCTCATTAAAGACATCCATTGAAATCACCAGATTCTGAAAGCCCGGCTCCAAGCTAGCCTGCTTAGCCGAGCATCGATCAGCCATGCCGCCCTCATGTCCGAAGGGAATATCAGCCCTTCGAGCGAGTGATACGCCCGCTTTTTACCTCAGAAGCATACCTTGCCAAGCGATCCTCTCCATTCATGAGTATGCCTACCATGCGAAGGACAGCCCATGCATCAGCCTCATTGCCACTACTGCCGAGGCGTTCTGCAATCTGTACTAAGTCGACCGTCGCCCACTTCAAGTCAGAAGCGATTGATTTGAGATCATGTTTCAAGAGTTGGGTGTGCTTGTTCACAACTCAGATTTCCTGTCATCGGTAAACGTCGACCATAACGCGAGCGCGATATCGTACTGCGCTAGAACCATGCCTGTTGGGCTATGGCACGACTTTCACATAGCCGCGGACTCCGAACAAAGGCCAGAGCGAAAAGAACGCGCCCAACCCGCAAACGGCCCCCCAGAGGTAAACGATGCTTGTTAGGCCTGCTGCCAGGACTCGACCACATCGTTACCGTGCTCGGGCTTTACCAGCCCCCGCCAACGGGCTAACGCATGACCTGCGCAAATCGCGCACTCTCTCCATACTCCCGCCCTCCGCCATCAGTAGGCTCCTGCACTGGTGACAGCGAGGGATCGCCGCAGAGCGCCTCGTGCAGTGCTTCCAGCAGCACCTGCACGCGGGCATCGGCCAGGCTGTAGTAGATCGAGCGGGACTCGCGGCGGGTCTTCACCAGTTGGTTCTGCCGCAGTTCCGCCAGTTGCTGCGACAGGCCGGGCTGGCGCAGGCCGAGGTCGCGCTCCAGTTCCGCCACGGAGCACTCGCCCCGGGCGATCTGGCAGAGCAGCAGCAGGCGCGTCGGGTTGGCCAGCAGGCGCAGCAGCTCAGCGGCGTCGTTGGCGCGCTCCTTCAGGGCTTCCAGGCCCTCGTCGGCCGGGGTTTTCATGGTTTCTTCCAGCGGTAGTACCAGGTTTCGTCCGGGCCGGGTTCGACCTGCAACGCCTCGTGCGCATCCAGGGCCACCGGCTCCAGCAGCGCGCCGCCGGGCTGCCAGCCCTCCGGCGTGGAGGCGGCGTGCCGGTCGGCGGCCTGCAGCGCGGCGACCAGGCGCAGCAGTTCTTCCACCGAGCGGCCGACGTTCATCGGGTACCAGCTCAGGGCGCGGATGATGCCCTCCGGATCGATCACGTAGCTGACCCGGGTGGTCGAGCTGTCCACCGCGTCGGGGCCGACCATGCCGTAGCCGCGGGCGATGGCCATGGAGGGGTCCTCGATGATCGGGAAGTCGATGGCCACGCCGAAGCGCTCGTGGATGTCGCGTATCCACGCCAGGTGCGAGTAGAGGCCGTCCACCGATAGCGCCAGCAGCTCGCAGCCCAGTTCGTCGAAGCGCGGCTTGGCGCGGGCGAAGGCGATGAACTCGCTGGTGCACACCGGGGTGAAGTCCGCCGGGTGGGAGAACAGCAGCAGCCAGCGGCCGCGGTAGTCGCTCAGGGCGACGTCGCCGCGGGTGGTGCGGGCGCGGAACTCCGGCGCACGGTCGTTCTGGCGCAGCGGCGGCATGGAGGGAGCGGAACAGGCATTGGCTTCCACGGTGATCCAGATTCTCGGCTGAACAGGCCCGTCATGCTACCGCCCCGGCCCGGTAGCGTCGACGCCGACACTTCGACGCTTTCATAATTGCACTATTAAAGAAATAGTGTAAGCATTATCCAGATAAATGTCGCAGGAGACGTCCCCCATGTCCGCCCTCCACGCCGATGCCGCCCTGGCCGCCGCCAGCGCACTGGTCGACGACGCCACCAGCGGCCGCGCCCCCGCCCCGCAGGTCACCTCGTTCTTCGACGAAGCCACCTTCACCGTCAGCCATGTGGTGCGCGATCCCACCAGCAACGCCTGCGCCATCATCGACAGCGTGCTCGACTTCGACCAGGCCAGCGGCCGCACCCACCAGGAGTCGGCCCAGGCCCTGGTGGAGTTCGTCCAGGCCAACGACCTGCGGGTGTCCTGGCTGCTGGAGACACACGCCCATGCCGACCACCTGTCCGCCGCGCCGCTGCTGCAGGAACGCCTGGGCGGGCGCCTGGCGATCGGCGAGCGGATCACCCGGGTGCAGCAGACCTTCGGCAAGATCTTCAACGCCGGCAGCGCCTTCGCCCGCGACGGCAGCCAGTTCGACCATCTTTTCGCGGATGGCGAAAGTTTCCGCATCGGCAACCTGCAGGCCATCGCCCTGCACGTGCCCGGGCATACCCCGGCCTGTATGGCCTACGTGATCGGCGATGCGGTGTTCCCCGGCGACACCCTGTTCATGCCCGACTACGGCACCGCGCGCTGCGACTTCCCCGGCGGCGACAGCGCCACGCTGTTCCGCTCCATCCGCCGGCTGCTCGGCCTGCCGCAGCGGGCGCGGGTGTTCCTCTGCCACGACTACAAGGCCCCCGGCCGCGACCACTACGCCTGGGAAACCAGCATCGGCGCGCAGCGCGCCGGCAACATCCACGTCCACGACGGCGTGAGCGAGGCCGGGTTCGTCGCCATGCGCGACGCCCGCGACGCCACCCTGCCGATGCCGCGCCTGATGCTGCCCTCGGTGCAGGTGAACATGCGCGGCGGCCACCTGCCGGAGCCGGAAGACAACGGCGTGCGCTACCTCAAGCTGCCGCTGAACCTGCTCTGAGCCGCCGACGGTGGGCCATGACGGCCGCTGTCCCGCCGCCCTCCCCTTGCCTTGCGCCGCCGAAAGAAGAAGAGGAATCCGCCATGCAACGTCTGCCCCTGGACGATGGCTTTTGCGTCGCCCCGCAACTGAACCCCGAAGACCTTTCCGCCCTGGCCGCCGCCGGCATTCGCAGCCTGGTCTGCAACCGCCCCGACGGCGAGGCCGACGACCAGCCGGGCAGCCAGGCCATGGCCGCGGCCGCCGCCGCCCAGGGCCTGGAGTTCGCCTACCTGCCGGTGACCAGCGGCGCCATCGGCGACGCCGACGTCCACGCCTTCGCCGCCGCCCTGGAGCAGCTGCCCGGCCCGGTGCTCGCCTACTGCCGCACCGGCACCCGCTCGGCCACCCTCTGGGTGCTGTCCCAGGCCGGGCAACGGCCCCTGGACGACATACTCGCCCGCGCCGCCCGGGCCGGCTTCGACCTCGGCCAGCTGCGCCCGCGCCTGCAGGCCGCCGCCAGCCCCCGCCCGGGGCGCGGCGAGCCCACCTATGACGTGGTGGTGATCGGCGCCGGCGCCGCCGGCCTGGCCACCTGCGCCAGCCTGCTCAAGCGCCGCCAGAACCTGAGCATCTGCATGGTCGAGCCGGCCACGGAGCACTACTACCAGCCGGGCTGGACCATGGTCGGCGCCGGCGTCTTCACCCAGGACCGCACGGTGCGCCCGATGGCGGCGCTGATCCCCGACTGCGTGGCCTGGGAACGCTCCGCCGCGGCGGCCTTCGCGCCCCAGGACGAGCGGGTGATCCTGGCCAACGGCGCCAGCCTGAAGTACCGCGTGCTGGTCCTGGCGCCCGGCCTGAAGCTGGACTGGAACGCCATCCCCGGCCTGGCCGACACCCTGGGGCGCAACGGCGTGACCTCCAACTACCGCTTCGACCTGGCGCCCTACACCTGGCAGCTGGTGCGCGGCCTGCACCGCGGCCGCGCGCTCTTCACCCAGCCGCCGATGCCGATCAAGTGCGCCGGCGCTCCGCAGAAGGCCATGTACCTGTCCGCCGACCACTGGCTGCGCGGTGGCCGCCTGGACGGCATCGATATCCAGTTCCACACCGCCGGCGCCGCGCTGTTCGGCGTGGCGGACTACGTGCCGGCATTGATGGAGTACGTCGAGCGCTACCGCGCCCAGCTCAACTTCGGCTCGACCCTGGCGGCCGTCGACGGCCCGGCGCGCACCGCCACCTTCGCCCGCACCGATGCCGACGGCCAGCGCCACGAGGAAGTGCGCGAGTTCGACATGCTCCACGTGTGCCCGCCGCAGACCGCTCCGGACTTCATCCGCAGCAGCCAGCTGGCCGGCGACGGCGGCTGGATCGACGTCGACCCGGTGACCTTGCGCCATGTGCGCTTCGCCAACGTCTTCGCCCTCGGCGACGCCAGCGCCGCGCCCAACGCCAAGACCGCCGCGGCGGCGCGCAAGCAGGCGCCGGTGGTGGCGCAGAACGCCCTCGCCTGCCTCGACGGCCTGCCCCTGACGGCGGCCTACGACGGCTACGGCTCCTGCCCGCTGACCGTGGAGCGCGGCAAGATCGTGCTCGCCGAGTTCGGCTACGGCGGCAAGCTGCTGCCCACCTTCCCGCGCTGGCTGTTCGATGGCCGCAAGCCGTCGCGCCTGGCCTGGCACCTGAAGTCCGAGGCGTTGCCGGGCATCTACTGGAACGCCATGCTCAAGGGCCGCGAGTGGCTCTGCGCGCCCGGCCGGCGCCGCGCCGAACAGTCCGCCTGAGGAAGCCGCGATGCCGACCCTCAGTCTGTTGCAGTACCTGCTCGGCGCCGCCGCCGGATCGCTGGTGGGCTTCACCCTCGGCCTGGTCGGCGGGGGCGGCTCGATCCTCGCCGTGCCGCTGATGGTCTACCTGGTCGGCGTCGACAACCCCCACATCGCCATCGGCACCAGCGCCCTGGCGGTGGCCGCCAACGCCGCTGCCAACCTGCTCAACCATGCCCGCCGCGGCAACGTGAAGTGGCCCTGCGCCTCGCTGTTCGCCCTGGTCGGGGTGGTCGGCGCCTTCTTCGGCTCGTCCCTGGGCAAGGCCTTCGACGGCCAGAAGCTGCTGGTGCTGTTCGCCCTGCTGATGCTGGTGGTGGCGGCGCTGATGCTGCGCGGGCGCGCCAGCGAAGGCGACGCCGCGGTGGCCCTGGGCCGCGGCAACGCCCCGCGGCTGGCGGCTTTCGGCGGCCTGGCCGGCGCCCTGTCGGGGTTCTTCGGCATCGGCGGCGGCTTCCTCATCGTCCCCGGCCTGATGGCCGCCACGCGCATGCCGATCCTCTTCGCCGTGGGCAGTTCGCTGGTGGCGGTGACCGCCTTCGGCCTGACCACCGCGCTCAACTACGCGCGCTCGGGCCTGGTGGACTGGCCGCTGGCGGTGGTGTTCATCGGCGGCGGGGTGGCCGGCGGGCTGTGCGGCGCCTGGCTGGCGACGCGCCTGTCACGCAGCCAGGGCACCCTGAACCTGGTGTCCGCGGCGATGATCGGCGCCACCGCGCTGTACATGCTCTACCGCAGCCTGGGGGCGCTGGGCGTCATATGAACGGCCGGGCTGCGCACCGCTCAAGTGTATTTCGTGAAGATCGCCCGGACCCGCTGCAGCGTCTGCGCCGCGTCCTGCTCCTGGTCCTCGAACGCCTCTTCCAGCAGGCAGGCGAGCAGTTCCTGGTAGGCCTTTTCCAGGGCCTTGCGCGCCGCGCGGAACTGCAGCGCGATGGTCTCGCACTCCTCGCCCCGGCGGATCATCGCCTGCAACCCACGTATCTGGCCCTCGACCCGGGCCAGGCGGTTGAGCATCGCTTCCTGGGGGGTGATATCGCTTTTTCTGCTCACGTGTACCTTCCAACGCGCATCCCGAGGTGAAGGCTCCATGGGGTTCCCATCCACGGCAACCCGGCGCCCGGGCGTGAGGGTAGCGTTGTTCGGCGGGCACAGCCAGCCCGGCGGCGGGGCAGCCGCCGGGCATGGCCCGCGCCCGGCCTCAGGAGCGCTTGCAGCTCCCGCAGGTGCTGATGCCCAGCAGCGGATAAACCGGGCAGAAACGGAAGATGCCGGTGGCCAGAGGCACCACGCCGATCCACCCCCACCAGCCGATCACGCCGGCGAGGCTCAGCCCGATCAGCAGCAGCCCCACGACGATGCGCACCGCGCGATCGATGGTCCCCACATTCACTTTCATGACGATCTCCTTGGTCAGGTCCCGCGCTGGCCATCCAGCGCGGTGAACATGAGCGGCGCGGCTTGCCGGGTCGGTCGCCGGACGAGGGTCCAGGCGCCTGCTGCGTCAATCTGCCATCTCATTGAAAGGGCACTTCCAGAATACCCTATGGGGTATTACAGCAGTCGCTCCGGAGGTGCACAAGTGAGTGCGTCAATCCGCTACCCGAAGCTGGTGAAGGAACTGGCGGCCATCCTGCTGATCAAGCTGGTGCTGCTCTTGGCCATCAAGGCCATCTGGTTCGACCACCCCACCCTTCCCGTCGAGGGCGAACGGCAGGTCAGCGCGCACCTGCTGGGCACCCCCGACCCCGTATCCACCCCCACCTCATCCCCCGCCAAGGAGTCCCCGTGATGATTTCCGAAGCCGTAGTCGACCTGTCACGCCTGCAGTTCGCGATGACGGCGATGTACCACTTCCTGTTCGTGCCCCTGACGCTGGGCCTCGCCTTCCTGCTGGCGATCATGGAGTCGGTCTACGTGATGACCGGCAAGCAGGTGTACAAGGACATGACGCAGTTCTGGGGCAAGCTGTTCGGCATCAACTTCGCCCTCGGCGTCACCACCGGGCTGACCATGGAGTTCCAGTTCGGCACCAACTGGGCCTACTACTCCCACTACGTCGGCGACATCTTCGGCGCGCCCCTGGCCATCGAAGGGCTGATGGCGTTCTTCCTCGAATCCACCTTCATCGGCCTGTTCTTCTTCGGCTGGGATCGCCTGTCCAAGGTCCAGCACCTGAGCGTCACCTGGCTGGTGGCGCTGGGCTCGAACCTCTCGGCGCTGTGGATCCTGATCGCCAACGGCTGGATGCAGAACCCGGTGGGCGCCGAGTTCAACTTCCAGACCATGCGCATGGAGCTGGTCGACTTCGGCGCCCTGCTGTTCAACCCGGTGGCCCAGGTCAAGTTCGTCCACACCGTGGCCGCCGGCTACGTCACCGGGGCGATCTTCGTCCTCGCCATCTCCAGCTACTACCTGCTCAAGCAGCGTGACCAGGGCTTCGCCCGGCGCTCCTTCGCCATCGCCTCGGCCTTCGGCCTGGCCTCGATCCTCTCGGTGATCATCCTCGGCGACGAGTCCGGCTACGAGATCGGCGACGTGCAGAAAACCAAGCTGGCGGCCATCGAGGCCGAGTGGAACACCGAGGAGGCGCCGGCCGGCTTCACCCTGCTCGGCATCCCCGACCAGGAGCAGATGCGCACCCATTACGCGATCAAGATTCCCTACGCGCTGGGCATCATCGCCACCCGCTCGCTGGACAAGGAGGTCACCGGCATCAAGGACCTGCTGGTGCAGCACGAGGCGCGCATCCGCAACGGCATGCAGGCCTACGCGCGGCTGGAACAGCTGCGCGGCGGCGACACGTCCGCGGCCACCCTCGCCGCCTTCGATGATGTGAAGCAGGACCTGGGCTACGGCCTGCTGCTGAAGAAGTACACCGACAAGGTGGTGGACGCGAGCGAAGAGCAGATCCGCCTGGCCACCCTGGACACCATCCCCGACGTGCTCACGCTGTTCTTCAGCTTCCGCGCCATGGTCGCCTGCGGCTTCCTCATGCTCGCCCTGTTCGCCTGCGCCTTCTGGGCCTCGGCGCGCAAGAACGAGGAGCGCAAGCCCTGGCTGCTGAAGTGGGCGCTGCTGAGCCTGCCGCTGCCGTGGATCGCCGCGCAGACCGGCTGGTACGTCGCCGAGCACGGCCGCCAGCCCTGGTCCATCGGCGAGGTGCTGCCGGTGCACCTGTCCGCCTCCAGCCTGGGCACCCACGACCTGTGGGGCTCGCTGATCGCGCTGGTCGCCTTCTACAGCCTGCTGCTGGTGGTGGAGATGTACCTGATGATCAAGTTCGCCCGCCTCGGCCCGTCGAGCCTGCACACCGGCCGCTACCACTTCGAGCAGGGCGCCGCGCAGCGCCCGGCCATTGCCTGAGGAGCCCGCCATGGACTACGAAACCCTGAAGATCACCTGGTGGGTGCTGATCGGCGTGCTGCTGATCGGCTTCGCCCTCACCGACGGCTTCGACATGGGCGCCATGGCGCTGCTGCCCTTCGTCGCCCGGGACGACCACGAGCGCCGCGTGGCGATCAACACCATTGCCCCGCACTGGGACGGCAACCAGGTGTGGTTCATCACCGCCGGCGGCGCGCTCTTCGCCGCCTGGCCGATGGTCTACGCCACCGCCTTCTCCGGGCTCTACTGGGCCATGCTGCTGGTGCTGTTCGCGCTGTTCTGCCGGCCGGTGGGCTTCGACTACCGCAGCAAGCTGGAGAACCCGCGCTGGCGCGCGGCCTGGGACTGGGCGCTGTTCGTCGGCGGCTGCGTCCCGGCGCTGGTGTTCGGCGTGGCCTTCGGCAACCTGTTCCTGGGCCTGCCGTTCAACCTCGACGAAATGATGCGGCCGACCTACAGCGGCTCGTTCTTCGCCCTGCTCAACCCCTTCGCCCTGCTCGCCGGGGTGGTCAGCCTGAGCATGCTCTGCCTGCACGGCGGCGCCTGGCTGATGCTGCGCACCGACGGCGAACTGGCCGAACGCTCGCGCCGCGCCGCGCAACTGTGCGCGCTGGTGTACCTGGCGGCCTTCATCGGCGCCGGGCTGTGGCTCAGCCTGGGCATGCACGGCTTCAGCCTGGCCTCGGCGGTGGACGGCAACGCCGTGCTCAACCCGCTGCACAAGCAGGTGACGCTGGACAACGCCGGCTGGCTGGCCAACTACCACAAGCAACCGCTGACTATGCTGGCCCCGGCGCTGGGCATCCTCGGCGGGCTGCTCGCCCTGGCCAGCGCCAGCGGCAACAGGGGCGGCCTGGCCTTCCTCGGCAGCGCCCTGGCCATCGTCGGCACCCTCTGCACCGCCGGCTTCGCGCTGTTCCCCTTCGTCTTCCCCTCCAGCGAGAACCCGGCGGCCAGCCTGACGCTGTGGGACGCGGTGTCCAGCCACAAGACCCTCGGCATCATGTTCGCCGTGGCCTGCATCTTCGTGCCGCTGATCCTCTGCTACACGCTCTGGGGCTACGTGCGCATGTGGGGCCGGCTGAACCGCGGACACATCGACGCCAACCCCCACGGACTCTACTGAGGAGCGACAAGCATGTGGTACTTCACCTGGATTCTCGGTGTGCTGCTGGCCTGCAGCTTCGGCATCATCAACGCCCTCTGGCTGGAAACCACCCAGGACCTGGACAGCGATGACCGCCGCCAGTCCTGAACGCGCCCTGCGCCGCCGCTGGAGCCGCGCGCTGTCGCTGCTGCTGGCGGCGCCGCTGGCGCTGGTGCTGCTGATCCACCCGGCGCTGATGCTCGACGCCAACGGCGGCTACAGCCACGGCCTGCTGATGCTGGTGATGCTCGGCGTGAGCGGCGGCTTCGTCCACGGCGTGGGCTTCGACCCCCGTGGCCGGCTGTGGGCCCTGCTGTTCGGGCCGGCCGTGGCCTGGCCGCTGATGCTGCTGGGCTATGGCCTGCTGCTCTACGTGCGGACGAGCTGAGGCCGCCCTCTCCTTCACATCGAAAGAACCACGCCCATGCACCACCTGGCCCACTACGCAGCGGCGATCCTGGCTACCTCGACGCAGCCCCGGATCGTCCGCGAAAGCACCACCAGCACCCACTGGCATGAGAATGGCTTTGAAGTCCGGCAGTCGATCTCCACCTACGAGTTCAGCGATGGCGTGATCATCCGCCGCATGCTGGAACGGGACGACTACCCGCCGGATGAAACCCTGCTGTGCGCCGAGTGCTGGATCACCTACGAGGTCGTTCGCGACGGCCCTGCGGCCGCCGTGGTGCAGCCCAGGCGCATGACGTTCGACTCCACGTGCCGCGAGGCCTTCTGGCTGAGGTTCCATACCGCCCCGGCAGCGGGCAGCGGCATCTGCACAACGGAAGGCCCTCAACGCTAGCGGGCCATCCGACGGCACCACAAACCCCATATTCCGGTTCAACTCGACCTGGCAGGTTCGCACATGAAAAGCCTTTCCATCGTCATTCCGTTGCTCGCCATTCTCTTCTCCACGGGCTGCGCCCAGCTGGAGAAGGCCCGGGAGAAGCGCGACGCCGATCCCGCCGCCTACGACGCCCTGGACCTGAACAGGCACTACTTCTCTCAGGATCACCGCGACTGGGTGCAAGGAAGCTGATCCTTGCCAGGGTCCAGCAGGAATCGTCACCACCGGACTCGGTTATCCGATCATCCGGCAATGCGTTCATGCCAGGTGGCAGCGGGGATTGCCGCATGGTAACTCTGGGTCGGTGCGCCATGGTCTCAATTCGAGGGCACGCGCGACCGCCAGGCGAGTCGGCAAGGACGGGCTCCTAGCCCCTATGCAACTAGCCCTCCTCAATCAGATAATAGTCGCAGACCTTGAATTCATTGCGCCTGTCTGCGCCGCCCCCCCCCTTGAACCGCATATGCCATAACACTCCTTGCACCGAGCCTGTACTCAGGGCTTGGGTGCCGGGGTCTGAGGCACATGGCGGCGGCCCCGTCAGTCGTCGAGCCCGGCAAGTTCGCTGAGCAGCCGGTTGACGATGGTGCTGTTGTATTCCATCTCCACAGTGTCGTTCAGCGCCGCGCCTCAGTCGCCTTCCTGCATCGCCTGCAAGGCTTGGTGCGCGCTTTCGTGGACCAGGCGGTGCGGCGTCTCCAGTTGCTGGAAGCTGCGCTGCTGGGCGAAGTGTCGCAGGGTTTCGGCGTCCTGGCTCCAGCGGCCGAGGCGGCAGTCCTTGTGGCTGCTCAGGTGCACGTCGGTGCGCTGCAGGAACAGCGCGCGGTAGACGGCGAACTTGAACAGCGTGTGGTCCAGCTTGACCGCCTCGCAGAACGAACTCAGCGCCACCGAGTTGATCAGCGCCTTCATGTGCTCGCTCAGCACCACGGTCTCGTCGATGGTCTGCGCCGAGCGCGACAGTTCCGAGGACAGGTGCGAAGCCTCCCGCGACAGGCGGCCGATGGCCTGGCTGGCGTTCTGGGTTTCCTGGCCGATGTTGCCGACCAGCGCGCCGATTTCCTGGGTCGCCTCGTGGGTGCGCTTGGCCAGGGCCCGCACCTCGTCGGCGACCACCGCGAAGTCGCGGCCCTGGTCGCCGGCGCGCGCGGCCTCGATGGCGGCGTTGAGCGCCAGCAGGTTGGTCTGGTCGGAGATGGCCTTGATCAGGTCGACGATGGCGCCGATGTTGCCGACCTGGCACTGCAGCTTGTCGACGATCTCGACGCTGACCAGCCCCTGCGCCGACATGTCCTGCAGGGAATGGCCGATGGTCCCGAGCAGGGCGCTGGTGTCGTTGAAGACGTTGGTGTGCCGGTGCAGCTTCTGCACTTCCTCGCCGAGCATCTGCGCCTTCTGCACCACGCCGTCGCGGGTCTGGGTCAGCGAGTCGGCGAAGCCGTCCATCTTCTCGAACAGCTGCTTGCGGAACTGCTGGATGCCGTTCTCGCCGCGGGCGGCCTCCTGCTCCTGCGGCAGCTGCGCCTTGAGCGTGTCGAGCTCGCGCCGCAGCTGCTGGTTGGCGCTGGCCAACTGGCTGACTTCCGATTCGAGTTGTTCACAACGGATGCGCCACTTGCGGTCGAACATCTGGTAAGTCTCCAGCTATGCAATTCGGTTGGGGGTCAGGCCGGGCTCGGCAGGCTGACGTAGTCGGGGTAGGCAGCCAGCTCCAGCAACTGCGCGATGGGCAGCGGCGCGGCCAGCCACTGGCCCTGGCCGTCGTCGCAGCCTTCCTCGCGGAGGATGGCCAGTTGTTCATGGGTTTCGATGCCCTCGGCGACCACCCGCATGCCCAGGGCCCGGGCCAGGCTGACGATGGCCCGGATGATCTCGTGGTCGGCGGCGGCGCCGGGCAGTTCGAGGACGAACGAGCGGTCGATCTTCAGCTTGTGGAAGCGCAGGCTCTTCAGGCGCCCCAGCGAGGAATAGCCGGTGCCGAAGTCGTCCATCGCCAGGTGGATGCCGGCGGCGTGCAGTTCCCGCGAGCGCTGCGTCGCCCGCTCCAGGTCGCTCATCGCCACGTCCTCGGTGATTTCGATTTCCAGGCGCTGCCGGGGCAGGCCGCTGGCCTGGAAGCTGCGTTCGAGCATGGCCAGGAAGCCGTCGTCGTAGAAGGCGTCGGCGCCGACGTTCACCGCCACCGGGACGTCCAGCAGGCCGCGGGCGATCAGGCGGGCGTTGTCAGCGCAGGCCTGGGCGACCACCCAGCGGGTCAGCTCCGGCATCAGGCCGTAGCGCTGCGCCACCGGGATGAACTGGTCCGGCAGGGTCAGCTTTGCCGGCGGGAAAAATATTTTGTCGAGTACGGCAAGGCCCCGCCTTAATGGCAAAGTAGGAAAAAACAGAAAGAAGATTTGGGGCGGGGTCCCGGGAGCGGTCTGTTGGAATGCTGAGCATTATTCCCGACGTGCTGGAGGGGCAGCGCATCCTTGTCGTCGATGACGTCGAGAGTGAGCGCCGGCTGCTTGCCGAGTACCTGCAGCAGCGGGGATGTCGCGTGTATCTGGCGGTGAACGGCCAGGACGCCTTCAAGAAGATCCAACTGGTCAACCCGAGCCTGGTGCTGATGGACGTGCTGATGCCCGTCTGGGACGGCCTGACCTGCTGCCGGATGCTCCAGGCGAACCCGCAGACCCGGCACATCCCGGTGGTGTTCCTGACCGGCGCGAGCATGCCCGAGCAGCGCGTCCAGGGCCTACTCTCCGGCGCGGTGGACTACATCAGCAAGCCTTTCAGCCTGGAAGAAGTGCGCCTGCGCCTGACCATCCACCTGCGCGGCGGCGGTCCGGCGCGCCAGGCCGCGCCCGCATTGCCCAGCCAGGCCGGCAACCTCGACCGCATCCTGTTCCAGTCGGCCCGCCAGTTGCTGGTGCGCTCGCTGTCGCACACCCCGGAGCTGCAGGAACTGGCGGAGGCGGTGGGGACCAACAGCAAGCGCCTGAACGAGGCCTTCCGCCAATGCGTCGGAGTGACCGTCTTCGAATACCTGCGCGAAGAGCGCATGAAGGAAGCCTGCCTGCTGCTTAGCAATACCGGCCTGTCAATCCAGGCCATCGCGTTGGAGGTGGGCTTCACCAGCGGGGCGAATTTCCCCACCGCCTTCCGCGACCGCTACAGCCTCTCCCCCAGTCAGTTCCGGCAGGCGCGCCTGGACCTGGAGACCGGTGATGCGCCCTAATCCGCGGCGTGCCTGCGCGGCCTTCATCGGGGCCCTCTCAGTGCTGCTGGTGCTGGGCGGGACGATGTTCGCCAATCGAGACCACCAGCAGGAGCCCTACCTCAAGCTGACCGCGCGCGCCCAAGTCCTGGAGGAAGCCCGCGGCCAGGCGCTGACCACCGTGCAGGCCTGGCACCAGGCGGGCTGGCAGCCGGCGACCGCGGACAACCTGGCGGCTCCCCGGAGCCTGTCGACCCTGTGGCTGCGCCTGCCTCTGAGCAACCTGGGGGCGACGACCTGGGAGCGCTGGCTGGAGGTGACGCCGTGGCGCGTCGGCGAGGTCGACCTGTACCAGTTCCGGCGAGCAGGTGCTCGGGCATTGGCACATCGGCATGTCGGTGCCCCTGGGCGAGCGCTCGGTGCATAGCCGGCGCAACCTGCTGCCGGTGAAACTGGCGCCCGGCGAAGAACGCCAGTTGCTGCTGCGGGTGCGCAGCGAAAGCCGCCCGACCCTGGCTCTGAAATCCTCGACACCGAGCGGCGCCAGAACGCCCGCCTGGAAGAGGCGGTCTCGCGGCGCACCGCGGAGTTGCAGGCGGCGCTGCTCAAGGCCAAGGACGCCACGCTGGCGAAGACCGACTTCCTCGCCCGGGTCAGCCACGACCTGCGCTCGCCGCTGACCTCGATCATCGGCTACGCCCAGCTGCTGCAGGGCGAGGGCGGGCGCAGCACGCGCAAGGCCGGGGTGATCCTGCGCAGCGCCGGGCACATGCTGACCCTGGTCAACGACCTGATCGACCACGCCCGCGGCGTTTCCAGTGACCAACTGGACGTCGCGCCCGTCTACGTCCACGGTCTGCTCGACGCGGTGGCGCTGGACGCGCGGGTCCTGGCGCAGCGCAACGACAATGCGTTCCGCCTGGTCCTGTCCGGCGATTTCCCCACGGTGTTGCGACTGGATGCCAAACGGCTGCGCCAGGTGCTGATCAACCTGCTGGACAACGCGGCCAAGTTCACCCACCAGGGACGGATAACTCTGCAAGTGCGCATCGCCGAACATTCTCCACAGGCCAGCCTGGTGCAGCTGCACTTCTGCGTGAGCGACACCGGCTGCGGTATTCCCGCCGAGGACCTGCCGAAGCTGTTCCGGCCGTTCTTCCGCAGCGACGCCTCCGACGTCGAGGGCGCCGGGCTGGGCCTGGCCATAGTCGAGCACTGGGTGCAGCTGATGGGCGGCCGGGTCACGGTGGACAGCACTCCCGGCGAGGGCACCCGAGTCTCCTTCGAGTTGACCCTGCCGCTCGGCACCGAGCAGGACATGAGCCGGCCGCAGCTGTTCGACCTGTCGATGAAGGCCCTGCCGGTTCAGGGCGAGGGGCGCCTGCTGTGGGTCGTCGAGGACAACGCCGACATCCGCGAGATGCTGGTGGACCAGTTGGAGGCCAGCCACTTCGAGGTCGAGGCGGCGGTCGACGGCGAGGATTGCCGGACGCGCCTGATGGCCGCCGGCGGCCGCCGTCCGGACCTGGTGCTGACGGACTACCTGATGCCCCGCTGCAACGGCGGCGAGCTGCTCCTGGCGTTGCGCGAGCGCTGGCCGGAGCTGCCGGTGGTGGTGCTGCCGGCGACCCAGCAGACCATGCAGCCCCTCGGCCAGGCCGCCGGCCTGCAGTTCGACGCCAGCCTGGTGAAGCCGATCAGCCTGGCCGACCTGGGCGCCACCCTGGCCCAGCTGCTGCGCCTGCGCTGCGGGCCGGCCGTGGCGGAGAGAAAACATGATCGCCGTCAGCACGACCTGGCCGGACAGTTGGAATCCTTGACTCCTGAGCAGCAGCAATGCCTGTGGGCCCTGGTGGAAGCGGGAGCCGTCACCGACCTTATGGAGTGGACCCAGACACTTGCCGCCGGCTTCCACGGCCTGGCGGTCCATTTGCGGGAGCTGGCCGAAACGGGCGATCTCGACGCCATACAGAACCTGATAGAACCACTTGGAAGTGCCAACTGAGGCTGCCTTTACTGCAAACCATGAACATCACCACGATTCACTCTTCGCTTGCGTCACCTCGGTTACACGGAACCGAAGGTGGCTGATAGCATCGTTCTAGTATCAAGGTAGTTCGCATGAAACGGATCGATAACTCACCCAAAAGTTACACCCGAGCTTCCCCATAACCACCTCGGGGGCAACTTCCGAGATGACTTCCGCGCGTGAAAGACGGGCTTCTAAACCAATCGCCTGCGAGAAGTCCGACCAATACGAAGCGCCCTGGCCCCCACAGGCTTCACTCGCAACGACTGACCATCCTCGATCAGGTAGTGGCAGGCGTCGACGACGTTCTGCTTACCTGTACCGTCGCGATGCTTGAACATCCCTACCCCGCACCGCTCCTCATACTGTGCCTTGTCATGGTTGCAGCTGTGGAAGTACCCCCAGCCATCCGTGATCCTCTCCCACAGTTTGCCGATAGCTTTAGCCTTGACGATGTCCATGAGCACCCTCCGGCCATCGAAGAAAAAGGCTGCATGGATGTGATAGCCCATGTCCTCCCCTTGCTCCACAGCACAGATGTAGCCTGTCTCGTGCTGGAAGACCGGATCGTATTCCCTAGCCCGGATCAGCCTATCCAGATCCTCAAAGACGTCCTCTACCTTCAAGCGAGCACGTGCTGCCTCCCGGTAGTACAGGTCCACCCTCACCACCACGGTACGAGAGCGGCTATCCATCACCCGCTCCACGTATTCAGTCACCGTCTGCCGATTCCCCTTTTCCCGGTAAGCACGATCACTCTTCCCACGCTTGAACCACTTGGTCTGTACGTGCACCTGGATCCTCTCCACGAGCCAGTTGTAGGTCTGGGCCTCTGACAGGAGTCCTCCCTCGCTCTCGTCCATGCACGTCATCCCGAACATCCCTAACTCGATGCCGATGTCGTAGCACGCTTCCTTGAACGCGATCAGGTGTTCACTCAGGGCATACGTCTCGTCATGCACCAGGTGATACATCTGCCGAATGTGATCGAAATACCGAGAGAGCCTAGTCCTCTTGATGACTTCATCCCCCTGTGCGTCGTAGCTGATCCTGAATGCAGGGCCATCGTGACGGATCACTGCATTCACGAGTCGTTCGATCTGGATAGCGATGTCGGATTGGGAGAGGTGTTTGGCTGCTTGATTGGTCATGGTGTGTACCTGGTTGTTGGAAGACATACCAAGTACGGAGTGGGTATTTTTAAACTGGTGAGGTGGGTAGCTAGGTGTCTGGTATCTAGGTGGAGTGGGAGAGAGGTGAATGGATTGGATAGGTTGATAGAGATGGTTAGCGATGGAGTAGATGAATGGATTGGATAGATTGCTAGAGATAGTTAGTAGCTATATCAATAAACCCCACTATCCTGTTTGCAAAACACCAAGCGCCATCGAGCATTCAGACGAAGAATATCAAGCGTAGTCGGGAGAAATCCTAGAACAGAGCACTGAGAGTTATCTGAGAAATAGCACCAGTCCAACAGGTGCTTGCTGCTCCCCTCGATGCCGTCCAGAGCCCCTACAGGCAGGAGATGCTATTGCTCTATGGTGTAGTGAGCATCCGAGCCTATGGGGTAGGAATCTAGAGACAGAAAGATCAGGAGTGGCTCAAATCCAAGGGTAGTGAATAGCTAGTAAAAGCATATTACCCACACCGCACAGGATCCTCTCGGATACGCCGTGATCGAAGGGTGTTTTTCACCGAGTACACTGGGAAATTCTTCTCCGCACCTACTCCGGAAATAAACCATCGATCATCCATCCTGGCACAGCCGGCAATCAAACTGCGTACCCTCCCGATGGTCCCGGCAATGAGGAGCAGCATTGACGGTCCACCAGGAGGGTTAAGGCGCACTGCCGCCCATTCGGCATAAACACCATGACCAGCCGCAGCCGGTCATGGTGCCGATGCTTAATGATTAGCCGGCCACACCCAAGCGGCCAAATCGGACGGGAGAGTCACTGACCGAGTCGCGCTCCTCGATCCTGGCCAAGATCCAGTCGTACACTTCGCTATCGACCCAACCGACACAACGGTCACCCAGCGAGACGGGCTTTGGGAAGGTACCCTCCCCGATGTACTTGTAGATGGTCGACCGTGCCAGGCCGGTCGAATCGATGACCTCTTTCAGGCGGATGATCCTCATGAGCAGGCTCCTCTGTTAGCTCAGAAGATCTGCACACCGAGGATTTTTTTACTGCGCCCGAATCTTTCTCGCCTTGGGCGGCAAGGTGGCCAACCCGAACCTCAATCGACTCTTCAGGGTTATTTCAGTCTCATCATTCGCCAGCCCTACTTTCAAACTTCCCCGAGGGCCCTCGAAAAACACCGTGAAGCGGCCGAGATCCACAAGCGCCGGCTGGAGCATGAGCGTAATGGCTCTGTATCCGGTCCGCCGCTTCGCCGGAAGAATCCGAACATCCGCCGACTCGAAGTCCACCCAGTTAGCCTGGCCAAATCGCGCCCGGTACTCACGTGCGATATCCATCGCCAGCGAGTAGATGCTCTCGCAGGTTTGCTCGGCATCACCACCTGATCCATCTTTCAGCTTACTCGGAGCTTCGCTGCTGGCGCCCTCCTTCGACTCAGTGTCGGTTTCACTTATCGTCGCAGACGGTAGCTCCCTGATGAAGTCCTTCTTAATCAACGCCATCAGCTCAGCATCCTCAATTTGCGCCCCAGAACCCAAGCCTCGCCAGTGGCGAGATAGCAGGTAAGAGGCGTACCTATAGAGCAGAAGCTGGAACAGGGAGAAGACTCCCCACTCCTGCCCAGCCAAGAGCTGGAGAAGGCTGCTGGGTGTCTCTACCCCGTCGAGCTCTCCCTTCATGGCATTCGCACAATCACCTTGAAGAAGGTCAGCATGGCTGTACCTCTTACCCTCCAGGTCACGAGTGATGTGTACGGCAATAGCTCCCTGCGGCCTGAGAGCATCGATATTCAAGAAGTAGGTGCTGTTGACCTTGCGTAAGGCGAAAACCTTGCTCGAAAGACCAGCCACATAACGACGAATCAACCCAAGATGCATCAGGCGGAAGAGGCGATTTTTGATTTGCGTAGGTCGCATGCCCGTGAGCTGAGCCAGTTCGGGGAATCCAATCTGCACCTCACCAAACTGATCAGCGCGAGACAGCAAAACCGCAAAAAGCAGTCGATTACGAATGCTCAGCCGCCCACGGCTACCTGGCGGCGGGCGCCTCCCCTTTTTAGGCTCCGCCGCAGCCACCTCCTCTTCACCTGGTTCGTCCTGTTTGCCGCCCTCGTCGCCCTCGCCAGGTTCACGTCCGAGTACAGGAAAAACCATGTCCGCGCCCGAGAACAGCATCTGCAACAGCTCAGCATGTTGAGGGTAGGAACCATCCCCTACCAATGCGTCCACATGACACGAACCTAGCGTGTAGGTAACCGTTGCCCTTCCTCCGCTTCCTGCTCGGGCTGGAGCATCACGCTCCATGGCACCAGCGTCGACTAGCTCACTCAATGCGGCAGAGACGACTCTCTCCGCCACATGGAGCCTCTTCGCAAACGGCTTCACTCTCAGCTCGCTCGCTGGACCTAGCCAGCACCCTGGATCCCTGGCAATGACCTCCAATATGAAACGAGCATCAGGTGAGCATGAAAAGTCTGTATCCAATAAGCTTTCGAAGAGAAGAGCCATTTCAAATTTCTCTCCAATGCACGGTTTTTACACCCTGTATTATTCATACATACGAACAATAACAACTCATATAACACATCACAACACAACTGACCAAACATCAAAACGTTACTAATAACGGTTTTGTACCATCTTGCATATCGCAACCGTAACGGTTATTTTCGAAAATTCTAGCTAGGCGTGAGTCGCCCTCTTTGGAGGATGTAATGTCAGAGAATGAGAAACCGCTGAGGTGGCTGCGCCGGCAGGATGGTGAGTGGGAATGGGCAGCCGATTACTTGGTGCAACGGCTCGATTCCGAGCACCTAAAGTCGATAGCGCCCAATCCGACCAATCGACTGGGAACCTACGAAAACGTAGTTTCTGCCATCAGAAAAATCCGGAAAGATGACCCTGAGCTTGTCATCAGACTGCAGGGCGCTGTACGGCAACGTCGGTACCGGTCCGATAGCAACGGCAGGAAGCCGCTGACGTTCACCCTTAGCAAAGAAACCATCTCTAGGTTGAAGCATCTTGCCAAGCGGCAAGAGACAAGCGAAACGGCCGTAATCACCGCACTTATAGATAAGGCAGGGCAAGCGGCCGAAGCCGAGAAGAACTACGAAAAACAGCTTAAGGAATCAATTTCAAGGGAGCGCAAAATTGCCGGCCAGATAACGGCGTCCATGAGGGCTCAACGGGACGAAGCACTGAAACACGTAGAGCGATACCTGAAGCTGCTCGCCCAGTGGGAACTGATGTGGCCAGACGAAAAGCCCCCAGCAGCCAGCGATGAAGACATCAACAAACTCATTGAGGCCAGGATGAAAGACCTTAAAGGCTCGCTGGCCTACATAGCCCTCAGAGACGACCTGACCACCGAACGCCTCACCTGACGAGCCATGAAAGCTAGAGACCCGCACCAAGCCGCGCTAGATGCCTCCAGTTCAAATCCAGCCATGCGGTATTCCAAATGGTATTCCACAGAATTTCTTAACCGGATTTTTTATTTACATTTCAGCTAGATAGAAAATCATTTCAGATTACCCCGGCCCACCAAATCCAAAGAAAAAGGCGCTGAGCCTCAAGCCCAGCGCCTTTTTTCTTGCCCGCGATTTGCCTAGAGCGTCAGGAACCCCAGGCGTGGCATCAGCGGTTCGGCCTGTTCTTCCGGCACCACTTCAACGCAGGGTTTGCGCAAGCGCAGGCGTTCGGCGTTGCACAGCAACGGACCGTCTTCGTCTTCGGCGCCGAAGGGATCGTCGATCAAAACGCCCTTGATCAGGCCCTGGCGGAACAGTTCACGGATGGCGAAAAGGTTGGCCTCGCGCGGGCCGGCAAGCTCACCGATGGATTTGACGTCGGTTTCCGTGAGCTGGCTGAGCACCGCGGTCAGCTGGGCCTGGGAGGGTTTGCGGCTCATGGGGTACTCCAGGGCGAAGCGCGATCAGCATGACTATCGGGGGCAAATGTTAACGCTGGATTAGCGCTCTGACAGGCTGACCTCGATCAAGCCTGCCGCCGATTTCTTCAGTTTCAGTCCCGCGAAACACCGAGCTCCAGCAGGGCAAGGCGCTCTTCCAGGGCGGCGATGCGCGCTTCCAGTTCAACCAGGCGGCCTTCGTCGTGGCCGCCACCGTCGCTGCGTTCGCTGGAGGCGCGGCTGCCGCTGGCAGCGATGGCCGCTTCACGGTCTTCCTCGGTGCCCAGCAGATGCATGTAGCGGTCTTCACGCTGGCCGCTCTGGCGCTCCAGTTGCGCGGCCATGCCGCGGCCGGCGAGGCGTTCGAGCTGGTGGCGGACTTCCTCGGTGTCGTCGAAGTCGTGCATGCGCTGGCTGCGGGTGAGCAGTTCGTTGAGGGTCTGCGGGCCGCGCAGGAACAGCAGGCCGAGCAGGATGACCTGTGGTTTGACCAGCTCCAGCGCCTTGTCCAGCCGCTGTTCCCAGCGGTCGGCACGGCTGCCCATGACCAGCCGGGTCATCTCGCGCCCTTCCAGATGACGCAGGGATTGGCCGACCTGGCCGGGGGTGACATTCATCACCGGGTCGCGGCTGGTCTTCTGATTGCAGGCGGTGACCAGGGCATTCAGGGTCAGCGGGTAGGCTTCAGGCGTAGTGAGCTGCTTTTCGATCAGGCATCCGAGCACGCGAGCATCCACGGCGCTGAGCGGTTCGAAGTCGGGCAGGGTGTCGAGCGACTGGCTCATGGCGTCTTCCGTCAGATTGGCAACCGCCCTAGCCTAGCCAATTGCGCGGCGTTTGGCAGCCTCAGGCTGCACCAGCCAGACGGCGGTTCAGCGGTCGTTCAATGACCGCCCAGTGGGAAAAGGACGCCGCCAGCTCCTCCTCGCGCCCCTGGGCATCACGTCCGAGGGTGCGCCGTGCAAGGTCGCCAGCGAACCAGTTGGCCGTATTGGCGGCGACCACTCGGCCTTCGCCATTGACCACCAGTGCCTCGTTTCCCATCTGCATCAGGCTGTTCAGCAGTACGCCCTCGAACTCGTGGAGGGCGATATCGGCGGCGGCAACGCCGATGAAGCGTCCATCCACCTGGATGGGCACGGAGAAGGCGAGGATATACAGATCGGTGCCGTAGAGGTCGACGAAGGGCCCGACCACCGAGGGTTGTCCACTGGTACGCGGACGCGAGAACCAGGGCATGTTGAGGTAGTTGTAGAAGCTCTCGCTGCGCCGGTTGAAGTTCAGGCTCATGGGCACGACCTTGTCGCCACGCCCGTGGTACCACCACTCCAGGTACATCTCCTGGTCGGCCAGTTCGCCCGGTTCGATCACTACGCCGGTGCCGTGCAGCCGCGTGCCATCATGGGTGAGGTCATGCTGGATCCGCGGACGCAGCGCGCCGAGGTCCTTCGAGGAAGGGCGCTTGCCCTCCTGCGCCAGTTCGCACCAGATCGCCACGACCTCGCCGGCCAGCTCGTCGAGGCGCTGGAAAACGTTACGGATGGAAGCGTCGATGCGCTGGGCGCAGCGCTGCAGTTCGTCCGTGGATTGTTCGCTGGACATGACCGGGGCCTCGCTCTTCTTGTTTTTGCGCGAACCAGAGAGGTTCGCTGAATCGGTTCGGTGTGCCATTGCGCACGCCCAAGCGGGCGCGCCGTGAAAGCAGCAAGCGCTGTGCCAGTCAGCCGTCGTCGGCCAGCAGGCTCAGGCGCAGGTTGATCAGGCGCTTGATGCCGCGGGTGACATGGGCTTCGGCCAGTGCGCCGGCCAGGTTCGAGTCGCCGGCGCTGATCGCTTCGAGGATGGCGCTGTGCTCCTGCTCGATGGCTGCCGGACCAGGAAATCCATCCACCGCCAGCCACAGCCATTCGCCGATTTCCGCCTGCAGGCGCGTCTCCGCGTGGGTCAGGCGCACGGACTGGGCAGCGACAGCAATCTCGATATGGAAACGTGCATCGGCGCGGCGCTGCTCCTGGCGCGTGGAGGCGCAGGCCAGGGCATCAAGGTACTGGGCGATGCGCGCCTGCTCGTCGGATGTGGAGCGCTGGGCGGCCAAGCGTGCAGCGGCACCGGCAATGGCGACGTGCTCGTCACCCAGGTCACGCAGCTCCAGCGCACTCATCTGGCGCAGCTGACCGAGCAGAGCCTCTTCCGAAGTGTGCTGCGGCGAGCAGACGAAGCTGCCGCCGTTGCGCCCGCGGCGCGTCTCGATCACGCCGCGCTCGCGCAATTCCGCCAACGCATCGCGCAGGGTCACGGTGGCGACGCCGAACTGCATCGCCAGTTCACTTTCGCTGGGCAGTTGCTCGCCTTCGGCATACAGACCGAGGTCGACCATTTCCACCAGCCGGCGTGCAACTTCCTCGGTGCGCCCTTCCTGGCGCAGGCGCATGAAGCTGGCGGGACGGACTTTCCTGAATTCGTTCATAGGCGGCAGTGCGAGGGGCGCGGACGCTTCCTGCGCGGAATCTTCCTGTTCTGGCGGTGACGACGAAGTCTATCTGCAGGCTGGCAGCGGCTTCGCTCAAAACTATGTCTCCATATTTTTAAATCGCTTTCCGGACTTTCAGCAAGGTCTTTTGCCATGAAATGCCCATTGAAGTGCTCATTTTTCGCCCCGTATTGGCAACCGGAAAATCTTAAGATATGGTTTCAAATGTATTTGCCAGAGACGGCCAACCAGCTGTCCCCGCCCACAACAGCAAGAACGAGGAGCGATACGCATGAGCCAGCCAACCCGCGCCGAATGGGAAGCCCGCGCCAAGTCCCTGAAGATCGAGGGCCGCGCCTTCATCCAGGGCGAGTACCTCGCCGCCGCCTCCGGCGACACCTTCGATTGCATCAGCCCGGTGGACGGCCGCCTGCTGGCCAAGGTCGCCAGCTGCGACGCCGCCGACGCCGAGCGCGCTGTGCGGAGCGCCCGCGCCACCTTCGACTCCGGCGTCTGGTCGCGTGAGGCGCCGGCGACCCGCAAGGCAGTGATGATCCGCTTCGCCGCGCTGCTGGAAGAGCACGCCGAGGAGTTGGCGCTGCTGGAAACCCTGGACATGGGCAAGCCCATCGGCGACTCGCTGAACGTCGACCTGCCGGGCGCCGCCGACTCGTTGCGCTGGAGTGGCGAGGCCATCGACAAGGTCTACGACGAAGTGGCCGCCACCTCCCATGACCAGCTCGGCCTGGTCACCCGCGAGCCGGTAGGCGTGGTCGCCGCCATCGTGCCGTGGAACTTCCCGCTGATGATGGCCGCGTGGAAACTCGGCCCGGCGCTGGCCACCGGTAACTCGGTGATCCTCAAGCCGTCCGAGCGCTCGCCGCTGACCGCCATCCGCATCGCCCAGCTGGCCATCGAAGCGGGCATTCCCGCCGGCGTGCTGAACGTGCTGCCGGGCTATGGTCACACCGTCGGCAAGGCCCTGGCGCTGCACATGGACGTAGACACCGCGGTGTTCACCGGCTCCACCAGGATCGCCAAGCAACTGATGGTCTACGCCGGCGAGTCGAACATGAAGCGCGTCTGGCTGGAAGCCGGCGGCAAGAGCCCGAACATCGTCTTCGAAGATGCCCCGGATCTGCAGGCTGCCGCCGAAGCCGCTGCCGCCGCCATTGCCTTCAACCAGGGCGAAGTGTGCACCGCCGGCTCACGCCTGCTGGTGCAGAAGTCGATCAAGGCGAAGTTCCTGCCGCTGGTGGTCGAGGCCCTCAAGGGCTGGAAGGCCGGCCACCCGCTGGACCCGGAAACCAACGTCGGCGCGCTGGTCGACGGCCGCCAGTTGGAACAGGTGCTGGGCTACATCCAGGCCGGCCAGGACGAAGGCGCGAAGATTCTCACCGGCGGCAAGCGCGTGCTGGAGGAAACCGGTGGCACCTACGTCGAGCCGACGCTGTTCGATGGCGTGAGCAACGCGATGAAGATCGCCCGCGAGGAAATCTTCGGCCCGGTGCTCTCGGTCATCGAGTTCGAGGATGCCGAGGAAGCTATCCGCATCGCCAACGACACCCAGTACGGGCTGGCGGCGGCGGTGTGGACCCGCGACATATCCAAGGCCCACCTAACCGCCCGTGCCCTGCGCGCCGGCAGCGTGTGGGTGAACATGTACGACGGCGGCGACATGACCGCGCCCTTCGGCGGCTTCAAGCAGTCGGGCAATGGCCGTGACAAGTCGCTGCACGCCTTCGACAAGTACACCGAGCTGAAGGCGACCTGGATCAAGCTGTAACGCGATCCAGAAGACGAGAGGTTTGGAGCAAGACGGCGCGCGGGTAAATCGCGCGCCGAACAATAACAACAACGCTTTCCGTTGCACCCGATTGGCTGCCGACGCGAAAACCTCAGACAGGAACCCCACGATGAACAGCTCGATCCAGCCAGGCGCCGCCCTGGACCGCGACGCGGAGCAACTCCGCGCGCTGGGCTACACCTCCAATTTCGAACGCAGCATGACCCTCTGGCAGAACTTCGCCCTGGGTTTCACCTACCTCTCGCCGGTGGTCGGCGTGTACACCCTGTTCGGCCTGTGCCTGGCCGCGGGCGGGCCGCCGATGTTCTGGTCCTACCTGCTGGTGGGCATCGGGCAGATGCTGGTGTGCCTGATCTTCTGCGAAGTCGTCTCGCAATTCCCCATCTCCGGCGGCGTCTACCCCTGGGCGCGACGCCTGGTGGGCAAGCGCTGGGCGTGGATGGTCGGCTGGATCTACTCGGTGTCGCTGTGCGTGACCATCGCCGCCGTGGCCCTCGGCGCCGGCCCGTACATCGCTACCCTGCTCGGCTTCGAGTCCACACCGGTTACCAACACCTTCGTCGCCCTGGCGCTGACAGTGATCGCCACCCTGCTCAACCTCTCCGGCACCAAGCTGCTGGCCCGCGTGGCCATGTTCGGCTTCATTTGCGAGCTGCTCGGCGCCCTGGTGATCGGCACCTACCTGCTGATCTTCGAGCGTCACCAGCCCTTCTCGGTGCTGTTCAACACCTTCGATATCCGCATCGACGGCAGCTACTGGCCGGCCTTCCTCACCGCCTCGCTGGCAGGGATGTTCCTCTACTACGGCTTCGAGGCCTGCGGTGACGTCGCCGAAGAAACCCCGAACCCCAGCCGGCGGATTCCCAAGGCCATGCGCATGACCATCTGGATCGGCGGCGGCGCGGCGATCTTCGCCGCCCTGGCGCTGATCCTCGCGGTACCGGACATGCAGGCGGTGATCTCCGGCGCCGATAAAGACCCGATGACCACCATCCTCGACAACGCCTTCGGCGTGACCGGCGCACGCCTGGTGATGGCGGTGATCATCGTCTCGTTCGTCTCCTGCGTGCTCAGCCTGCAGGCCGCCGCCAGCCGCCTGCTGTACTCCTACGCCCGCGACGAGATGGTGATGGGCAGCGGTCTGCTCAAGCGCCTGTCGCCCAATACCCATGTACCCGTTGCGGCGCTGATCGCCTGCGGCGTGATCCCCAGCGTGATCGTCTGCGCCGGCTTCTACCTGCAGAACGCCATCGCCATGGTGGTGAGCTTCGCCGCCATCGGCATCTACCTGTCGTTCCAGATGATCGTCGGCGGCGCCCTGTTCGCCCGTCTGCGCGGCTGGAAGCCAAGCGGCGCCTTCACCCTGGGCAACTGGGGCTGGATCGTGAACATCCTGGCGCTGACCTACGGCGTGCTGGCGATCATCAACATGTCCTGGCCGCGCACCCCGGATGCGCCCTGGTACCTGAACTACGGGATCATCCTGGTGGGTGGCATCGTGATCCTGCTGGGCCTGGCCTACATGGCGCTGTTCCGCCCGTATGACAAGGGCACCGCGCCCCACGGGGATGCGTGGAAGCTGCATCAGCAGTAAGTGTTGGAGTGAAATGAAAACGCCCGGCAAGGATGCCGGGCGTTTTTGTTTCTGCGGAATTTTTGGTGTAGGAGCGAGCTTGCTCGCGAACGGGTTCACCGGGAAATTCGGCATTGAGCGGGTTCGCGAGCAAGGGTTCAGGCGAGCTCTTCGGTTTCGGGCCAGAGGCGCTGTCCTGCGCCGGGTGTTTCCATCCACTGCTTCAGCGAACGCGTCGGCAGGTCGAAGTACTCCCGGGTGCGCGAGTAGCCATGCCCACCCATGCGGCCGATGGCGTCGAGGCCGAGTTGGTCGATGTACAGCGTGGCCGGGTCGATCAGGTCGTCGCGCACGTGGGCCATCAGCACTTCGCCGAGGATGATTTCCCGCGATTGGCCGATGGACAGCGCCATCATCCGTCGGCATTCCAGCGCTACCGGTGCCTCGCCGATGCGCGGGCAGCCCACACGGGTACCGGGGATGGCGGTGAGGCCGGCGGCAACCAGTTCGTCGAAGCCCGGCTCGAAGGGCACGGCACAAACGTTCATCGCCTCCACCAGCGCGTCGGAAACGATATTCACGGTGAACTCCTGGTTCTGCCGGATGTTCAGCGTGGTGTCCTTGGGGCTCAGGTCGCTGTAGTTCTCCACGCCCAGGGCGAGGATCGGCGGGTCGGCCGAGAGTGCATTGAAGAAGCTGAAGGGCGCGGCGTTGGCGCGGCCTTCGGCATCGATGGTGGTGACCAGGGCGATCGGCCTAGGCACCACGCTGCCGATGAGGATCTTGTATTTCTCGCGGGCAGACAGCTGCTGGAAATTGAAGCTGAGCATGGGGGTTCCTTCAGAAGGCACTGGGCGCGTGGGCGTCGAGCAAGGGCGCAGCAGCGCTATAGGTGTCGGCAAAGGGAATCGCGGAGTGGAACAGCGTGCGCCACGGCGGGTTGCCGAAAGCGCGCTCGGCGTGGTGCTGCATCTGCTTCTGGAACAACGCGTCGGCGCGACGTTGCAAGTCGGCGTAATCGACACCGGTCACCTGGCCGCCCTGCATCACGCAGCGGCCATCGATGAAGCTGGCAATGCAGTCGTCGCCACGGCCGGCAGTAAACAGGTTCTTCAGCGGGTCGAAGAACGGCCCCTGATGGAAGTCACCGAGGCGGAACACAGTGATATCCGCGCGGGCGCCAGGAGCGAGACGGCCGAGGTCATCACGGCCCAGCGCCTGGGCGCCACCGAGAGTTGCTGCGTTGTAGAGGTCGAGCATGCGCGTGTGCTCGGCATCGCCTTCTTTTACCCGCGAAATGTTCAGGCCCTGGCGCAGGTTATCGAGCATGTCCGCCGGGAAGGTATCGGTGCCCATGGCGAGGTTGATACCGCGTGCGCGGTAGGCACCGAAGGAGTCCAGCGCATCGCCTTCGCGGGCGAACACCACGGGGCAATGCACGAGGCTCGCGCCGGTATCGGCGAGGCGCTGCAACTCGTGCTCGCCGCTGTGCAGGATGCCGTGGGGCAGCACGCTGCGCGGGTTGAGCAGACCGTAGCTGTCCAGCCATTGCAGGGACGAGGTGTCGCGCAGACGGCGCACCAGTTCGACTTCGTAGCGCGACTGGCAGCAATGCAGGCGCAGCGGCGCATCCAGTTCGCGCTGCACGGCGGCGGTGCGCTCCAGCAGTGCGGGTGTGCAGGTTTCGATGCGGTCCGGAAGCAGCGCACCGCGCACCAATCCGTTGTGCGCGCCATCGAAGTCGCGGAAGAAACGTTCGGCTTCCCGTAGCCCGGCAAGGCCGGCGGATTCGTCCCAGTGCTGCGCAGGGCTGCCATCGGCGCGAGCATAGGTCATGCCGCTCATGTAACAGGGGCCGAGATAGGTGCGCAGGCCGAGCTCGCCGGAAAGCGCAGCGACTCCGGCAAATTCGTCGTAGTGCTCGGCCCAGCGCCGGTAGTACATCGAGGTGATCGGCATGGCGGTGGTGATGCCGTTGCGGATCAGCTGGGTGAAGGCGTAGCGGTATTTGAACAGCTCCTCCTCCGGGCTGTAGCACTCGCTCGGCCCGGCGCGCAGGTAGTCTTCGGACCAGACGCGGCCCATGTTCCACTCGGCGCCGTTATCCAGGGTGAGCACGGTGGAGTCCAGATCGCCGAGTGCATCGAGATCGATGAAGCCAGGGCCGATCAGCGCGTGGCCGTAGTCGATCCACTGGCTGACTTCGCCGGGAAAACCGCGGCCGACAAAGACGATCTTCGCGCCTTCGAACACGACTTCGCCGTGACGCCAGAGCACGTGTTGGCGACCGTCGAAGCCGACCACGAAGCTGGCTTTCAGACCAATGCGAGAAGTGCTCACAGACCCCGCTCCTGCAGACGAGAGGCCAACAGGCGACCCTGCTCGGCAATCAGCCTGCCAGACTTGAATACCTGGCGCTGCGCCGGGCGCGCGACCACGGCTTCACCGAGGGTCTGCACCGGCAACAGGAGGAAGTCCGCCGCCGCGCCGAGTTCAAGGCGCGCGGGCTCGCGACCCAGCGCCCGGGCACCGTTGGCAGTGGCCGCGCCGAATGCAGCGGCGAGGTCGTCGTCCTTGCACAGGTCGAAGCGGAAGGCCAGCAGCATGGCGCGTTCGAGCATGTCGCCATTGCCCATGGGCGACCAGGCATCGCGGATGCCGTCGCTGCCCAGGCACAGGTTGACGCCGGCTTCGCGCAGGGCAAGGAACGGCGGCACCGGGGTGTCGGCCGGCGCAGAACTCATCAGGGAAATACCCAGTTCGGAGAGCCGCTCGGCCAGCGGTTCGACCTGCTCCCACGGTGCCATGCCCAGGCAATAGGCGTGGCTGATCATGACCTTGCCCTGCAGACCGTGACGCTCGGTGTACTCAGCGATGCGGGCGATCTGCCAGAGGCCCAGCTCGCCTTTGTCGTGCAGGTGGATGTCCACGCCACGCCCGAACTCCACGGCCAGGCCGAAGACGATATCCAGCTGCGCGATGGGATCGTCGTCGATGCCGCAGGGGTCCAGACCTCCGACGTTTTCCACACCCAGCTGCATGGCTTCACGCATCAGCTCGGCGGTGCCGGGGCGACTGACCAGGCCAGTCTGCGGGAAGACCACGAACTGCATGTCGATCAGGTCGGCGTAGCGCTCGCGCAGCGCCTGCATGGCGACCACGTGGCGCAGGCCCAGCTCGGGATCGATGTCGACGTGACAGCGGAAAGTCAGCGAACCACGGGCGATGCACTGTTCCAGCAGCGCGCCGGCACGCTCGGCAATCGGCGCTTCGATCTCGCGCAGCACGCGGCGCTCGTTGGCGATGTAGTCCTTGAGCGTGGGGCCGGCGCTGTTCGGACGCCAGGGTTGGCCCCAGAGGGTCTTGTCCAGGTGGCAGTGGCTTTCCACCAGCGGCGGCACGAGCAATTGGCCGGCGCCGTCGATCTCGCCCGGCTGGATGTCGGCGCCGCTTGCCGGGCGGCGCTCGGCGATGCGGCCATCACGAATGAGGAAGTCTTCCGCGGCGTTGCCCAGCGGGCGGATGTTGCGCAGCCAGTAGCTGTCGGTCATGGGGACCTCGAAACAGGAAGTTGGATCGGTGCTGTTTTGTAGGATGGGTGGAGCCTGCGATACCCATCGTTTTGCCGGTCGCATGGGTATCGCTCCGCTCCACCCATCCTACGAAGAGCGAAAAACGAGCACGAGATTCGGGTGAGGACTCAGCCCTTGAGCTTGGACCAGATGCGGTCCTGCAGCTCGCGGGACTTGTTGCTGCATTCCTTTTCCAGGCGCAGGCGCTGTGCGTATTCCTCGGGCATGTTGATCGCGTCCATGACCTTCCACTTGGCGTCGAGCAACTGGTCGGTCTGGATGCCGTTGGAATAGGCGATGGCGTTGGTCACTGCGGCAGCGTTCTCCGGCTTCATCATCCAGTTGATGAAGACCTTGGCGTTCTCCGGGTGCGGCGCGCTTTTCGGCACGGCGAAGTTGTCCTGGAAGGAGGCCACGCCCTCGCGCGGGTAGACATACTTGATGGTGCTCTTCTGCAGCGTCGCGCGCGCGGTGGAACCGTTCCAGTTCTGCATCAGCACCACTTCGCCGGAGGCCATGCGGTCCACGGTGTTGTCCGAGCTGTACATCTTCAGGAAGGGCTTCTGCTTCTGCAGCAGTTCGAGAATCTTCTTCGCGTCCTGCGGGTTCTCGGTGCACTCGTCGACGTTCAGGTAATGCGCGGCGGCGTTGATCAGGCTGCTCGGCGTATCCAGTGCGGCGACCTGGCCCTGCAGCTCCGGACGCGGTTCGAAAAACTCCTTCCACGAATCGTCCAGCTTGCCGCCCGGCACCCGCGCGCTGTCGTAGGAGAAGCCGGTGGTGCCCCACAGGTAGGGCGCCGAGTACTTGCGGCCCGGATCGAAGGCCGGGTCGCGGAACGCCGGTTTGACGAACTGGAAGTTGGCCAGCTTGGGCGTGTCGATTTCCAGCAGCAGGTTCTGGTTGATCAGTGTCTGCATGATCGAATGCGACGGCACGATCACGTCGTATGCCGCACCGCCGGCCTGCAGTTTCGCCAGCAGGGTTTCGTTGCTGTCGTAGCCGTCCATGGTGACCTTGATGCCGGTCTCCTTCTCGAACTTGGCCAGCAGTTCCACCGGGTAGTAGTCGGTCCAGTTGTAGAAGAACAGCTGCTTGGGCTCCTCGGCCTGGGCAACGCCCGCGGCCAGCAGGGCGAGGGACAAACCGGCAAGGCCGTGACGCAGGGCATTCAACTTCATAGGGCTCTCCGAAAAGCTAAAGGTCAGGGTCGGCAGTCGTTATCAGGCGTCCGGTTTGCCGCGCTGGCCGAGCCAGTACGACAGCACCACGAGGACGATGGAAATCACCAGCATCAGGGTCGAGATGGCATTGATCTCGGGCGTCACCCCGGCCTTGATGGCCGAGAAGATGTAGACCGGCAGCGTCGTCGAGCCAGGGCCGGCGACGAAGAAGGTCATGATGAAGTCGTCGAGGCTGACCACGAACGCCAGTACAGCGCCGGACAGCACCGCCGGCCACAGCAGCGGCAGGGTCACCCGGCGGAACACCTGGTAGGGGCTGGCGTAGAGGTCGCCGGCGGCTTCCAGCAGGCTCTTGTCGAGGTCGTTCAGGCGCGCGCGGATCGGCAGGTAAGCGAACGGAATACAGAAGCCGACGTGGGCGACGATCACCGTCATCAGTCCGAGCTTGATACCCAGCGACATGAACAGCAGCAGCGTGGCCACCGCAATGACGATCTCCGGCAGGATCAGCGGCAGGTTGATTCCGCCTTCCACCATCCGCCGCCCGTAGAACGGCCGCGAGGTTGCCAGCGCCGCCGCCAGGGCGATCGCCGTGGACAGCACGGTAGCGAAGCCCGCCACCACCAGCGAGTTGAAGGCCGCCGCCTGGATCGAAGGGTTGGCGACGATCTTGCCGTACCAGGCGAAGGAGAACTCGGTCCACACCGTGGCCGAACGGTTGGCGTTGAAGCTGTAGGCGATCAACACAAAGATCGGCAGATACAGGTACGCCAGCACCAGCAGGCTGGTCTCGCGGGTGCCGGGGAGTTTCTTCAGGTGCTGGGCGATCATGCGGAAGCTCCCAGGTGGACGGCCTTGGCGGCGCGGCGGCTATAGAGGGCGAACGCGATCAGCGCGAGCAGCATGATCGCCAGCAGCAGGAACGACAGCGAACCGCCCAGCGGCCAGTTGCGCGCGGTGCCGAACTGCTGCTGGATCAGGTTGCCGATCATCAGCGTCTTGCCGCCGCCGAGGATGGCGGGGGTGATGAACGCGCCCAGGCTAGGCACGAACACCAGCAGCGAGCCGGCAATCACGCCGGGCATGGACAGCGGCAGGATCACCCGGCGCAGCGCCTTCCAGCGATTCGCGCCAAGGTCGTAGGCGGCTTCGACCAGGCGCCAGTCGAGCTTCTCCAGCGTCGAGTAGATCGGCAGGATCATGAATGGCAGGAAGCTGTAGACCAGGCCGACGCAGACCGCGAAGTCGTTGTACAGCAGGGTGATGCCACCGGCCTGGGGGAACAGCGCGTTGACCGTCTGGGCGATCCAGCCGTGTTCGCGGAGGATGATCAGCCAGGCGTAGTTGCGGATCAGCAGGTTGGTCCAGAACGGAATGGTGATCAGCAGCACCATGAGGTTGCGCGAACGCTCGCTCAGGCTGGTCATCCACAGCGCCACCGGGAAGCCGAAGAGGAAGCACAGCAGCGTGGTGCCGCCAGCCTGGAACAGTGAACGCAGCAGCGCCTGGGCGTAGACCCAGTTGAGCTCCAGGTTGCCGTCGAAATCCTCCTGGAAGAACAGCTGCACGTAGCTCTGGATCTGCCAGTCGGCGTGCCAGTTGACGCCGCCATAGAGGTTGCGCGGCAACAGGCTGATGTAGCCCATGATCGCCAGCGGAATGGCGATCAGCCCGAGCAGCGTCAGCGCCACCGGGCTGAGCAGCAACAGGCGTCGGGTAGTGGGCGACTCCTTCATGCTCAGGCCTCCATCAGCAGGCAGGCCTGGGGCGGCAGGTGCACCGCCACGGCCTCGCCGACGTCGCGGGCGCGGCCGCCCTCGTTGCTCTCGCGCAGGGTGATCTGCGAGGCATCGGGCAGGCGGCAGCGATACAGCGTGGCAGTGCCGACGTACATCACCGTCTCGATCACCGCGCGCAGGTGGTGCGGCTGCGACGGGTCGACCAGCTTGGAACGTTCCGGGCGGAAGGCCAGCTGCACGCTGGCGCTGCTCAGACCTGCCGGCAGCTCACAGGGAATCTCTGCGGCCATGGCGTTGGGGTGGAAGCCGCCCTGGCGCATCTGCCCGGGGAGGAAATTGATGTCACCGATGAACTGCGCGACGAAGCGATGCGTCGGGCGTTCGTAGATCTCGTTGGGCGTGCCGATCTGCATGATGTTGCCGTGGGACATCACGGCGATGCGGTCGGACAGGGTCAGCGCCTCCTCCTGGTCGTGGGTGACGAAGATGAAGGTGATGCCCGCCTCTTCCTGCACGCGCTTGAGCTCGACCTGCATTTCCTTGCGCAGCTTCAGGTCCAGGGCGGACAGCGGTTCGTCGAGCAGCAGGACCGAAGGCTTGGGCGCCAGCGCACGGGCCAGGGCCACACGTTGTTGCTGGCCGCCGGAGAGCTCGGCCGGTTTGCGCCGGGCGAGGTGTTCCATCTGCACCAGCGCGAGCATTTCCTTCACCCGCTTCGGAATCTCCGAGCGCTGTAGGCCCTGCATTTCCAGTCCGAAGGCGATGTTCTCGCTCACCGACATGTGCGGGAACAGCGCGTAGCTCTGGAACACGGTGTTGATGCGGCGGCGGTACGGCGGCAGGTCGTTGACCCGCTCGCCGCCGACAAGGATGTCGCCGGAGGTGACATTCTCGAACCCGGCGATGCTGCGCAGCAGCGTGGTCTTGCCGCAGCCGGACGGCCCCAGCAGGGTGAAGAATTCGTTATGGGCGATGTCGACCGACACTTCGTTGAGGGCGGGAGCGACGTTGGGATCATCGGTGTAGCGCTTGCTGACCCGACGCACCTCGACTGACGACGAGTGATTCATTTTGGTGCATTCCTCTTGTTTTTGTATGCAATATTTGAATGCAATCTAGAAATAGCTGATGTATTTTTCTTCTGCAACTGGTTTTGCACGGACGGTTTTGCGGCATCCTTTGAAGGGTCAAGCAAGAGGCGGAGTCGCTCATGACGGAGAAGCACCCCGAATCCACGGTGGAACGCGTCTACCAAGGGGTTTACGAGGCGATCAGCAAGCGCAGCCTGCGCCCGGGCATGAAGCTCGGCGAGGCGGCATTGGCGGATTTGTTCAAGGTCAGCCGCACTTCGGTGCGCGCGGCGCTGAAACATCTGGAAGCGGATGGGCTGGTATCCAGCGCGCTCAACAAGGGTGCATGGGTGTCATTGCCCAGCGACGAGGAGATCCGCTCGCTGTTCGAAACACGGCGGCTGATCGAGATCGGCATCGTCAGCGAACTCTGCCGCCGCGCAGACAGCGCGATCATCCAGGACCTGCGCGAGCACGTGGCGCTGGAAGAGGCGACCCATGACCATGACCACGCGCGGTTCGTCCACCTGTTGGGCGAATTCCACCTCAAGCTGGCGGCGGCACTGAACAACCCGGTGCTGCTGGATTTCTTCCGCAAGCTGATCGAGCGCGCCTCGCTCTACGCCACTACCCTGGACGACGACCAGCACGAAACCTGCCGCGGCAACGAGCACCAGAAGTTGATCGAGTACATCGAAGCGGGCAACCAGGCGGCGGCCATCGAGCTGACCTGCATGCACCTGAACGCCATCGAGCAGGCGATCATCAAGGCAGCAGGGAACCTCAAGGCGGACTATCACCCGCTCAAGCATCTGATTGGTGGCTGAAACTTTGTGTAGGAGCGAGCTTGCTCGCGAACAGAAGCTCCAGGCCAGCTCCAGCCCCAACGCTTGCACCGAACTGTCCCTCTCCGTGAACGGCGAGGGAGCGAATTGCGGTGCCAACCGGGAGCGCTGGTTCGCGAGCAAGCTCGCTCCTACGAAGAACCAAACAAAACGCCCGGCATTGGCCGGGCGTCTGCTTTCAGGCAGTCGGGCCGCCCGTAATCCGGTCGAAGCCCCGGCGGATCTCCTCTTCGGGCAGGTTGTCACCGATGAAGACGATCACGCTCTCGCGCTGCTCGTTGCCCTTCCACTCGGTGTCCCAGTCGAACCCATAGAGCCGCAGCACGCCCTGGAATACCAGGCGGCGTTCCTCCCCGGCGATGTTCAGCACGCCCTTGTAGCGCAGCAGCGAGTTGCCGTGCCATTGCAGCAGGTCGTCCATGAACTCGCTGAGCCGCTCGATATCCAGTGGATTGTCGCTGCGCAGCACCAGCGTGGAGATGCGGTCGGTAGTGTCCGCCGCCGGTCGCACCGGGCGCAGCAGCGGGCGCAGGCCGACGTCGGCGTTGAGGTTGAAGCCGCGCACGTCGAGCAGGCGTTCCAGCTCGATGGCGCCGTGCTCCACCGCGTGGATTTCGGCGCGTCGATTGATGCGCTGCAGGCGCTCCACCAGGGCCTCGTATTGCTCCGGCGACACCAGGTCGCGCTTGCTCACCAGGATACGGTCACCGAAGCCGACCTGGGCCTGGGCGATGGCTTCCTGCAGGTGACGGTCGGCGTTGGCGGCGTCCACCAGGGTGATGATGCCGTCGAGCAGATAACGCTCGCGCAGGGTCTCGTCGACGAAAAACGTCTGCGCCACCGGGGCCGGATCAGCCAGGCCGGTGCACTCGATCACCAGGCGGTCGAAATCCAGCTCGCCGTTGTCGCGGCGCTCCAGCAGGACGTAGAGCGCACGCTCGAGGTCGCTATTGATGGTGCAGCAGACGCAGCCGTTGGACAGCGTCGTCACCTGTACCGCGTCGTCGCCGAGCAATTGGGCATCGATGGGTGTCTCGCTGAATTCGTTCTCGATCACGGCGATCTTCAGGCCGTGTTCGGCCTTGAGGATGTACTTGAGCAGGGTGGTCTTGCCGGCCCCAAGGAAACCGGTGAGAACAGTCACCGGAATCTGCGGCACGCTTGCGGAATCGGTCATGGGAACTTCCAGGCAATCGGAAAAGAAAACGGGCCGCGATCGCTCGCGGCCCGCAATTCCATTTATGAAACGCCGACGAGGCAAGGCGCCAGTGGCGGGAAAAAGCGGAGTCTACTTCAATAGACGAGCACTTTTCCCGCCGCTGGCAACGCAGCATCGGCCACGCAGCCAGTTTCATCGCATCAGCAGCAGCGGATCGGCCTTCCCTTGCCACCACCGTAGCGCGCTTCCTGACGCTCGCGGAAGAACTCCTCGTAGGTCATCGGAGTCTTGTCCGGGTGCTTGTTCTGCATGTGCTGAACGTAGGTGTCGTAATCGGGCATGCCGACCAGCATACGTGCGGCCTGTCCGAGATACTTACCCATGCGGCTGAGGTCATTGAACATGGTGAACCTCCGTCAGGCGTCCGGGATCGGCTGGAACGGAGCCTCCTTGTCGGTGCGCTCCTTCTTGGTCCAGGCGCTGGCGCCTACCTTGATCGCGTACACCAGCACACTGAACACCACCAGCAGGAACAGCACGGTGAGGCCGGCGTTGATGTAGGCGTTCATCATCACGTGCTGCATCTGGCCGATGTCCTTGGCCGGGGCGATGATCTGCCCGGCGTCCAGGCCGGCGGAGTACTTCTTGCCCAGGGCGATGAAGCCCACGGCCGGGTTGCTGTCGAACAGCTTGATCAGGCCCGCGGTGGTGGTGCAGATCAGCAGCCAGGCGGCCGGCAGGGCGGTCACCCAGACGTACTGCTGGCGCTTCATCTTGATCAGCACGACGGTGGCGAGCATCAGCGCGATACCGGCAAGCATCTGGTTGGAGATGCCGAACAGCGGCCACAGCGTGTTGATGCCACCCAGCGGATCGACCACGCCCTGGTACAGCAGCCAGCCCCACAGCGCGACGCAGCCGCCGGTGCCGACGATGTTGGCGGTCCAGGATTCGGTCTTCTTCAGCGCCGGGACGAAGTTGCCCAGCAGGTCCTGCAGCATGAAGCGCCCGGCACGGGTGCCGGCGTCCACCGCGGTGAGGATGAACAGCGCCTCGAAGAGGATCGCGAAGTGGTACCAGAAGGCCATGGTGTTCTCACCCGGCAGCACCTGGTGAAGGATGTGCGCGATACCCACGGCGAGGGTCGGCGCACCACCGGCACGGGCCAGGATGGTGGTCTCGCCGATGTCCTTGGCGGTCTGGGCCAGCACTTCCGGGGTGATGGTGAAGCCCCAACTGCTGACGGTCGCGGCCACCGCGGTGACGTCGGTGCCGACCACGGCCGGCGGGCTGTTCATGGCGAAGTAGATGCCCGGCTCGATGACCGAGGCAGCGACCATCGCCATGATGGCCACGAAGGACTCCATCAGCATGCCGCCGTAGCCGATATAACGGGCGTCCGGCTCGCGGTTGAGCAGCTTGGGCGTGGTGCCCGAGGAGATCAGCGCGTGGAAGCCGGACACGGCGCCACAGGCAATGGTGATGAAGAGGAACGGGAACAGGCCGCCCTTCCACACCGGACCGGTGCCGTCGGTGAACTGGGTCAGGGCCGGCATCTTCAGCTCCGGCGAGACGATCACGATGCCGATGGCCAGAGCGATGATGGTGCCGATCTTGAGGAAGGTCGACAGATAGTCACGCGGCGCCAGCAGCAGCCACACCGGCAGCACCGAGGCGATGGCGCCGTAGGCGATCAGCATCCAGACGATCTGCACGCCATGGAAGGTGAACACCGGGGCCCACTCGGGGCTGGCGGCAATCTGCCCACCGAGCCAGATGGAACCCAGCAGCAGCACGATACCGACCACGGAAATCTCGCCGATGCGGCCCGGGCGGATGTAGCGCATGTACACTCCCATGAACAGCGCGATCGGGATGGTCGCCAGTACCGTGAACATGCCCCACGGGCTTTCGGCAAGGGCCTTCACCACGATCAGCGCGAGCACCGCGAGGATGATGATCATGATCAGGAACGCGCCGAACAGAGCGATGGTCCCCGCCACCTGCCCCATTTCCTCGCGGACCAGTTCACCCAGCGAGCGCCCGTTGCGGCGGCTGGAGATGAACAGAACCATGAAATCCTGCACGGCGCCGGCCAGCACCACGCCGGCGATCAGCCAGAGCGTGCCGGGCAGGTAGCCCATCTGCGCCGCCAATACGGGCCCGACCAGCGGGCCGGCGCCGGCGATGGCGGCGAAGTGGTGACCGAAGAGGATGTGCTTGTTGGTCGGGACGTAGTCCAGGCCGTCGTTGTTGAGGACCGCGGGGGTCGCTCGGTTGGGGTCCAGTTGCATCACCTTGGTGGCGATGAACAGGCTGTAGTAGCGGTAGGCGACCATATAGATGGCGACGGCCGCGACGACGATCCACAGTGCGTTGATGGCTTCGCCGCGGCGTAGCGCCACGACTCCCAAGGCAAATGCACCAACTATCGCCACCGCCAGCCAGGCGAGGTGACGTAGCAGGCTGTTGTTATTGTTCATAGCGAGGCTTCCGACAGTTTGAAGGCGAGAATTCGCAGAAAAATTCTAGTCTTTTCCAGCGACCCATTCATACGACCTTAGTCTAGAGCGGTTACGCGCTTATTGCCGGAGGTCAACGCGTTCCGACCCTGGAGTCAGGAAATGAAAAGGCCCGCTTGTGGCGGGCCTTTTCATGCTGCGACAGATCGTCAGGCAGGCTGCTTGGCGTACTGCGCCAGCGTCTGGTCACGGCTCATCACCGCCAGGGTGTTGTTCAGCACCTGCTCGCCGGTGGTGTCCTTGGAGGTGAAGATCTCACCGAAATGCTGCTGGGTGACCTGTGCGAAATGCGCGCGATCCTGGGTTGGAATGCCGAGCAGGACGGCGTAGGCATCCAGTGCTTCACCATGCCCCTGCGCCATGTTCTCGGCGATGTTGTCGAGCATGCCGTTCATGGCGAAGATCGAGCGGCCGCCGTAAGTGATGCGCTGATTGGCGTCGCAACCGTTGGTCCCCGAAGTCAGGCCGAAGGTGGCATTGCCCGAAGTACCGTTGGTGGTGGTGGCCAGCAGATGCGGGAACAGGCCGCGCTGACCGTCGAAGGCCATGTTGCCCCAACCGCAGCCCTTGCCGCTCTGCCCTGCTTCGTCAGCTTGCGCCAGCAGGCTGGCGGCGCTAAGCACTCCAATGATCAAACCCTTGCTCACGAGCTTCTTATCCATGTTCTGCACTCCGCAGTTGGTATTGGATTAACGCTCATGGAGCTTTGGCGAGGGCTGGCACCCTGTCAAACCTGCGTGGGATGTGTCTGACGGACGAAACCTCGGCAATCGACGTGCGACGCGTTTCCCGTGGCTTCTGTCTATAGTGAGGCAAAGCGGAAACGGCCGGAGAGCCACGACATGACTGACGATCACGACGAGCGCCGGCGCTTCCAGCGCATTGCCTTCGACGCCGGCACGGAGATCAGCCAGGGCGACCAGCGCTGGAAGGTGACGCTGCTGGACCTGTCTCTGCAGGGGCTGCTGGTGCAACGCCCGGAGCACTGGAACATAGTTGCCGCGGAGCCGGTGCAGGTGCGCATCTACCTGGGCTTCGACGTCAACGTCTATATGGAGGCCGATCTCGCCTGGGAGCGTGAGGGCCTGCTGGGCTTCAACTGCCGGCACATCGACCTGGATTCGATCAGCCACCTGCGCCGCCTGGTCGAACTGAACCTGGGCGACGAGTCGCTGCTGGAGCGGGAGCTGACGTTGCTCAGCGAGCACTGAACGACCGTGCCAACGTCGCGCGATCGCGGACGGAGCCCGCTCCTACACCAAGGTTGGCATTTTCGTAGGAGCGGACTTTGTCCGCGATCGCCTATCACCAACGCCGAAGCGAATCTATTCGAACAACGCGTCCAGCGCCTGCTCCAGGCGTGTTACCGCGATCACCTGCAGGCCGGGCGGTGACTCCTTCGGCGCATTGCCCTTGGGCACGATGGCGCGCTTGAAGCCGTGCTTGGCCGCTTCCTTCAGGCGCTCCTGACCGCTAGGCACCGGGCGGACCTCGCCAGACAGGCCGACCTCGCCGAATACCAGCAACTGGTGATCCAGCGGGCGGTTGCGCAGGCTGGACATCACCGCCACCATCAACGCCAGGTCCGACGCTGTTTCCAGAACCTTCACACCGCCAACTACGTTGAGGAAAACGTCCTGGTCGTAGGTCGGGATGCCACCATGGCGGTGCAGCACTGCCAGCAGCATGGCCAGGCGATTCTGGTCCAGGCCCAGCGTCACCCGGCGCGGGTTGGCCAGGTGGCTGGTGTCGACCAGCGCCTGCACTTCCACCAGCATCGGCCGCGAGCCTTCCCAGGTTGCCATGACTACGCTACCCGGCACGGACTCCTGGGCACGGGTGAGAAAGATCGCCGACGGGTTGGAAACTTCCTTCAGCCCGCGGTCGGTCATGGCGAACACGCCCAGTTCGTTCACCGCACCAAAGCGGTTCTTCACCGCCCGCAACAGGCGCAGGCGGCCGTCGGATTCACCTTCGAAATACAGCACGGTGTCGACCATGTGTTCCAGCACCCGCGGGCCAGCCAGCGAGCCCTCCTTGGTGACGTGACCGACCAGGAAGATCGCGGTGCCGCTCTGCTTGGCAAAGCGCACCAGCAGTGCCGCACTCTCGCGCACCTGGGCGACACCGCCGGGCGCGGATTGCAGCTGTTCGGTGAAGATGGTCTGGATCGAGTCGATCACCATCACCTTGGGCTGCTCCTGGCGCGCCGTGGCAATGATGGTCTCGATGCAGGTCTCGGTCATGACCTTGAGCTTGTCTTCGGGCAGGCCCAGACGGCGGGCGCGCATGGCGACCTGCTGCTGGGATTCCTCGCCGGTGACATAGAGTGCCGGCAGGCGCGTGGCGATGTTGCAGAGGGTTTGCAGAAGGATGGTCGACTTGCCGATACCGGGGTCGCCGCCGATCAGCACCACCGAGCCGTCGACCAGGCCGCCGCCCAGGGCGCGATCCAGTTCCGCCGATGCGGTGGAGAAACGCGGCATCTCCTCGACGCTGACTTCGGCGAGGGTCTTGATGTTGGCCTGCTGGCCGGCCCAACCGCCACGGCCGGAAGAACTGCTGCCCGAGCCGCCGGTGGGCGTGGTATCGATGACGGCCTCGACCAGGGTGTTCCAGGCGCCGCAGTCAGGGCATTGCCCGGCCCATTTCGGGTAGGTGGCGCCGCACTCGGTGCAGCCGTACATGCGCTTGGCCTTGGCCATGAGGGACTTCCGTCGAATACAAAGCCCGCATCATAGCCAATTGGGCCAAGCGCTTCAGCCCGCCAGGCGGCGGTACTGGCTCTCCATGTCGTGCTTGAGGCTCTCGCGGCGCATCAGCAGCGAAGCGAGGGTGCAATCAGGGCGTTCGATGCCCTCCTCCACACGTCCGATGCGCTGGTCGAGCAATTCGTACTGCAATTTCATGCGCACCAGGCGCTCCTGGGCGCGCAGGGCTTCGACGTTACGCTTTGAGGGCTTGGTGACGGACTTGCCAGAGGACGAAATGGATGTACGCATGGCGGTGGCACCGGTTGGAAAAGGATGACAGGAGCCTACGCCTCGCTCCGTCCAACACCCTTGACTCTGGTCAAGCTCAACCGGATCGCTTGAGCAGGTCGGCAATCTCGTCCTTCAGCGTCACGCGTTGCAGTTTGAGGGAGTTGAGGGCGAGGTCGTCCATCGCCTCGCGGCCGTCTTCGATGTCATAGATCTTCTTGTCCAGCTCTTCGTAGCTGGCGGCCATGCGGGTGAAATTGGCGTCTTTCCCGTGCAACCGGGTCATCAGTGCCTTCTGCTCGGGAAATTCGCGGGACAGGGGATGATGCTCGAGCGGCATGGCGGGCCTCCTTCTGTGGATGCGTGGGCGTGGATAGGTTGCCCGGTAAGCCTAGACCAGGTTGTGAACCCGCCCACCGCCGCCGGTCATGCGGCATGAATTGGACCGCGCCGGGGTGTTCAGACGGCGACAGGCCGCTAAACTGCGCCTGTCCCCCTCTATTGCGTAACAAGGAGTCTGTGCATGAGTCTGCTTAGCGAGTTCAAGGCCTTCGCCGTCAAGGGCAACGTGGTCGACATGGCCGTCGGTATCATCATCGGCGCCGCATTCGGCAAGATCGTCTCTTCCTTCGTCGGCGACGTGATCATGCCGCCTATCGGCCTGCTGATTGGCGGCGTGGACTTCTCGGACCTGGCGATCACCCTGAAGGCCGCCGAAGGCGACGTGCCTGCCGTGGTGCTGGCCTACGGCAAGTTCATCCAGACCTGCCTGGACTTCATCATCGTCGCCTTCGCCATCTTCATGGGCGTGAAGGCCATCAACCGACTCAAGCGCGAAGAAGCCGTGGAGCCCAGCGTTCCCCCGGTACCGACACCGGAAGAGACGCTGCTCACCGAAATCCGCGACCTGCTCAAGCAGCAGAACAACCGCGCGCCCTGAGCAGATCGCTGATCCGGCGGGGCGCCGCCCCTTCCGGCGTCAGCCCGGCGGAGTCAGCAGCACACGGCCGATGCGTCGCTCGCTGACTTCCGTTACCTCCAGGCGCCAGCCGCCCAGCTCCAGCGTGTCGCCCTTGGCCGGCAAGCGGCCAAGGTGCTTGAGCGCCAGCCCGCCGAGGGTCTGGTATTCCGCCGTCGGGCGGGCGTGGAAGCCGACTCGTTCGGCGAGCGCCGACAGGGTCACGGCACCATCCACCCGGTAGGCGCCCGCCTCCGCCTCGATGTCCGTACCGGACACCTCGCTGGCATCGGGCAGCTCACCGGCGATGGCCTCCAGCACGTCGGTCATGCTGAGCATGCCCTCGAAGCCACCGAACTCGTTGACCACGAAGGCCAGGTGGGTCGAGGCCTCGCGCATCTGTTCCAGCGCGCCCAGCACGGTGCTGCTGTCCGGCAGGCTCAGCGGCTCGCGCAACAGCGGCAGGACGTCCAGCTCACGGCCCTGCAGCAGCGCCGAGAACAACTCCTTCTTGTGCACGTAGCCCAGCGGCTCGTCGATGTTGCCTTCGCGAATCACCAGCAGGCGCGAGTACGGCGACTCCAGCAGCGCGCGGCGGATGTCCTCCGGGCTGTCGGCCACATCCACACGGTGTACGCGCTGGCGGTCGATCATCACGGCTTTCACCGGACGCTCGGCCAGGCCCAGCACGCCGCTGATCATCACCCGCTCGCGGCGGTCGAACGGAGCGTCACCGCCATCGTCGGGCCCCACCAGGTCGGCGATTTCCTCGCCCACCTCGTCGGCCTGCACCTTGCCACCCATCAGGCGCAGCACGGCGTGGGCCGTGCGCTGGCGCAGTCCGCGCTGGCCGCGCAGGCTCTTCTGGCGCTTCCAGCGCACCAGTTGGTTGGCCATCTCGATCAGCAGGCTGAAACCGATGGCGGCATACAGGTAGCCTTTCGGGATATGGAAGCCCAGGCCTTCGGCGGTCAGGCTGAAACCGATCATCAGCAGGAAGCCCAGGCAGAGCATGATCACCGTCGGGTGCTCGTTGACGAAACGCGTCAGCGGCTTGCTGGCAACCATCATCAGGCCGATGGAGAAGATGACCGCGATCATCATCACTTCCAGCTGGTCGACCATGCCCACGGCGGTAATCACCGCGTCGAGGGAGAACACCGCGTCCAGCACCACGATCTGCGCCACCACCGGCCAGAAGGCGGCATACACGCGCTTGCCGTTGGAGGTGTGCACACGGCCTTCCAGGCGCTCATGCAGCTCCAGGGTCGCCTTGAACAGCAGAAACAGGCCACCGAACAGCATGATCAGGTCGCGGCCGGAGAAGCTCTTGCCGAATACCTCGATGAGCGGCTCGGTGAGCGTGACCAGCCAGGAAATGCTCGCCAGCAGGCCCAGGCGCATCAGCAGCGCCAGCGACAGGCCGATCAGCCGCGCGCGGTCGCGCAGGTGCGGCGGCAGCTTGTCCGCGAGGATCGCGATGAAGACCAGGTTATCGATGCCGAGTACCAGCTCGAGCAGGATCAGGGTGAGCAGGCCAAGCCAGGCCGTGGGATCCATCAGCCATTCCATGCCGACTCACCTCGCTGGGTGCGCGCCATGGCAGGCCGGGAAGCGGCATCCGCGAACGCGGGTGCCGGGGGAGGTTCGCCGATCACGGGCTCTACGGGGGTAGGCACCGGGGTCGGCTTCGTACTTTGACTGTCCATCGAGGTCCGAAAAAGAGGAAACGGACGCCTATCCTAAGGGCAAAGGCGACTCGCCCTCAGCGGACAATCTTTTCAAAATCTATCGAGCGGTACTTACCAATAGTTTTCCACGGCGATCTGGCCGGGCTTGCGCGTCAGCGCCAGGCTCATGCCGCGGGCCTTCAGCACGGCGCGGGTGTCTTCGATCATCTGCGGGTTGCCGCAGAGCATCACCCGCGAATGTTCCGGGGTGAGTTCCAGACCGGCGGCGCGCTCCAGCTCGCCGTTCTCGATCAGTGTGGTGATCCGCGCATTCAGGCAGCCGGGCACCTGCTCGCGGGTGACCACCGGGATGAACTGCAGCTTGTGGATATGTTCGGCCAGGTGTTCCATCGCGCCGAAGCTGGCAATCAGGTCGCGGTAGGCCAGCTCCTTTTCCTCGCGGGCGCTGTACACCAGCTTGATGGTCTCGAAGCGTTCCCACACTTCGAAGTCCTGCAGGATCGACAGGAACGGCGCCAGGCCCGTGCCGGTCGCCAGCAACCACAGGTCACGGCCATCGGGGAAACGGTCGAGGGTGAGGAAGCCGAACGCCTGGCGATCCACCAGCAACTGGTCGCCGACGCGCAGGCGGCTGAGCTCGCTGGTGAACTCCCCGCCAGGTACGACGATGGAGAAGAACTCGAGGAACTCGTCGTGGGGCGCAGAGACCATCGAGTAGGCACGCCAGACGATACTACCGCTGGGCTTGTATACGCCCAGGCGGGCGAACTGCCCGGCGCGGAAGCGGTAGCCACTGTCACGGGTGGTGCGCAGGGTGAACAGGCTCGGGGTGAGCGTCTGCACTTCCAGCAGGGTCTGGCGGGTGAACTTCTCTTCGCTGGCGGTCATCGTCCGCTCCTTGGCAGGGAACGGCCCATTTTCCCGTATTCAGGGCAATAGAAACACCCGCAAGGCTTGTGGCTATCCCGCAAGATCGCCACAAACCTGCGCTGGATCAGCAGATCAATGCTTGCGGTTCACCACCTGGGCGGCGCGCAGCACATCGGTGCCGATCTCGCCTTCGAACTGCTTCCACAACGGCTGCATGGCGGTGCGCCAGGCGTCGCGCTCGGCCGGGCTCAAGGTGATGATGCGCGCCTTGCCGTTGGCCACCACGTGCTCGCGTTCCTTCTGGTTCAGCGCTTCGGCGTCCTTGTTCACCTCGACGGTGACTTCTTCGATGATGCTTTCCAGTTGGGTGCGCACCGGGTACGGCATGCTGTTCCAGAACTTCTGGTTGCTGATCACCATGTAGCTGAGTACACCGTGGTTGGTCTCGGTGATGAACGGCTGCGCGCTGTCGAGTTTCTGGCTGCCGATGTTCGACCAGGTGTTCTCGGTGCCCTGCACCTTGCCGTCCTGCAGCGCCTTGAGGGTCTCGGCGAAGGGCATCTTCACTGCCGTGGCGTCGAGCAGGCCGAATTGCGCGGTGATCACCGAAGACGGCTGGATGCGGAAGGCCAGGCCCTTGGCATCGACCGGCGCGCGCAGCTCGCGGTTGGCGGAAAGCTGCTTCATGCCGTTGTTCCAATAGCCCAGGCCATAGATGCCCGAGCGCGCCATGGAGTGCAGCAGCTCACGACTCTTGTCGCGTTTCTGGAAGCGCTTCACCGCCTCCAGGTCATCGAACAGGAACGGCAGGTCGAAGACTTCGAGCTGCTTGGTGTAGCCCTCGAACTTCGACAACGACGGCGCCAGCATCTGCACCTTGCCGTCCTGCAGCGCCTGTAGCTCGTCGGCATCGCCGAACAGCGTGGAGTTGGGGAATACCTCGACCTTCACCTGGCCGCCCAGGCGCTCTTCCACCAGTTTCTTGAACAGCAGCGCGCCGCGGCCCTTGGGTGTGTCGTCGGCAACGACATGGGAGAACTTGATCACGATGGGCGCATCGGCGAAGGCCGCTTGAGCCACGAGGAAAAGGGCGGACAGGGCCACCCCGAGCAACGACTTGTACATCGACATCCTTATGCAATGGCAATAGCCCGGCGCGCGAACGAACGTCGCGTGTCGAGGATTCGTGAAGACTTGGAGTGGTGGCCGTCGGTCGGCGGAGGCGTGCTCCGGGATCGGGCCCTACCGGGTCGCCTGGAGCGCCCGGTTATTATTGGGAGGCCGCCGCGCAGCGATGGAAAGACGACAGCGGGCGGATAGGTCATAATTTTTCGGTATAACGCCGCCCTGCACAAGCAGATGATGGCCAACTGCTTCTCAGTTTGATGACAATCTCGTTGCAATCAGCCTCGTCTCATTGCGACTTCCAGCTTCATCTGTTCCCAGACCTTCTTCGTTCGAGAGTCCCATGCCCGTCCTCGCCAGCCCCTTCGCCCAGCTCGACCTGGTCCGCCACCCCGAACAGCGCGAAGACCCGCTGCAGGCCTTCGATGCGGCCGACGAGTACCTGCTCGCGCACCTGCACGAGCAAGGCGTTGGCGCAGGCAGCCGGGTACTGCTGCTCAACGACAGCTTCGGCGCCCTTGCCGCCAGCCTCGCGCCCCACGTGCAACTGACCAGCAGCAGTGATTCGCACCTGGGTTTCATCGCCCTGCAGCGCAACCTGGAACGCAACGGCCTGACCGGCGCGCCGCTGAGTTTCGTGCCCTCCAGCGAAACGCCGCAGGGCCCGTTCGACCACGTGCTGGTGCGCGTGCCGAAGACCCTGGCGCTGCTGGAAGAACAGCTGATCCGCCTGCACGGCCAGCTCGCTCCAGGCGCCAAGGTGGTCGCTGCCGGGATGATCAAGCACCTGCCGCGCGCCGCCGGTGACCTGCTGGAGAAGTACATCGGGCCGATGCAGGCCTCGCTGGCGGTGAAGAAGGCCCGCCTGCTGGTGGCCACCGCCGAGCAGCGCCCTGCCCCCACTTCGCCCTACCCCACGCGCTATCGCCTGGACAAACCGGTGCTGACGCTGATCAACCACGCCAACGTGTTCTGCCGCGACGGCCTGGACATCGGCACTCGCGCCTTCCTCCCGCACCTGCCGCAGATCCACCACGCCGTGCGCGCCGCCGACCTGGGCTGTGGCAACGGCGTGCTGGGCATCGCCTTCGCCCTGCTGAATCCGCAGGCCGAGCTGACGCTGGTGGATGAGTCGTACATGGCGGTGCAGTCCGCCCAGGAGAACTGGCAGGCCGCCCTCGGCGACCGGCCTGTGGATATCCATCCCGACGACGGCCTCGCCAGCCAGGCCACCGACTCCCTGGACCTGGTCCTGTGCAACCCGCCGTTCCACCAGCAGCAGGTAGTCGGCGACTTCCTCGCCTGGCGCATGTTCCAGCAGGCGCGCGCGGCGCTGGTTACGGGCGGCGAGTTGTGGATCGTCGGCAACCGTCACCTGGGCTACCACGCCAAGCTCAAGCGGCTGTTCCGCGGCGTCGAGCAAGTGGCGGCAAATCCGAAATTCGTGGTGCTGAAAGCGACCAAATAAGCTGGCGGGATTGCTCCGGCCCGCGCGCCGGAGCAGCATGGATCGCCCTCGCCAGGATGCATGCCATGACCGCACAAGAACCCTCCCCTTCCCAGCCGGAGCTGATCCGCACCGCAGATGGCGTCAACCTGGCGCTGCGCCTCGTGGGCCCTGCCGATGGCGTGCCCATCGTGCTGACTCACGGCACCTTCTCCAACCACCGCAGTTGCCTGGGCCTGGCCAACTACCTCGCCGGGCAAGGGTTCGCCTGCTGGCTGTTCGAATGGCGCGGACATGGCGACAGTGAGCGCAATGGGTTTATCCACAGTTTCGATGATGTGGCCGAGCAGGACGTACCGGCGATTCTCGACGCGGTGAGCCTGCGCAGCGGGCAAACGGCGCTGCACTGGATCGGCCATTCCGGTGGCGGGCTGATCGTCACCATGTGGGCGGCGCGCAACCCCGAACTGGCGCAGCGGCGGCTGCGCTCGACGGTGCTGATCGGTTCCCAGGCCACGGCGGCCGGGGCCAGTCTTTCTCATCGGCTCGCCGTGCTCGGCTACGACTGGCTGCTGCGCTGGCGGCGCGTCGCGCCGAGCCGGGCGAAGAGCGTCGGGCCGGAGGCGGAGAGCGCACGGCTGATGCGCCAGTGGTGCCAGTGGAACCTGCGGCGACGTTTCGATTCGCTGGCGGGCTTCGACTATCTGGCTGGACTGGCGAACGTCGATTTACCGGTGCTGGGCGTGGCGGGCAGCGGCGATACCTTCATCGCGCCGGTTGCCGGATGCGAAGCGCTGGTGAAAGCGTTCGGCGGCAACGACGCGAGGCTGGAGCTGTTCGGACTGGCGACCGGCGCGCGGGAGGACTACAGCCATAACCGCCTGCTGCTGTCGCGCAATGCCAGCCAGGAAATCTGGCCACGAATTGCTGATTGGCTGAAGCGGCACTGAAGCCGCGAGATTCGGTGCCGCCGGGGTTCGCGAGCAAGCTCGCTCCTACACGGAGCACGCCCTTGCGTACCTGTAGCGCAGTAGGGCGCATAACCTGGAACAGGTTATCCGCCGGCATCTGCTCGGCGGATAACGCTGCTGCGTTATTCGCCCTACGACACGGGGTGCCGCCGGGGTTCGCGAGCAAGCTCGCTCCTACACAGAGCGCGCCCCTACATACCTGTAGCGCAGTAGGGCGCATAACCTGGAACAGGTTATCCGCCGGCATCCGCTCGGCGGATAACGCTGGCGCGATATTCGCCCTACGACACGGGGTGCCGCCGGGGTTCGCGAGCAAGCTCGCTCCTACACAGAGCGTGCCCTTGCATACCTGTAGCGCAGTAGGGCGCATAACCTGGAACAGGTTATCCGCCGGCATCGGCTCGGCGGATAACGCTGCTGCGTTATTCGCCCTACGACACGGGGTGCCGCCGGGGTTCGCGAGCAAGCTCGCTCCTGCGAAGAGCACCACGGCGCCAACCTGTAGGAACGAGGGGACGCCCAGTCCTTGCTCGCGAACCTGTCAGGAACGCAGGGCGTCAGGGGTATCGACGTCGCGCAGCACGCCTGCGTCGGCAACGTTCAGGGTGAGGCAGTGATCGCGATGCGCCTGAACCAAGGCTCGGGCGCCTTCGTCGCCAGTGAGTTGGGTTAACGCCGGCCAGAACTCGCGGCCGAACAACACGGGATGGCCGCGCTGGCCATCGTGAAGCGGGAAGAGAATGGTCGAGGGGCTGGCCGCTTCCGTTAATGCACGCAAGGTTTGCGGGGCGATCCACGGCATGTCGCCCAGCAGGATGGCGACCGCCTCTGCCTGAGAGTCGTTCAGCGACGCTGCGCCGGCCGCCAGGCTGTGCCCCATACCGAGCGCCGCATCCAGGCTGTGGATAACCCGGCAGCCGGCGGGCAGGTCGAAATCCTCGGCCCGCTCGCCGTCACGCAGCACCACCCGGACTTCATCGAACACCGCCAACGCGCATTCGACGCTATGCGCCAGCAGGCTGCGCCCATCAGGAAGAGCCGCGCGGCGCTTGTCCGCGCCAAAACGCGAGCCCTGGCCGGCGGCCAGGACCAGCGCGACAACCGTCACAGCGCCTCGCGGGCGACACCGCTGCGCGTGCGCAGGATGTCGGCGAGCACCGCCAGGGCGATTTCCGCCGGGGTCTTGCTGCCCAGGTTGAGACCGATGGGCGCATGCACCCGCGCCAGCTCCGTCTCGTTCAGGCCGCCGACCCGGTGCAGGCGTTCGCGGCGCTTGTCGGAGGTGGTGCGCGAGCCCATGACACCGATGTAGAAGGCCTCGGTGCGCACGGCTTCGAGCATCGCCAGGTCATCGATCTTCGGGTCGTGGGTCAGCGCGACCACGGCGGTGTCCGCGTGGCAACCGCCGTTGGCAATGAACACCGAGGGCAACTCGCGGCGGATTTCGATGCCCTCGAGGACGACGCCATCCAGCGCTTCTTCGCGTGGGTCGCAGAGGATCACCTCGAAGCCAAGGCCCTTGCCGAACTCCGCGCAGAAATGCGCCACGCTGGAATAGCCGGCCAACAGCAGACGCTGAGCCGCGCCGACGCGCAGGCGCACGCTGGCTTCGTCACGTTCCACGCGCGGGCCATGCTCGTGGTCATCGCTCAGGCGGCGGCGGCCGTCGCGCAGGTTCACTTCACGCAGCAGGCGACGCTGGCCGAGCAGCGCCGACTCCAGCTCACGCAAGTGCGCCTGCACGTCGCAATCGGGCGCGAGGTTTTCCACCAGCACGTCGAGGATGCCACCGCAGGGCAGGCGGATATTGCTGCGGGTATCGGTGCCGTCGCCGTAGCGCACGACGACTACCGGCTCACTGAACTCGCCTTCGGCGACGCGTTCGAGGAAGTCATCCTCGACGCAGCCGCCGGACAGCGAACCCACCCACTGGCCGCTGGCGTTGACCGCCAGCAGCGAGCCCGGCGCACGGGGCGCCGAGCCGTAGGTGAAGAGCACGCTGCACAGCCATACACGCTGCCCGGCATTGGACCACTGGAGTGCCTGCCGGACTACTTGCAGATCGAGATGCTGCACGACTCACTCCGCTTTGAGTTGAGCGACCTGTTGTACGCCCATGTCACCCGGCAGGCCACCCCAGGCCTGGCGCAGGTAGTTGATGAGGTCGGTGAGCTGCTCGTCATTGAGCTTGTCGGCGAAGCCCGGCATCGGCTGCATGCGCTCGAAGCCGGTGAACTGCTGCTCGCGGATACCTTCGACGATGACCTTGGCCAGGTTGCGCGAATCGGCCAGGCGCAGGGTGGTGTTGCCCTGCATGGCCACGGCGATGTGCGGCTTGCCCTCGCCATCGTTGCCGTGGCAGCCGGCGCAGACGTTGAGGTACTGCTGGCGGCCACGCTTGGCGCTGTCGCTGAGCTGCTCCTCGGCCACCGCCTTGACTACCTTGGCCTGCGGCGGCTGTTCGCCGAGCAGGTAGGTGGACATCGCGGCTAGGTCCTCGTCACCCAGGTGCTGGGTGCTCAGGTGCATCACCGGGAACATCTCGTTGAACATGCTGCCCTGCGGGCTCATGCCGTGCTTGAGGAAGCCGGTCAGGTCGGCGCTGGTCCAGCCGCGCTCGGCCAGGTCCTGGGCCAGCAGGCTCGGCGCGCTGTAACCGTTGAGCAGGCCGCCGGTCAGGCGCTTGTCCTGCTCCAGGGCGCCGATCTGGTTGCGCGGGGTGTGGCACTCGCCGCAGTGGCCGAGCACTTCCACCAGGTACTGGCCGCGCTTGTACGGCTCGCTCTTGCCCTCGGTGTTTTCCAGCTGGAGGCTCTTGCCGTAGAGCATGTTCCAGCCGCTCAGGCCCAGGCGCACGTTGAACGGGAAGCTCAGGCTGGTTTGCGGCGCGGCGCGATGCACCGGCGTCTGGCTCATCAGGTACGCGTAGAGGGCATCGCTGTCCTCGCGCTTGATGAGGTGGTACGAGGTGTAGGGCATGGCCGGATAGAGATTGGCGCCGTCCTTGCGCTTGCCCTCGGTAAGGGCGGCGAAGAACTCGTCGGCGCTGTAGTTGCCGATGCCGAAGTCCTTGTCCGGGGTGATGTTGCTGCCGTAGATGGTGCCGAACGGCGAGTGGATCGGCAGGCCGCCGGCAAACGGCGCGCCGCCCTCGGCGGTGTGGCAGGCCATGCAGTCGGCGGCGCGGGAGACGTACTCGCCGCGCTTGATCAGCTCCTGGTCAGCGGCTTGTGCACTGATCGCCAGGCCGAGGCCGACAGCCAGCGCGAGGCCGGAAAGAATGCGCTGCATGCTCAACCCTCCTTGACCAGGCCGAGATCGGTCAGCACTTCGCGGGTGGCGTCGTAGTAACGCACGTACCCGGTGCAGCGACAGATGTGGTGGCCGAGGCTGGCCTCGATGGTCGATTCCAGTTCGCTCTTCTTCAGCGGCTGGCGCTGGGCCTTCTCCACCAGCACGGTGGCGGCGTTGACGAAGCCAGGCGCACAGTAGCTGCACTGGAAGGCGAAACGGTCGACGAACTTCTGCTGGATCGGGTTCAGCTCCTTCACCGAACCGTCTGCCTCACGCTTGGCGTGGCCCTCGATGGTGCGCACCTTCTTGCCTTCGAAGTAGTGCGCGCCGGTGATGCAGGTGCGGACTTCCTCGCTGGTGCCGTCGGGGTTGTCGACGATCACCACGCAGGCATGGCAGATGCCCTGGCCGCAGCCCAGGCGCGAACCGGTGAGGTTCTGGTATTCGTGCAGGTAGTCGATCATCGGCAGGTCCTCGGGAACCTCGACCGGACCGACGGTTTGACCATTCAGGGTCAGGTTGAGCGGACGGTTAGCCATTGAGGGCCTCCTTGATGCGAGCGGGAGTGATGGGCAGGTCGCGGACGCGTTTGCCGATGGCGTGGGCCACGGCGTTGCTGATGGCGCCAACCACCGGGATCATCACCACCTCGGCGATGCCCTTGGACGGGTCGCTGGGCGACAGCGGCGGAAGGATTTCCGAACTCTGCTGCCAGACGGCCACGTCTTTCGCCTTCGGGAGACGGTAGCGGTTGAAGTTCCAGTCGCCCTCGCCCGGCCCCCCCTCATACAGCGGCATATCTTCCAGCAGTGCATGGCCGATGCCCATGGCAGTGCCGCCTTCGATCTGGCCTTTCACCAGTTCCGGAACCAGTACACGTCCGCACTCGATCCAGCTGTGGTGGTTGAGCACGCTGACTTCGCCGTTGCCCTTGTTCACCTTCAGCTCGACGATGGTCGCCACCGGGCTGTAGTAGGTCACGGCCGCATTGTTCAGCTGCACCGGCGGATAGGCCACGTTCTGCCGATCCAGCAGGTGGAAACCGGCGCTGTTCATCTGCGCCTTCTTCACGCCCGGCGCGCCGTCACCGTATTTCACGGCCAGGGCGTCCAGCGGCAGGCGATCGCGCACGCCATCGATGACGTAGTCGCACTCCGCCCAGCTCCAGCGGTTGAAGCCGTGGACGGTGGCACCGGTAACCAGGCCCTTCTCGTGGGCGACCTGCGCCAGCTCGGCGAAGGACAGCGGTTGCAGGCCGTTGGCGGTGAGCTGGCCGTCGACCCAGTGAGCATCCTCGCGGCGCACCACCAGCGGGTTGGCGGCGCCGTTGAACGGGCCACGACGCCAGATTTCCAGGGCCGCCGGCCACAGGCCGTGGTTGAACAGCACGCGCGCCGCTTCACGGGTGGCGTGGCTGAAGTAGTAGGCCGAGTTGGTCGCCGACGACGCCGAGGCGTACTTGCCGACCCAGCGCGGGTTGCGCAGCTTCTCGTCCTGGGTCGGCTGGCTCATGGTGTAGGGGTCTTCACCACTGATCAGCTGCAGTTCCGGCCACTCGGTTTCGGCGGTCTTCATCTCGTCCGCCGGCTTGCCGAGGAAGTCGGCCACCACCAGCGCCTGGGAAGTGGACATGCCAGTGCCGATCTCGATGCCGATGTGGCGCATGTGCACCTTGCCGGTGGCATCGAACTCGATGCTCGCCATCGGCGCTTCGGAGCCAGTGCCGAAGTCCTTCTGGCAGATGGCGAAGCCGACGCCGTACCAGTGGTCCGGGTCCTTGGCGTCCATCTCCTTCTTGCGTGCATCGCGGGTCTTCCACCACTCGTGGGCGGCGGCCTTGTCGAGGATTTCGTGCAGGCGCAGCGCACCGGCAGGGATAGCGCCCTGGGTGTTCTTCATGCCCGACTTCAGCGCGTTGACGCGGCGCAGTTCGATGGCATCGACGCCCAGGCGACCGGCGATCTCGTCCACCATCATCTCGGTGGCAGCCATGCTCTGCAGGGTGCCGTAGCCACGCATGGACCCGGCCTCGACGGCGCGGGAATGGTAGGCGGTCACCTGCAGGTCATTCTGCGGCATGTAGTAGATCGACTGCGCAGCAGTGGCGCCCACGGCGGCCACGGACGGGCTGTAGTTGATGCGGCCGCCGCCGTCCACGCTCATCTCGGTGCGGAAGATCTTGAAGGTCATGTCCTTCTTGTCCACCGCGAGCTGGTAGCGGATGTCGAACGGGTGGCGCTTGATGCCGCTCTGGAACTGCTCGTAGCGGTCGTTGGCCAGGCGCACCGGGACACCGTTGCCGTACAGCGCAGCCAGGGCCGCGTAGTAGACGAAGATGTTGTGATCCTTGGAGCCATAACCCACGGTGTAGCCGGGGTGCATGTTCAGCTTGGCCAGGCCGAAGCGCGACGGGGCGATCATGTGCGCCGTCTCGTAGGCCGCTTCGAACGGGCACTGGGTGGCGACCACGAAGTGCAGGGTCTTGCTCGCCGGGTCGTACCAGCCGTTGCCGTTGTCCGGCTCCAGGGCGGCCGGCTCGATGGACGGGGTCTTGTAGCGTTCGTCGAAGACCAGCCAGTTCTCCGGCGGGTTTTCGATCTGGTCCTTGATCTTCTGCGCGTAGAACAGGCCCTGCTCGGTGAGGTCACCGTGCTGGTTGGGCTGCTGGTTCCACACCGGTTTGCGCTCGCGGATCATCGGGAAGAGGATCGAGTCCTTGAGGCTGGAGAACTCGTCCGGATCGGCCGAAGTCGCCCCGCCGACGCGTACGTAGCGGAAGCTGCCGTAGGGGTCGCCCTGGTACAGCGGCGCCTGCGCGCCGTAGCGGATCGCCTTGTCGTTGAACTTCATCTTCAGCTTGGCCTGGCGGAAGCGCTCGAAGTCGTTCCAGATCAGGATCGCCACCGGGTGGCCGATGAACATCGGCACCTTGCCGCGCGGCAGCAGTGGGTCCGGGGCGTGGGCTTCGGGGAAGACGATGCCGTCCTTGTCCAGGTCCTCGGCGGTGACGACGCGGTCCGGCTGCAACTCGGCACCCAGCCAGGCGAGGTCGATGCCGTCGAAGATGCGATCGGCCTTGATGGTCTTGAGCAGCATGGCGTGGCCCTGCTGCTGCGGCCAGCCGGGCATGTCCTTGGCGCGGATGTCGCGGGCGAACACCTTGTTGCCGCAGACTTTGGACAGCGCATCGTTACGGAAACGCGCCTTGCCGTCGTGGCCCATCCACTGCTGGGGGGAGACGGTGACGGAGTTTTCCATCAGGGCAGCGAAGGCCCGGCTGCCGAGCGGCGCCATGGTCACGCTGACACCGGCAATCAGCCCGCCTTGCAGGAAGGCGCGCCGGGAAATATCACGGTTGGACATGGTTCATCCTCTGGACGGTGAAGACCCGCCCATGTGGTTTTTTTCGGTGCTGGAGAGAGTTCGGAGGCCGCGGAATCGCGGGCGTCTCGGGGATGGCGCCGGAGGAGAGATCCTGCAGGAAAACCTGACTCTTCTGTCAACTTTAACGCACCTCAGGGGCACGAGGCAAAGTCAATCGGGCAACTTGTCGCGCCGCTGAAAATTTTAGTCGACGGTTCGCGACTATTCGCCAATTGTGGAAATCGTCGACGACAAGCGGAAAAGTGTTACGCCGTGCTACGCTGCACAACCCTTGCTTAGCCTCCTAACGACCTCCCAGAAAAGCCTCCAAGATGACCGCCGAAGCCACGTCCCTGCTGCGTCACCGCCCCTTCCTCGCCTTCTGGCTGGCCCGCGTCTGCACCGCCAGCGCCTTCCAGATGATCACCGTGGCCATCGGCTGGCATATCTACGAACTGACCCACAACGTGCTCGACCTGGGCCTGGTCGGGCTGGTGGAGTTCACTCCGCGCGTGCTGTTCATGCTGCACACCGGCCACGTTGCCGACCGTTACGACCGCCGGCGCATCGCCTCGCTCTGCCAAGTCGGTCAGGGGCTGATCGCCGTGGCGCTGGTGGTGGGCGCCAGCACCGACAACGTGACCCGCGAGATGATCTTCGTGATGGCCTTCCTGCTCGGTACCGCGCGGGCCTTCGAGATGCCGACCACCCAGGCGCTGCTGCCGAATATCGTGCCCACGGCACTCTTCCCCCGTGCCGTCGCCGCGTCCGCCTCGGCCATGCAGGCGGCGACCATCGCCGCGCCGGCCTTCGGCGGCTTCCTCTATGCCTTCGGCGCGTTCTGGGTCTATACACCGACCGCAATCCTTTACTTCATCGCCTGCACCCTGGTGCTCACCCTGCCCTCGCGCCAGGCGCCAGCCACGCAGGGCAAGGCCACATTGGAATCGCTGCTGGCGGGCATCCGCTTCATCCGCAGCCGCCCGGACATCTTCGGCGCCATCTCCCTGGACCTGTTCGCCGTGCTGCTGGGCGGCGCCACCGCGCTGCTGCCGGTATTCGCCAAGGACATCCTGCTCACCGGCCCCTGGGGCCTGGGCCTGCTGCGCTCGGCGCCAGCGGTGGGCGCGCTGCTGATGTCGTTCTGGCTGGCGCGCTTCCCCATCGAGCGCAACGTCGGGCGGATCATGTTCACCGCCGTAGGGGTATTCGGCGTCACCACTATCGCCTTCGGCCTGTCGACCTCGTTCTGGTTCTCGCTGGCCGTGCTGGTGGTGCTGGGCGCAGCGGACATGATCAGCATGGTCATCCGTGGCGCTTTCGTGCAGTTGGAAACCCCGGACGAAATGCGCGGCCGGGTCAGCGCGGTGAACGGCCTGTTCATCGGCGCCTCGAACCAGCTGGGCGAGTTCGAGTCCGGCGTCACTGCACACTGGCTGGGTACCGTGCCGGCGGTGGTGCTTGGCGGAGTCGGCACGCTGGTCGTCACCGGCGCATGGATGAAGCTGTTCCCCACCCTGGCCAAGCGCGACAAGCTGCACTGAGTTTGCTGCTGCGCTACAGCGAACCTCAGCTGGTCGAGGACGGAGTCCGCTCCTGCAGTCACCGGATAGCACCGTCGTAGGATGGGTGGAGCTTGCGATACCCATCAACGTTTTCGCGCATTAATCGATGGGTATCGCTTCGCTCCACACCATCCTACGAGCTGGGCTCCCCTTCGCTTCCACGAGAAGTCCAGGTAAAAAAATCCCCCGCAGGAAGCACCGGCGAGGGATGTGGGAACGGGCGCCGCGGACAGCGCCCGGATGGGATCGATTGCGCGAGCTAGTGCGGCGTGCCCAGCCCCGCCGCGCTCATGAACAGGCGCATCAGCCAGGCCGCGACACCCAGGCCGGCGACGCTCAGCGCCCAGATCAGCACCAGCCAGCCCAGCCGCTTGCGCAGCGGCGCCTTCTCCTGCTCTTCATGGGTCATGCCGCGCACCTCTAGTGGTAGCCGTCGCCGTGCTTCACCTTGCCGCGGAACACGTAGTAGCTCCAGGCGGTGTAGACGAGGATGAAGGGGATGATGAACAACGCGCCCACCAGCATGAAGCCCAGACTCTGCGGTGGCGCCGCGGCATCCCAGATCGACATCGACGGCGGGATGATGTTCGGCCACAGGCTGATGCCCAGGCCGCTGTAGCCCAGGAAGATCAGCGCCAGGGTGAGCAGGAATGGCTTCACGTGGTCGTTGCGCGCCACCGAGCGCAGCAGGCTGTAGAAGGTCAGCAATACCAGCAGCGGCACCGGCAGGAACCAGAACAGGTTCGGCAGGCTGAACCAGCGCTGGGCGATCTCGGTGTGAGCCAGTGGAGTCCACAGGCTGACAATGCCGATCACCGCCAGCAGCACCAGCGCCAACGGCCGGGCCAGGTCATGCATGCGCTCCTGCAGCTTGCCTTCGGTCTTCATGATCAGCCAGGTGCAGCCCAGCAGGCTGTAGGCGACCACCAGGCCAAGGCCGCAGAACAGCGGGAAGGGTGCCAGCCAGTCCAGCGAGCCGCCGGCGAACTGGCGGTTCTCCACCGGGATGCCCTCGATGAAGGCCCCCAGCGCCACGCCCTGGAAGAAGGTCGCCACCAGCGAGCCGACAATGAACGACTTGTCCCAGATGTGTCGCTTCGCCGGCCGCGCCTTGAAGCGGAACTCGAAGGCCACGCCGCGGAAGATCAGCCCGACGAGCATCAGGATCAGCGGCAGGTACAGCGCCGAGAGCACCGCCGAGTAGGCCACCGGGAAGGCGCCGAACAGCGCCGCGCCCCCCAGCACCAGCCAGGTCTCGTTACCGTCCCAGACTGGCGCCACGGTATTCATCATGACGTCGCGGTCGCCTTCGTCCTTGAAGAAGGGGTAGAGCATGCCTATCCCCAGGTCGAAGCCGTCCATCACCACGTACATCATCACGCCGAAGATGATGATGATCGCCCAGATCAGCGGAAGATCGATTCCCATGGCTCAGTTCCTCCCCGCTTCGGTGGTGTCATCGTCATCAAGGCCCTCTTCGGTGGCCGACAGCGGTCGTGCCGCGGTGCGTTTCTGGCCGGCGCCGCCATGGCTGGTCTCGCGGCCTTCGTGGGTGACCGGGCCCTTGCGTACCAGGCGCATCATGTAGCCGATGCCGACGCCGAACAGGCTGAAGTACACCAGCACGAACATCACCAGGGTCAGGCTCATCTGCGTGACGCTGTGGTTGGATACCGCATCACTGGTGCGCATCAGCCCATAGACGACCCACGGCTGGCGGCCGATCTCGGTGGTGAACCAGCCGGCGAGAATCGCGATCAGGCCGGACGGCCCCATCCACAGCACCAGCTTGAGGAAGGCGCGACTCTCGAACAGCCGCTTGCGCCAGCGCAGCCAGGCGCTCCACAGGCCGACCAGGATCATCAGCATCCCCAGGCCGGCCATGATGCGGAACGACCAGAAGACGATGGTGGAATTGGGCCGGTCGGCTTTCGGGAAGTCCTTCAGCGCCGGGATCGGCTCGGTCAGGCTGTGATTCAGGATCAGGCTGCCGAGCACCGGGATTTCGATCTTGAAGCGGGTTTCCTCACGCTCCATGTCCGGCCAGCCGAACAGGATCAGCGGGGTCGGTTCGCCGCTGCTGTTGTCCCAGTGGCCTTCCATCGCGGCGATCTTCGCCGGCTGGTGCTTGAGCGTGTTGAGGCCGTGGGCGTCACCGACCATGGCCTGGATCGGCGCAACGATCAGCGCCATCCACATGGCCATCGAGAGCATCTTGCGGATGGCCGGGTTATCGCGGCCGCGCAGCAGGTGCCAGGCCGCCGACGCGCCGACGAAGAAGGCGGTGGCAACGAACGAGGCAATCGCCATATGCAGCAGGCGATAGGGGAAGGACGGGTTGAAGATGATTGCCAGCCAGTCCACCGGCACCACGATGCCATTGATGATCTCGTGGCCCTGCGGGGTCTGCATCCAGCTGTTGGAAGCGAGGATCCAGAAGGTGGAAATCAGTGTGCCGATCGCCACCATCACCGTGGCGAAGAAGTGCAGCCCCGGGCCGACGCGGTGCCAGCCGAAGAGCATGACGCCGAGGAAGCCGGCCTCGAGGAAGAACGCGGTGAGCACTTCATAAGTCAGCAGCGGGCCGGTGACGCTCCCGGCGAAGGCCGAGAAGGCGCTCCAGTTGGTGCCGAACTGGTAGGCCATGACGAGGCCGGAGACCACGCCCATGCCGAAGTTGACGGCGAAGATCTTCGACCAGAAGTGATAGAGGTCGCGGTAGACCTCCTCGTGGGTCTTCAGCCACAAGCCTTCGAGCACCGCCAGGTAGCTGGCGAGGCCAATGGTGATGGCAGGGAAGATGATGTGGAAGGACACGGTAAAGGCGAACTGGATCCGGGCCAGGTCGAGCGCCTCTAATCCGAACATGACGATTCCTCTTCAGGCTGACGCCACCCCCACGGAAGGGTCTGGCACCTTGCCTTGCGCATGCGCAGGGCGTTCTTGCGTGATGTCTTTGTTGCTGGGCGAATCTTTTTCGAGCCACCGATCTGCTGTCGGTTCGGGTTCTTTTCGCCGCTCATTCAGAATGGACCACCATCTGCATTGACGCCGCTCAAGAAAACGTCTCGATCTTACGCGCCCAGGTGGCATGGGTTGGAGTGGTGGGTTGCCGCGCGACGGGGTGTCGCGCGACAGGTTGTCTCAGTCTATCCGTATGAACAAAATCGAATATGAAAATGAAAAATTAATATTTTATTGGAATAAAAAGAGCAGGTAACTTTCGCTGCAACCGCTGCCGAGTGAGCCGCGGACAAAGACTCCACCGCCCGTACGAAGGCCCCATCCCGGCCGGCCCGGACGCCAGCGGTCATCTGCCCCACAAGGACATCGCAATGAAAAAGCTGCTGCTTCTGACCGCCCTCACCGCCGCCTTCAGCACCTCGGCCTTCGCCGATGAAAAGCTCATTGTTGCCGCCACGCCGGTCCCCCACGCCGAGATCCTCGAACTGATCAAGCCGACCCTGGCCAAGGAAGGCGTGGACCTGGAGATCAAGGTCTTCACCGACTACGTGCAGCCCAACGTGCAAGTGGCCGAGAAGCGCCTGGACGCCAACTACTTCCAGACCAAGCCGTACCTGGACAACTTCAACAAGGGCAAGGGCACCAACCTGGTCACCGTGACCGGCGTGCATGTCGAGCCCTTCGGCGGCTACTCGAAGAAGTACAAGTCCATCGACGAACTGCCGGACGGCGCCACCGTCGCCATCCCCAACGAAGGCAGCAACAGCGGCCGTGCCCTGCTCCTGCTGCAGAAAGCCGGTGTGATCAAGCTGAAAGACCCGAGCAACGCCCTGGCTACCCCCAAAGACATCGCCGAAAACCCCAAGCACCTGAAGTTCAAGGAGCTGGAATCGGCCCTGCTGCCGCGCGTGCTGGACCAGGTCGACCTGGACCTGATCAACACCAACTACGCGCTGGAAGCCAAGCTCAACCCGGTGAAGGACGCGCTGATCCTCGAAGATCGCAACTCGCCCTACGTGAACTACCTGGTAGCGCGCCCGGACAACAAGGACAGCGATGCGCTGAAGAAGCTGTCCGCCGCCCTGACCAGCCCGGAAGTCAAAGCCTTCATCGAGAAGAAGTACAACGGCGCCGTGGTGCCCGCCTTCTGATCCGCCGCCCGGCCGCGCGCCGGGCGCAACGTCTCCCACGCTGGGCGCGCCTTGGGCGCACCCGCTTCGACGCCGGTGGGCAGGTTCCACCGGCGTTTTTCTTTCCAGAGGATCTGCCATGAGCGACCCCGCCAAAGGCCCCTCCACTCGCGCCGTACACAGCGGCCAAGATGCCGACCGGCGCATGGTCACCCGCGCCAAGAGCCAGCCGATCTACCAGAGCTCGGTGTTCGTCTACGACTCCCTGGAGCAGGTCGACGACTTCCTCGCCGGCAACCCCGACAACTACATGTACACGCGCATCGGCAACCCGAACCACAGCGCAGTGGAAGAGCTGCTGCGCGACCTGGAGGGTGGCGAAGACGCGCTGTTCTCCGCCTCCGGCATGGCGGCCATTTCCGCTGCGCTGCTGGGCGTACTCGGCGCCGGTGATCACCTGATCGCCAGCCGCGAGCTGTACGGCACGACCCAGAGCCTGATCGAGAAAGAACTGGCACGCTTCGGCATCGCCGCCACCCTGCTCAACCTCAACGACCTGGCCGCCGTGGAAGCCGCGATCACCCCGACCACGCGATTGATCTACACCGAAACCGCCTCCAATCCGCTGGTGCGCGTGAGCAATGTTCCAGCACTGGCCGAGCTCGCTCACCGACACGGCCTGAAGCTGCTGGTGGACAACACCTTCCTCTCGCCGGTGCTCTACCAGCCGCTGCGCGACGGCGCCGACCTGGTGATCCACAGCACCACCAAGTACCTCAACGGCCACAGCGACGCCATGGGCGGCGCACTGGTCGGCGAAGCACAGTGGATTGCCGCTGCGCGGCGCTTCCAGATCAACGCCGGCGGCAGCGCCAGCCCGTTCGAGAGCTGGCTGAATTTCCGCGGTGCGAAAACCCTCGCCCTGCGCATGCGCGCGCATTCGCAGAACGCCCAGGCACTGGCCGAAGCCCTCGAAGCGCACCCCCAGGTGGAGCGCGTGTTCTACCCCGGCCTGCCCTCGCACCCGGACTTTGAGCTGGCGCAACGGCTGTTCCGCAAAGGTCATTCAGGCATGTTGAGCTTCACCCTGAAGGGTGGTCTCGATCAGGTCGACAGCCTCATCGGCGCGCTGCAGCTGGCCGCCTTCGCCCCGTCGCTGGCCGGTGTCGCCAGCAGCATCACCCACCCCGGCAAGACCTCGCACCGCGCGCTGTCCGCCGAGGCCCTGACCGCGCTGGACATCCACGACGGCACCATCCGAGTCTCGGTGGGCATCGAGGACAGCGAGGACATCGTCCACGACTTCCTGCAAGCGCTGGACGCGCTGTAAGAGCAGAAGGAGATTTCCCATGAATGCACCCCACGCGCCGCTACCGCTGCTGACCTTCCCCGACGCCGACAAGAGCCCGCTGAGCATTCGCGCCAAGGCGCTGGTGTTCTTCGACCCGCGCTCCCATGCAGTACGCGACGAAGTGGAACGCCTGGCGCCCTTGCCGCAGCCGGTGCTGATCCACGGCGAGACCGGCACCGGCAAGGAGCTGCTGGCCCGCCACATCCATCGCGCCAGCGAGCGCCCCGGCCTGTTCGTCGCCGTGAGTTGCAGCGCACTGAGCCGCAACTACGCCGACGCCGAGCTGTTCGGCTACGCACCGGGCGCGCACAACGGCCCGGTGGGCAGTCGGGCCGGCTGGTTCGGCTCGGCCAACGGCGGCACGCTGTACCTGGACGAGATCGCCGACCTGCCGCTGTCGCTGCAGCAGAAGCTGCTGCGCGTGCTGCAGGAGCGCGAGGTGTTGCGCGTCGGAGCGCGCGAGCCGGTACCGGTGGATGTGCGCCTGGTCGCGGCCACCAGCATCGATCTGGGGCAGGCGGTGAAGGCGGGGAAATTCCTCGAAGGGCTGCAGCAGTACCTGCACGACGGCAACCTCACGCTGCCGCCGCTGCGCGAGCGCATCGGCGATATCCAGCCGCTGGCCGAGTATTTCCTCGGCGTGCATGCGCAACGCCTGGAACTGCCGGTGCCGCAGATCGCCAACGATACCCAGCGCGCACTGGAAGGCTATTCGTGGCCGGGCAATATCCGCGAGCTGGAAAACGTCATCCACTTCGCCCTGCTGGTCAGCCCGGACGAGGAGATTCGCCCGGAGCACCTGAATTTCTCAGGGGGCGTGACGGGATCAGGCAGCGTGGTAGGAACGGGTGGTGAAACAGAGGTCAGCGAAGCGTCACTGGAGCAACTGCTGCGCCGGCCGGGTGCCGAGGCGCAGCTGCGCGCACTGCTGCAACGCCTGGATCGCGAGCGCGGCTGATACCGCGCTGTAGTCGCCAGCGCGACCCGCAGGGCCGCGCACCGGCGACAAGGCAGTCTTACTTGGTGGCGGTGTTGGAGTGAGCGACCACCGGAGTGCACGACGGATTGGTCAGCTTGGCCGGATCGGTCAGCAGGCCCGGCATCATGCGCGAGGTGCAGTTGAACACACGGCCTTTGGTGGTGGTGGCGACGTAGGAGAGTTCCTGGCCACCCAGGGCGTCCGGCTGACCGGCTTTGACATCGCTGACAACCAGCTCGTCAGAGGAAGCCAGACCAATCATCTGGGCGGTAGCGGCCTGCAGCGGAACGATGGCCTGGTTGGTGGTCATGGTCTGGCAGCCAGCCAGCGAAGCGAAGAGTGCAGTGGCAAGGGCGATACGTTTGAAGTCCATCTCGAGATGCTCCCTGTTGGTGGTTTTTTGTCCTGCCCGGGGAGACTAACGGAATCGGCAAGTCAATCGCCATAGCCGTTTCACATGTTTTTCACGGAAAACTGCACACTCGTTCAAGCTTTCAAGCTGAAACCCGCTCTATTACGGGAATTGTGCTATGCAAAATCCTGTTTCACGAAGCTGACAACCGTTTATCGTGCCAAACCCAGCAACGGCGCTGAACCGTTTCACCTTTGGCGACGAATGGTCGCAGTGAAAGGCCGTGTCGACTTGCAGGTCGGCAGGAGGGAATCCTGAGCAGGAAGTCAAAAACAGGACTATTAGCCGCATATACTAAAGAAAGCAGTCTCATCGACCATATCAATACCGCTCATCAAGACCATTCACTTCTTTTCGTCACAATCTTCAGGGAAAATGGCTATCAGGCGGTCGGGACCCATTTTCCCCGGCGCCATTGGAGACTATCGTGACCAGCTTCGCCGCTCTTGCTAACTTCTTCGCCGCCACCGCTTTCCTGACCGCGCCCGCGAAGGCCGACCCGGAACGCCGTGAGATCCGTGAGGCGAAAAAGAACCGCCGCAAGTAAGCAGTACCCGCTCCGCTCGGCCCTTTTGACAGGGCCGGCGGCGGGACCATCGGTCCCGCCGATTGGCTTTCCAGGGCCTTCCCGTGTTTTCATTGAATGCTTGTTCAAGGAAAAATCCGAGGGAACCCGCCCGTTTTGTCCGCAGCACAATCGCCCCCGTCCGTAACACCCTCACCCTCCATGCGCATGAACCCACCGGTCTTCTACGGTGCGGCGGCGCTGATCCTGCTCTTCGCCCTGATCGTCATCAGCCAGCCCCAACGGGCCGGTGAATGGCTGCTCGCCGCGCAATCCTGGGCCGCCGATAGCGTCGGCTGGTACTACCTGCTGGCGATGACGCTGTACCTGATCTTCGTGGTGGTCACCGCGCTTTCCGGCTACGGAAAGATCAAGCTCGGTGCCGACCACGACGAGCCGGAATTCAGCTACCTGTCCTGGGCCGGCATGCTGTTCGCCGCCGGCATCAGCATCACCCTGTTCTTCTTCTGCGTGTCCGAGCCACTGACCCACTTCGCCCAGCCGCCGCAAGGCCAGGCCGGCACCCCGGAAGCGGCGCGCCAGGCCATGCAGCTGCTGTTCCTGCACTGGGGCCTGCACGGCTGGGGCGTGTTCGCCCTGGTGGCGATGGCGCTGGCCTACTTCGCCTACCGCCACAACCTGCCGCTGGCGCTGCGCTCGGCGCTCTATCCGCTGATCGGCAAGCGCATCAACGGCCCCATCGGCTACACCGTGGACTGCTTCGGCATCATCGCCACGGTGTTCGGCCTGGGTGCGGACATGGGCTTCGGCGTGCTGCAACTCAACGCCGGGCTGGACTTCCTGTTCGGCATCGCCCACAGCCATCCGGTGCAGATGACGTTGATCGCACTGATGATGGGCGCGGCGATCCTGGTCGCCATCTCCGGTGTCGACAAGGGCATCCGCCTGCTGTCCGACATCAACATGCTGCTGGCCTGCGCCCTGCTGCTGTTCGTGCTGTTCGCCGGCCCCACCCAGTACCTGCTCAACACCCTGGTGCAGAACATCGGCGATTACCTCGGCAGCCTGCCGACCAAGAGTTTCGACCTCTATGCCTACGGCAAGGACGGCAGCGACTGGCTGGGTGGCTGGACGGTGTTCTACTGGGCCTGGTGGATCGCCTGGTCACCCTTCGTGGGGTTGTTCATCGCGCGTATTTCCCGTGGGCGGACGATCCGCGAATTCGTCTTCGGCGTGCTGTTCATCCCGCTGGGCTTTACCCTGGCGTGGATGTCGATCTTCGGCAACAGCGCCCTGGACCAGGTGCTCAACCATGGCTTCAGCGAACTGGGCCGCGTGGCCATCGCCGATCCGTCCATGGCGCTGTACCAGATGCTGCAGAACTACCCCGCCAGCCGCGCGGTGATCACGGTGACGGTGCTGGTCAGCTTCGTCTTCTTCGTCACCTCGGCGGACTCCGGCACCGTGGTGCTCTCCACCCTTTCCGCCCACGGCGGCAGCGCCGACGACGACGGCCCGAAGTGGCTGCGGGTGTTCTGGGGGGTGGCCACCGCACTGGTCACCGGCGGCCTGCTGTTCGCCGGCAGCATCGATGCGCTGAAGTCAGCGGTAGTGCTGACTTCGCTGCCCTTCTCGCTGATCCTGCTGCTGATGATGTGGGGGCTGCACAAGGCGTTCTATCTGGAATCCCAGCGCCAGCGCGCGCGCACCCATTCCCTCGCGCCACCACCATCGGCCAAGCCCGGCGGCTGGAAGCGCCGGATCTCCCAGGCCGTGCACTTCCCCACGCGCGATGAGGTTTACCGCTTCATGGTCGACGTGGTCAGCCCGGCGATAGCCGAGGTCTCCCAGGTGTTCCGCGAAAAGGGACTGCAGGTGGAGTCCGATCTCGACCTGGGCAACCTGGAACTGATCCTGGAAATCGGCCACGGCGAGCAGCACACGTTCCTCTACCAGGTCTCGATGCGCGGCTACTTCACCCCATCCTTCGCCCGCGCCGGCATGGGTGGCCTGCACCTGAAGAACCGCCGTTACTTCCGCGCCGAGGTGCACCTCTCCGAAGGCAGCCAGGACTATGACCTGATGGGCTACAGCAAGGAGCAGATCATCAACGACATGCTCGACCAGTACGAGCGGCACCTGCAGTTCCTGCATCTGGTGCGCTAGGTTCGGACTTGCGCATGCCCTTGCAGCAGCGAGCTTGCTCGCGAACGGATTCACCGGCAGCGCCAGTGTTGGGCGGTTCGCGAGCAAGCTCGCTCCTACAGACTGCGTATCTCATGGAACGAGGAGCAGATAATGAAAAAGGCGCCCGCAGGCGCCTTTTTCACATCGAGGCGAAGGATCAGCCGCGGGTGCCGCTCAGCACCTTGCGGTAGAACAGCACGCAGATCGCCACGAAGACCACCAGGCCGAGCCACTGCGCGGTGTTCTCGAAGCCGTCGCCGACCAGCGCCAGCGGCGCGGCAGAACCGGTGGTGCCGATGATGGCGGCGAGCAGGATGCCCATCAGGCTCTCGCCGACAATCAGCCCCGAAGCCAGCAACACACCACGGCGCTTGGGCTCATCGGAGAATTTCTCCACATCCTTGCCGGCTGCCACCGCGCGCTTGGCCAGGGCGGTTTCCAGCAGCCAGCCGATCACGGCGCCGACCACCAGGGTCATACCGATGGTCGGCGGCAGGTAGATGCCCAAGCCGACCGCCAGCACCGGCAGGCTGGCCTTGCCGGTGCGGCGCAGCAGCACGTCCACCAGGATCAGTGCGATGCCCAGCGCCACGCCGATGAGGATCATGTTCCAGTTCAGCGCGTTGTGGAAAATCCCACTGGCGATTGCCGTCATCAGCGTCGCCTGCGGCGCGGCCAGCGCGGCGTTCGGGTCCATGCCTTCACGCGGCAGCGCGCCGGTGAAGCCGTAGGCATTGAACAGCAGCTCCAGCACCGGCGGGATCACCAGCGCACCGACCAGGCAGCCGACGATCAGCGCCACCTGCTGGCGCCAGGGCGTGGCGCCAACCAGGTAACCGGTCTTCAGGTCCTGCAGGTTGTCGTTGGAAATCGCCGCGATGGCGATCACCACCGAGGTGGTGAACAGCGCCAGGGCGATGGCCAGCTTGCCACCCTGCTGGTCGAGGAAACCGGTTTCCAGTGAGCCGACGCCGAGGATCAGCAGCGACACCAGGATCACCGCGATGATGCCGATACCGGAGATCGGGCTGCTTGACGAACCGACGAGGCCCGCCATGTAGCCGCAGGCGGCGGCGATCAGGAAGCCGAAGAAGAAGGCGAAGATCACACAGACCGCTACCAGCCCCCAGAAGCCGAAGCCTTTCAGGTCCGGCGCGGCCTCACCGAGGAAGTAGGAAAAGACCACGAACAGCGCTACCAGCAGGAAACCGGCGATGGCGACTATCCATTTCGCGGAGAGGTCCTGCTCGGTGCGCAGGTCGCTCACCTCGCCACGCCCGCGCACAGCGCTGAGCGACGACCAGACGCCCTGCACCATGGGCTTGAACAACGTCGCCAGGGTCCACAGCGCAGCGATGCCGATGGTGCCGGCGCCGAGGAAGCGCACCTGGCTGCTCCACAGTTTGGTGGCCAGTTCCGGCAGGCTCTGCCCGGCGGCCAGTACGCTGTTCACCGAAAGCAGCGGTACCGCCACGCCCCAGGCGATGACCACGCCGATCAGGATGGCGATACCGGCAGTAATGCCCATCAGGTAACCGGCGCCCACCAGCGCCAGGGAGAAGCCGGTGGACAGGCGGAACGCCGCCTGCCCGGCGGTCAGCCAGAAACTGAAGCCCTCGGCGAGCACCTTGAAGCCGCTGCTGAGCAGGCTGAACGCGGCGGCAACCACACCGCCGGCGAGGATGTCGCGCAGGCCCGCGCCACCGGCTTTCGCAGGCTTGCCGGCTTTTTCCTCTTCCTCGTCCTGGCTGCCGACCCGGAGGATTTCCGCCGCCGCCACGCCCTCGGGGTACGGCAGGCTGCTCTGTACCACCATCACCCGACGCAGCGGAATGGTGTAGAGCACGCCGAGGATGCCGCCAATGGAACAGATGGCGGCCGTCTGCCAGAACGGGAAACCACTCCAGTAGCCGATCATCAGCAGGCCGGGGAGGATGAAGATGATCGAGGACAGGGTGCCGGCCGCCGAGGCCTGGGTCTGCACCATGTTGTTCTCGAGGATGTTGGAACCGGAGAAGTAGCGCAGCACGGCCATGGAAATGACCGCCGCGGGAATCGACGAAGCGAAGGTCAGGCCGACCTTGAGGCCGAGGTAGACGTTGGAGGCGGTGAATACCACGGTGATCAGCGCGCCGAGGATCAGACCGCGAACCGTCAGCTCGGCGAGGTTGGACTCGTCGGGAATCCGTTCTTGCATGTAGGCAATCTCTTTATGAAGCGAAACTGCCAAAGCGTAGGACAGTGCGCCATTCACCGCGACCCGGAATGGCGACGATTGCGGTCTGCGATGCGGCTTTGTTGCCGCAAGTCACGGGGATGACGGTAATTTCCGAGTCGCCGCGCCGTCTGTAGGAGCGAGCTTGCTCGCGAACGGATTCCAGGATGACTCCGGAGTTATGCGGTTCGCGAGCAAGCTCGCTCCTACAAATCAAACCGCCAATTCCGTGTGGCGAACTCAGAACGGCTTGTCCCCGAGAATGGTCGCGCGGTGCATCACCCGCCGCTGCGGGCGGTAATCATCCACCGCGTAGTGCTGGGTCACGCGGTTGTCCCAGAAGGCCACGTCGTTTTCCTTCCAGCGCCAGCGCACGGTGAACTCCGGACGCGCGAAGTGCGTGAACAGCAGGTCGAGGATGGCGCGGCTTTCCGCCGGTTCCAGCTCGTTGATGCGAGTGGTGAAGCCGTCGCTGACGAACAGCGCCTTGCGCCCGGTGACCGGGTGCGTGCGGATCACCGGGTGGCTGCGTGGCGGGTTTTTCCGCCGCGCCTCCTCCAGCCGCGCGAGGTCCGCGTCGGTGGCGCCAAAGCGCTCCTGGGGGAAGGACTTGCTGATGTCGTGGGTCGCGGTGAGGCCGTCGAGCAACTGCTGCAGTGGCTTCGACAGTGCCTCGAACGCCGCGATGCCGCTGGCCCAGAGGGTGTCGCCACCGTAGGGCGGCAGTTGCTTGGCGGCCAGCACGGCGCCCAGCGCCGGGGTCTCCAGGAAGGTCACGTCGGTGTGCCAGATGGCGTTGTCGCGCACGTCGGTGACGGCGGTGTCGAGGACGATGACTTCGCGCTGCTCCGGCGAGCTGGGGTAGATCGGGTGGATGTGCAGGTCACCGAAGCGCGCAGCGAAATTCGCCTGCTGCGTCGGCGTCAGCGGCTGGTCGCGGAAGAACAGCACCTGGTGATCGAGCAGGGCCTGCTCGATCTGGCGTTGCGCCGCGTCGTCCAGCGGATCGGCCAGGCGCACGCCGGATACGACGGCGCCCAGGGCCGGGCTGAGGGGTTCGATGGTCAGGCTGGTCATGTTCGTGTTCTCTCGTGAGGTTCACGGGAAGAGCCGTGCTCTCCCCTGCCCCTCGCCTGCGTGGCGAGGGCGTCGGATCAGTGTTCTTGAAGAAGAAAGCGGTTATTCCCAGGAGGCGAAACGCTTCTGCAGCCAGCGCAGCCCAAGCTCGAAGCTCAGCGCGATGGCGGCGATCAGCAGGATCCCCAGCACCACCACATCGGTGGCGAGGAACTGCGCGGCGGACTGCACCATGAAGCCCAGGCCGCGGTTGGCGGCGATCAGCTCGGCGGCGACCAGGGTCGACCAGCCCACGCCCAGGGCGATGCGCAGGCCGGTGAGGACCTCCGGCAGCGCGCTGGGCAGGATCACGTGGCGCACCACCTGCAGGCGGCTGGCGCCCAGGCAGCGCACGGCCTGGATGCGCGACTTGTCCACGCGGCGCACGCCGGCGGCAGTGGCGATCAGCAACGGCGCAAACAGCGCGAGGTAGATCAGCAGTACCTTGGACAGCTCGCCGATGCCGAACCAGATGACGATCAGCGGCAGGTAGGCCAGCGGTGGGATCGGCCGGTAGAACTCCACCAGCGGATCGAACGCGGCGCTGACCAGTGGGTTGAGACCCATCAGGATGCCCAGCGGAATCGCCGTGAGCACTGCGGCGCCCAGCGCCAGCAGCACCCGCAGCAGGCTGGTGCCGACGTGTTGCCACAGCGAGGCGTCGACGTAACCTTCGGCCAGTACACGCTGGAGGGCTTCCACCAGTTGTTCCGGGGCAGGCAGGAACAGGGTGTCGACCCAGCCCAGGTGCGTGGCCAGCCACCAGAGCAGGAAAACCCCGACAACGCTGCCGGCGGCGGCCCAGCGGCGGTAATCACCCGGTACGCTACGGGCTTTCGGCACGGCGGCGGGGAGTTTGGCGGCGAGGGTATCAGTGGGCATGCTCGGCCTCCGGTTCTTCCAGAAACTCATCCAGCAGGAGTTGGCGCAGACGCGCGAATTCCGGGTCGGACTTGATGCTGCGCACCGGCTCGCCAGCGGCGTAGCGGCGGGCGAAGTCCAGTGACAGGCGCTTGACGATGCGCGCCGGCGGACCGTCCATCACCACCAGGTCGGTGGCGAGGAACAGCGCTTCATCGACGCTGTGGGTGATCAGGAACAGGCCCTTGCCGGTCTTGCGCCACAGGTCCAGGGTCAGCACCTGCATGCGCTCGCGGGTCAGCGCGTCGAGCGCGCCGAAGGGTTCGTCGAGCAGGAGGAAATCCGGTTCCACCGCCAACGCACGGGCGAGGCCCAGGCGCTGCCGCTGGCCACCGGAAAGTTGCGAGATGCGGTAGTCCGCGTGCTCGCCCAGGCCCACCAGCTTCAGTACTTCGTGGGCACGAGCATTGCGCTCCGCAGCGCCAACGCCGCGAATGCGCAAGCCCAGGGCCACGTTGTCCAGGGCATTGAGCCAGGGCATCAGCGCGTCGTCCTGAAACACCACGCCACGCTCGCCGCCAGGGCCTTCGAGGGTCCGCCCGTCGATCTGCACGCGGCCACTGTCCGGCGCCTGGAAGCCTGCCAGCACGTTGAGCAGGCTGGATTTGCCGCAGCCGGACGGGCCGAGCACCACCAGGGATTCGCCCTTGGCCAGGCTGAGAGTGAGGTCCTGCAACACGACGCGCTCGCGTCCGCGCTGCTGGAACGTGAGGCTGACCGCCTCGGCCGTCAGACGGCTCATGTTCTGCCCTCCGTAGGGTGAGAAGAAATACGTGAAGCTTTTCTGTAGGAGCGAGCTTGCTCGCGAACCCAGGTCTGCTCCGAAGCTCAGGCAGGTTCGCGAGCAAGCTCGCTCCTACGAAGAGCAGCTGATCAGCGCTGGCCGACCTGCACGCTCTCCGCCTGGCGCACGTATTCCGCGCTGACGTAGGGCGAGTAGTCCTTGAGTACCGAAGGCACACGCTTCTGCTCTTTCAGGAAGGCTGCGGTACCGGCGATGTCCTTGGCGGTGCCACCGCCCAGCAGCGCGGAAGACAGCTGCGCCTGGGATTCGGGGAAGGCGGAGCCGGCCAACAGTTCGGGCACGTCCTTCGGATCGGCGCCGGTCAGCTTGGCGATCTTTTTCACCTGCTCGGAATCGGCGGTCCACTGGGCCTTGTGGGCGTTGTAGTCGGCGAAGGAATCCAGGCTCACGCGGGCGAACTTGGCGATGACTTCAGGGTGCTTCTCGGCGAAGTCCTTGCGCGCTACCCAGACCTCGAAGGTCGGTGCGCCCCACTGGCCGACTTCGGCGGCGTCGGTCAGCACCTTGCCGGATTTCTTGATCTCGCCCAGGGCGGGCGACCAGACGAAGGCGCCATCGATGTCACCACGACGCCAGGCGGCGGCGATCTCGGTGGGGTTGAGGTTGACGATCTTCACCTTGCTGGGGTCGATGTTCCAGTGCTTGAGCGCGCCCAGCAGGCTGTAGTGCGAGGTCGACACGAAGGGGGTGGCGATGGTCTTGCCGACCAGGTCTTCGGGCTTCTCGATCTTGCTGCCGTTGCGCACGACCAGCGCCTCGGCGGCATTGATCTGCGCGGAGACGATGAAGGCGACGATCGGCAGGCCGCGCGAGGTAGCGGCGGCCAGCGGGCTGGAGCCGAGGTTGCCCAGCTGCACGTCACCCGAGGCAATCGCGGCGACCACTTCCGGCCCGCTGTTGAAGCGGCGCCAGTCGAGCTTCTCGCCGATGACCTTTTCATAGGTGCCATCGGCCTGCGGAACCTTGGTCGGGTCGATGCCGGTCTGGTAGCCCAGGACGATGTCGGCGAACGCGGCACTCTGGAAGGACAGGGCAGCCGCAACAGCGACGCCGGCCAGGGCACGGCGTACGAAACGAGGTTTGTTCATGGTATTTCCTCTGAAGATGACGGCGGTGCCGGCCTCACAGAGGGGACGGACCACGGGACGGGATTCGATGGTTTGCAACAGGTGTCCGGCGGTCCGGTATAGCTAGATTACCGATATAAAAAACTTCGAATAAATAATTTTTAGTTCTTAACTTATGAGCGCCAGCGCTTGCCTCGATTCGGCTACAGCCCCCGTGCCACGGCGCCTCAGGTGGCGCCAGCGTGCACCCGGGCGCGGGTGCCTTCTTGGCGCAAGCCGACTTGTACCGCCTGTTGTGCTACTGCAGCGGTCTCCGCGACCAGGGTTGCCAGCGCCGCGCTACGGCTGAAGCTCAGGCCATTGCCCGCCGCCTGGGCTGACTCGAAGGCCACTGCCGACTGTTCGGACAGCCGCAGCCCCAGCGCCAGCAGCCGCTGCAACTCCCCCGCCGCCGTCCGCGGCGGCAGGTTTTCGAAGGTCTGCACGGCTAGGCCCAGGGCGATATTGGCCTGCAGCAAAGCGGCAAGGCTGCCGCGCAGTTGCGCACGGGGCGTCCACGGCAGACCTGGCGGCAACAGGATGTCTTCGGGATGCAGGCGCACTTCGTGGCAATGCAGCAGGCCGCCGCCGTTGGGCTCGAAGCGGTCCAGCCCGCTGCGATCGGCCGGCAGTGCGGCGATCAGCAAACCCTCGCTCGGCGCGTGACGCGCCGAGATCAGCAACCAGTCCACCGCCTCGGCGCCGAAGCAGTCGTGGCGCCCACCCTGCAACAGAAAGCCGCCGCGCCGATGCTCGCGCGCCAGCAGGCGGTTTTCCTGGTGATCCACCGCCTCGCCCCACAGCCATTCGCGTTCCACGCTGAGCGGCAGCAGGCGCTCGCGCTGCTCGACGCTGCCCAGCAGCAACACGCTGGCCAATTGCAGGTGATGCAGGGCAAACAGCCGCGCCAGCGTGCCGTCGCACTCGGAGAGATCGCGCAGGGTCTGCAGCACCTCGTCCCAGCCGGCGCCGCGCCCGCCGTACTCGCGCGGCACGGACAGGGCCAGCAGGCTGGATGCGCGCAGGGCGTCGCTCCAGCGCTGGGTGGGAGGGAGTTGGGAATAAGTGGAAAGCGGCACCACCAGGCTCATGCACACCTCGGCTCGAAGGGGTGGATCAGTGGCCTGGGCGTATGGCGCGCGGGTGTACTGAAAGGAAAGAACAACGGCCTCCGAATGGAGGCCGTTACATACCCTAGCGAACCGCGCGATGCGCGCGAAATAACCTTTCGGGCTTAGCTCATGCCGCGAGTCAGACGGCTTCCTTGCGCCGCCACTGCGGCAGGCCGATCAGCACCACGGCGCTGATGATCACCGCCATCGCCAGGGACTCTGCCAGGCCGATATGCTCGCCGGCGAAGACTACGCCGAGCATCACCGCCACCGCCGGGTTGACGTAGGCGTAGCTGGTCGCCGCCGCCGGGCGCACGTTGGCCAGCAGATACATGTAGGCGCTGAAGGCGATGATCGAACCGAACACCACCAGGTAGGCCAGCGCGCCCCAGCCGGCAGCCGATGGCATCTGCTCCAGGCGCTCGCCGCTCAGCAGACTGCCCAGCAGCAGCACGCCGCCGCCGACCAGCATCTCCACCGCGCTGGCCATGGCGCCGCCGGGCAGGTCCAGACGCCGGCTCCACACCGAACCGAAGGCCCAGGTAGCCGCCGCAAAGATAATCAGCGCGGCACCCGCCGGACTGCCCTGCAGGTTCGAGCCGAGGTTGAGCAGCACGATGCCGAACAGGCCCAGGGCAATGCCGGCCCATTCCAGCGCATTGGTGCGGTTGCCGAAGAAGCGCCCGAACACCAGGGTAAACAGCGGCACGGTCGCCACCGCCAGCGCCGCCACACCCGAAGCCACGCCCCAGTGCTCGGCCACCGTCACCCCGCCATTGCCACAGCTGAGCAACAGGATGCCGATGGCGCCCGCCGACAAGCACTGCCTGAAAGTCGGCAATGGCGCCCCGCGCCAGAGCATCCAGGCGAACAGGATCGCCCCGGCGATGATGAAACGGCAGCCGGCCATCAGCATCGGCGGCCAGGACTCGACGCCAATGCGGATCACCAGGTAGGTCGAACCCCAGATGAAATAAAGGGCGAAGAAGGCAGCAATCAGGGTCAGTGAGACGCGGGCTCTGGGCATGGGCAGGGTGGTCATGAAAGGGGCTCGACAAGGCGGGTGGGGCGATTCATTTTATGCAGGCGCCACCCCACGGATAAGGCACAGACAACGCCAATACTGGCGTAACACTTTTCAATCGATGGATTTTCCGGCTCTTTTCCGTTGAATCTGTTTTAACCAGAATGCCGAGGCAAGACTGATGGACAAATACGACCGCGCCCTGCTCGCCGCCCTGCTGGAAGACGGCCGCCTGTCCTTCGCCGAACTGGCCCGGCGTATCAACCTGTCCCCTCCCGCCGTGGCCGACCGCGTGGCGCGCCTGGAAGCCGAAGGGGTGATTACCGGCTACCACGCCAGCGTAGACCTGTCGAAGATCGGCCGTTCGATCCAGTGCCTGATCGAGATGCGGCTGAACGACCACCGCAGCAAGACCATGCTCGACCCGCTGCTGGATATCCCGCAGATCATCGACTGCTACCGCATCACCGGCGAAGCCTGCGTGATGCTCAAGGTGGCGGTCAGTTGCACCCAGGAGCTGGAGGAGCTGATCGACCGCCTCGCCCAGTTCGGCACCAGCAAGACCTCGCTGGTACTGTCCACGCCATTCGCACGGCGCATCCATCCGGCAATGTTGCAGGGTGGTTGAGGTGGGTTTCTAGAAGGGAATTGCAGGAGGAAGAGGCTCTCCTACGGCAGCGACCTGGCGAGGCCCCGCCCGCCGGCTTTCTGTAGGAGCGAGCTTGCTCGCGAACAGCCCGAACTTCGACGTAACCGGTGTTCGCGAGCAAGCTCGCTCCTACAGCCCCTCGCAGTTTCGTAGGGCGGATAACGCGCCAGCGTTATCCGCCACTCCCCTATCGGCGGATAACCTGTTCCAGGTAATGCGCCCTACGCTCTGCTCTTCGTAGGATAAAAAAAGGCGGCGCCGCTTGCGCGGTGCCGCCTGAAGTCACGGAGTTGCTACATCGTGGGGCGGCGAAGAGGGCCGTCCCGTTGTATTGGATTACCGTTCGATGATCGCGGTCACACCTTGGCCTCCCGCAGCGCAGATCGAGATCAGTCCGCGACCTTTTCCGGCGGCGTCCAGCAGCTTGGCCAGGTTGGCGACGATGCGCCCACCCGTAGCAGCGAACGGATGGCCGGCTGCCAGCGAACTGCCCTTCACGTTGAGCTTGCTGCGGTCGATGGAACCCAGCGGCGCGTCCAGCCCCAGGCGTTCCTTGCAGTAGTCCGCGTCCTCCCAGGCCTTGAGGGTGCACAGCACCTGGGCAGCGAAGGCCTCATGGATTTCGTAGAAGTCGAAGTCCTGCAGGGTCAGACCGTTGCGCGCCAGCAGGCGCGGCACTGCGTAGACCGGCGCCATCAGCAGCCCTTCGTGGCCGCCGACGAAATCCACCGCCGCCGCCTCGCCGTCCCTGAAATACGCCAGGATCGGCAAGCCGCGCGCCTTCGCCCACTCCTCGCTGGCCAGCAGCACCACCGAGGCGCCATCGGTCAGCGGTGTCGAGTTGGCCGCCGTCAGGGTGCCGCGCGGGCCCTTCTCGAATACCGGCTTGAGGGTGCCGATCTTCTCCAGGTTGATGTCCGGGCGCAGGTTCTGGTCGCGCACCAGGCCGCGGAACGGTGTCAGCAGATCGTTCTGCCAGCCCTCGTCGTAGGCGGCAGCCAGCTTGTGATGGCTCTCGTAGGCCAGCTTGTCCTGCTCGTCGCGGGGGATGGCCCAGGTCTGCGCCATCAGCTCGCAGTGTTCGCCCATCGACAGCCCGGTGCGCGGCTCGCCGTTCTTCGGAATGTGCGGCATCAGGTGACGCGGGCGAATCTTCAGCAGGCTGCGGATTTTCTCGCCGTTGGACTTGCCGCGATTGGCCTCCAGGAGAATCTTGCGCAGCCCTTCGTTGACGCCGATGGGCGCGTCGGAAGTGGTGTCGACGCCGCCGGCGATGCCGCAGTCGATCTGCCCGAGGGCGATCTTGTTGGCCACGAGGATCGCTGCTTCCAGGCCGGTGCCGCAGGCCTGCTGGATGTCATAGGCCGGGGTTTCCGGCGCCAGGCGCGTGCCCAACACGCATTCGCGGGTCAGGTTGAAGTCGCGGGAATGCTTGAGCACTGCGCCGGCGACCACCTCGCCCAGGCGCTCGCCATGCAGCTTGTAGCGCTCGATCAGGCCATCCAGCGCGGAGGTCAGCATCTCCTGGTTGCTCGCCGTGGCATACACGGTATTGGAGCGGGCGAAGGGAATACGGTTGCCGCCGACAATGGCGACCCGGCGCAATTGGGTCATGCAGAGCTCCTACAAGGGTGAGCGTTGAAGTGCGGTCAAGGCTAACCTTAGCCGCTTGTGTCGCATTGGCCGCCCCGCCGTTGCGCAGGTCAGCGCGGTCAATTGCGTCGAACCCCTGCCTGCGTAGAGTGGTCAGCACTTTAGAGAATCCGTTCAGGAGCCCGTTCCATGACCGATCGCTACATTGCCTTCGCCAACTCCAACGTCGGCCGCCGCCTGGTCGGCGCCCTCGGCCTGCCCGCTCCGGTCCGCCTGGAGCGCTGGAGCGCCGGGCGCACGCGGCCGGTGGACGGCGCGTTGCTGCTCGGTGGCGAGGGCAACCTGAACGAGGCCGTGCTGCCGTTCGCCGAGCGCCTGACCGATTCGATCTTCGCCTTCAGCGATGGCCAGTACGGCCTGCCGCGCTGGACCGCCGAGCACGGCCCGAAGCTCAAGGCCATCGTCTTCGACGCCAGCGGCCTGACCCGCTTCGAGCAGACCATCGAGCTGCGCACCTTCTTCCAGGGCGCGCTCAAGGGCCTGGACAAGTGCCCGCACGTGGTGATCCTCGGCCGCGCGCCAGAGTCGATCAAAGACCCCATCGCCGCTAGCGTCCAGCGCAGCCTGGAAGGCTTCAGCCGCTCCCTCGGCAAGGAAATCCGCCGCGGTGGCAACGTGCAGTTGGTGTATGTCGGCAAGGGCGCCGAGGACCAGCTCGAAGGCGCGCTGCGCTTCTTCCTCTCGCCCAAGAGTGCCTATGTGTCCGGGCAGGTGGTGCGTCTGTCCGCCTACGACAAGCAGGTGCAGGACTGGAGCCGCCCGCTGGTGGGCAAGCGCGCGCTGGTGACCGGCGCTGCCCGTGGCATTGGCGCGGCGATTGCCGAAACCCTCGCCCGTGACGGCGCCGAGGTGGTGCTGCTGGACGTACCGCCAGCCAAGGAAGCCCTCGACGCCCTCGCCGCGCGCCTGGGTGGCCGTGGCGTGGCGCTGGATATCTGCGCGGCGGATGCCGGCGCGCAACTGGTAGCGGCGCTGCCCGAGGGCGTCGACATCGTCGTGCACAACGCCGGCATCACCCGCGACAAGACCGTCGCCAAGATGAGCGAAGCGTTCTGGAACTCGGTGATCGAGGTGAACCTGAAAGCCCCGCAGGTGCTGACCCAGGCCCTGCTGGACGCGAACAAGCTGCATGACGACGGCCGCGTGGTGCTGCTCGCCTCCATCAGCGGCATCGCCGGCAACATGGGCCAGACCAACTACGCGGTGAGCAAGGCCGGCCTGATCGGTCTGGCGCAGGCCTGGGCGCCGGCGCTGGGCAAGAAGGGCATCAGCATCAACGCGGTGGCGCCGGGCTTCATCGAGACCCAGATGACCGCCGCCATCCCGCTGACCATCCGCGAGGCCGGTCGACGGATGAATTCCATGGGCCAGGGCGGCCTGCCGCAGGACGTCGCCGAAGCCGTGGCCTGGTTCGCCCAGCCGGGTTCTGGCGCAGTGAGCGGCCAGGTGCTGCGGGTCTGCGGGCAAAGTCTGCTGGGCGCCTGATCCGCTCCAATTGACTCCACCCGTAGGATGGCGTGGAGCGCAGCGATACCCATCAATCCCTGCGACAGCATGGGTATCGCTTGGGCTCCACCCATCCTACGAACTGGAATTCCCCTGCGCCGCTCCTAAAAGATCAGCGTTAAGGATCAGCGTTGTAGGGCGGATAACCTGGAACAGGTTATCCGCCGGCTCCTTCATGGCGGATAACGCTGGCGCGTTATTCGCCCTACGCGAAGCCTCTCTCCCCTGTCTTCCCCGCAGGAGCGGGCAATGCTCTTGGCCCGGCCCCCAGCGCCGTAGGGCGCATAACCTGGAACAGGTTATCCGCCGGCTCCTTCATGGCGGATAGCGCTGGCGCGTTATTCGCCCTGCGCGAAGCCTCTCTCCCCTGTCTTCCCCGCAGGAGCGGGCAATGCTCTTGGTCCGGCCTCCAGGCCGGCCAACGGCAGCGTTGATCGATCAGCTTCGCGCCGCCACCAGCTCGCGGAACTCCTCCGCGCTCACCCGGTGGTCGCCATTGCGGTCCGCACGCACGATCAACGCCGGTTCCTGGGTCATGAACTCCGCCTGGCTGACCTTGCCGTCACCGTCCTGGTCCGGCCAGGCGATGGCATTGGGCGCGACGTTCACGCTGGGATTCGGCGGCGTCACTTCCTCGCGGGTCAGCAAGCCGTCCTGATTGCGGTCCAGCCGGTGGAACATGCGCACGCGCATGGCGGACAGGTCTTCGGCCTCGATGAAGCCGCTGCCATCGCGGTCCAGACGGGAGAATGCCGTCTCGCCCATTTCCCCGGCGAAGGCGCAGGGTGCGGACAACAACAGGACGGCAGGCAGCAGGAAGGCTTGGCAGATTCGGCTTTGCATCGGGCGTACCTTGGCGGGAATTGACCGGCAAAGCCTATCCAGGGGCGGGCTCGAAAGGGTTCGATCACTCCGCCGGCGGTTGCGGGCGGCCGCGGCGGCGGAACTCCACGGGGGTCTCGCCGACCCAGCGCTTGAAGGCGCGGTAGAAGGTGCTCGGCTCGGAGAAGCCGGTGCGTTCGACAATCACCTCGATGCGCTCGTCGGTCTTGAGCAGCAACTCCTTGGCCAGGCGGCAGCGGTAGTCGGTGACCAGGTCGTTGAAGCGCACGCCGGCCATGGCCAGGCGCTCGCGCAGGCGGCGAGCCGGCATGTCGAGACGGGCGGCAACCTGCTCCAGCGTCGCACCACCATCCACCAGCAGCACGCCGATCAGCTCGCGCACCTTGCGCACCAGGTCCAGCCGCTCCACTTCCGCCAGTTGCCGCCGCGCCAGGGATTCGTGCATGCGCAGCAGCTCCGGCGCGGCGTGGCGCGAAGGCTTGTCCAGGACATCAGCAGCGAACACCAGGGCATAGCGATCGGCACCCAGCACCGCGGGGCAGCCGTAGACCTGCCGGTAACGATCGGCGGGGGCGCCCTCCTCGTGCATCAACTGCACTTCGTGGGGCTTGAAGTCGCCTTCGGTGAGCGCATGGAACAGCCGCACCACCGCTCCGGCGAGCATCTCGGGGAAGTGTCGGTTGGTACCGGCGGTGTGGCCGAGCAGCAGCACGGCCTTCTCCCCCTCTACTTCCAGGCGGGCATTGAGGGTATCGGAGAGCAGGCGCACGTAGCGCAGGGCATGGCGCAGGCCCTCACCGAAGGTGGCGCTGGAGAGGAACAGGTATTCCAGCAGCAGGCCGTGGAACGCGGGCAAATGGCCGGCCAGGTAGAGGCCGACATGCTCTTCGCCGCACTCTTCGGCGGCAGCCTTCCAGAACAGGTTCTGTGCGCTGTGGGGGAATCGTCCGGCAGGCAGGCTGCCGGCGGGCAGGCCGACGCGAGCCAGCACGCGGTCAGGATCGCTACCGCTGGCGCGCAGGGCGTCGATCACCGGGCGCATCAGCGCCACATCGTCGGTCAGATCACGCATGGTGTTTTTTCTAGTTATCCATGAGGCGGCCCCATCTTAGGCAGCTTTCCTATCGCCCCTCAAGAGAATCAGGAAGCAGGTTGAGGGAAATATCCGAGCAATCTGACAGTCACATTGACTTGCCTGCCGCGCGCCGCGTTGCCACGGCCAATGCCCACGCCTGAGCGGCGGCTAAGCTGAATGAATGCCCCTCAGGAGATACCCGATGCCCCGCGATTGGCTTGACCTGTCCGCCCCACCCGCCCTCACCGGCCTGTTCGCCCGCGCCGCCGTGCGCCGCGGCGTGCGCGGCCGCAGCCTGCCGACACGCGGCCTGCGCTGCCCGATTACGGTCGATCCGAAGCACCTGGAGCGCTATCGCAAGGTCTGTGGCTTCAGCGACAACCACCTGCTGCCGCCCACCTACCCGCACATCCTCGCCTTCGGGCTGCAGATGGGCCTGCTGACCGACGCACGCTTCCCCTTCCCGCTGCTCGGCCTGGTGCACCTGGAAAACCGTATCAGCGTGTTACGCCCTCTCGGCGGGCTGGGACCGTTCAACGTCAGCGTGCGGGTGGATGACCTGCAACCCCACGAGAAGGGCGTGACCTTCAGCATCATCACCCAGTTGCACGACCAGCTCGGCCTGCTCTGGGAAGGCGACAGCCGCATCCTGTTCCGCGGCATGCGCCTGGACGGCACGCCGCCAGCCCGCGAGGAAGTGGCCGAGCTGCCGCTGGAGCAGATCGACGCCTGGAATTGCCCGGCGGACATCGGCCGGCGCTACGCCCGCGTGGCCGGCGACTACAACCCGATCCACCTGTCCGCCGCCAGCGCCAGGCTGTTCGGCTTCCCCCGCGCCATCGCCCACGGCCTGTGGAACAAGGCGCGCAGCCTGGCTGCGCTGGGCGAACGCCTGCCGATGGCCGGTTATCGGGTCGACGTACGCTTCCAGAAGCCGGTCCTGCTGCCGTCCCAGGTCAACCTGCTGGCCAGCGCGCCTGCGCCCTCCGGGCAGTTCAGCCTGCGCGGCAAGGACGACCTGCCGCACATGGCCGGCAGCTGGAGCCCGCTGGACGTTTGACGCGCCAGGCTTGAAGCTATGGGGCTCACGTTGGAGCCCCATCTGCATGAACCTCGAAGCCATCACCGCGCGCCTGCACGCCATCCGCGACCATAACCACTGGAGTCGCTTCCACAGCCCGAAGAACCTGGCCATGGCCGCCAGCGTGGAAATGGCCGAGCTGGTGGAAATCTTCCAGTGGCTGCGCGAAGACGAATCACGCCAGCTGCCGCCGGAGAAGCTCGCCCATGCCGGCCAGGAAGTCGGAGACATCGTCCTCTACCTCCTGCTGATGTGCGCCGAGCTGGGCATCGACATGAACCAGGCGGTGCTCGCCAAGCTGGCCGACAGCGAACGGCGCTTCATCGAAGGGGGCGCCAAGTGAGCGAATCCCCGAAGACTGGCGACCGTCACTTCGACGAACTGGCCACGCGCTTCGCCGAGAAGATCTACGGCGGCGCCAAGGGTGCCATCCGCCTCGCCGTGCTCCAGGCCGACCTTGCCGAAGCCCTGCCCGACCGCCCACTGCGTGTGCTGGATATCGGCGCCGGGCTGGGCCACATGTCGCTGTGGCTGGCCGGACGCGGGCATCAGGTCACCCTGGCGGAACCCGCCGCGCCGATGCTCGAGGGCGCGCGCCAGCGTTTCGACGAAGCCGGCCTGCAAGCTACGTTCATCGAGGCACCCTGGCAGGACCTGCTCGGCCAACTCAACGAACCCTATGACCTGGTGATCTGCCACGCTGTGCTGGAGTGGCTGGCCGAGCCGCTGGCGATTCTCCCTGTGCTGCATCAGCTGACACGGGCCGACGGCTGGCTGTCGCTGGCCTTCTACAACCGCGACGCGCTGATCTACCGCAACCTGCTCAAGGGCCACTTCCGCAAACTGCGCAAGAACCGCTTCTCCGGCGAGGGCCAGAGCCTGACGCCGCAGGAGCCGCTCGATCCGCGCGTGCTCGAGGCGGCCATGGCCGGCCACTGGCACATCGAGGCACGCAGCGGCGTGCGGGTCTTCCATGACTACATGCCGGTCGAGTTCCAGCACAAGGCCGAGCCGCTGGATCTGGTGGAGATGGAACTGCAATACCGTCGACACCCTGCCTTCGCCGGGCTCGGCCGCTACCTGCACTGGCTGTGCCGACCGCAGGATTAGGTGCATAGTCTTGCCAGCGCACGCCAATTGAAGTGAGCGTGCGGGAGTCCGTCATGCCGCGTTACCTGTTGATCCTGCCACTGCTCGCCGCGCTGGCTGCCTGCCAGAGCCAGAACCCGTACACCGCGACCTCGCTGCCGATGCCGGCTGCCCCTGCGCAGGCGGCCAACCCGGGTCTTGACCCCGGCAGCTACCCGGCGCCCCCGCTGGATTACGGCCGCTACCGTTCGTGGAGCTGGGCCAACGCCAGCGGCTTCGGCGGCCCCTTGCAGGACGCCGTCAGCGAGGCGCTTGACCAGCGCGGCCTGCGCCCGGCGCGAGAGAATGCGCCAGCAGACCTGAGCGTCAGCGCACAACTCTCCAGCGAGCAGCGCACGCGCCAGACCACCGATTACTACAACGGCGGCTACTACGGTGGTTACGGTCGCTGGAACGACCCATGGTACGGCGGCTATGGCGCCTCCTACCCGGTCACCCGCACCTACGTGGTCACCGTCAGCGTGGTGCGCATCAGCCTGTTCGATGCCCGCGACCACCAGCAGATATGGAGTGGCAGCGCCGAGTACGAAGACGGCGGCAACCAGAGCGAGCAGGCCCGCGCACTCCGCGAAGCCGCGCGCAAGGCCATGGACGGCTACCCGCCGGGCTGACCCGCGGCTGGCCGCAAATGTTGCCGGGCAGACATCTCCTGTGACCCTGCGCGCCCCTGCTGGCGCTTGCCTTTGCGCGGACTCTGCGCTTGGATGAAAGCTCTGTCAGGAGTAATCCAACCATGATCCGCCGTTTGCTGCTCTTAGGCCTGATGCTCGGTCTCGCTGCCTGCGAAACCACCAGCGTCAGCCGTGACTACGACACTTCGCGCGACTTCGCCCGCTACCAGACCTGGAGCTGGGCACAACCGGCATTCGAATACCGCCCGGACGACCCGCGCATCAAGAGCGACCTTACCGAGCAACGCATCAGCGACGCCGTCGCCGACCAGTTCGACCAGCGCGGCCTGCGCAAGGCCCAGGACGGCAACCCGGGCGATGTGAAAATCCGCGCCTACCTGATCGTCGACCAGCGCCAGGACCAGGTCACCACCTACACCGGCGGCTACTGGGGCGGTTACTGGGGTGGCTACTGGGGCCCGCCACCGATGGCCGAGAGCCGCACCGTGACCTACAAGGTCGCCACCATCCAGGTCGACATGTTCGACGGCAAGGACGGCAAGCTGGTCTGGCGAGGCAGCGGCGAGCAGATCATGCGCAGCAGCCCGCCGACACCCGCCGAGCGCGAAGCGGCGATCCGCGAGACGGTGCAGAAAGTCATCGCCCAGTACCCGCCGCACTGATGTCGTAGCCAGAAACGGGAGAACGCGTGAACCTGCCTGCCCTGCAACATCGCCCCGCCCTCGCCGCCGACCTCGATGAGGTGGTGGGCTTTCCCCAGGACGCCGACGAGCTCTTCTACTGCTACCCCAAGGCGAGCTGGCCGCTGACCATCGGCCAGCTCGCCGCCGCCATGGCCGAGCGACGCGGGAGTACGGTGGCACTGCTCGATGGCCGTCTTGCCGGCTTCGCCAACTTCTACCAGTGGCAACCCAGCGAGTTCTGCGCGCTGGGCAACATGATGGTTGCGCCCTGGGCGCGGCGGCATGGCGTGGCGCAGTACCTGATCGAGGTCATGGAGAATCTCGCGCGAGACCAGTACAAGGCGCAGGTCATGAAAGTGTCCTGCTTCAACGCCAATGCCGCCGGCCTGCTGCTCTACGCGCGCCTGGGCTACAAGCCGCAGGGCATCGTCGAACGCGCCGATCCGCAGGGCCGGCGTATCGCCCTGGTCCAACTGGAGAAAGCCCTTGTCCACGCCTGAGCCCCAGCGTGTGCTGATCATCGTCAGCAGCGGCCCGAGCACCCCGGCGCGTTGCGCCGCGCCCTTCTACACAGCCACACTGCTGGCCTGCATGGATGCGCAGGTCACCCTGTTCCTCAGCGGCGAAGGCACACGCCTGGCCTTCCAGGATATCGCCGACCACCTCTGCGCCGCCGAGGGTGGCGAGCCCATCGCTCATTTCATCCAGCAGGCCAAGGAAGCCGGCGCGCGCCTTTTGATGTGCCGCGCACCGGGCATCGCCATCGACGAAAGCCGGCTGATCGAAGAGGTCGACGAAATCGCCAGCGGCGGCGAGCTCGCGCGCATGATCCTCGAATACGACCGGGTGCTGACGCTGTGAAGCTGCACGGCCTGGAGTTTCCCGACGACCTGCTCTACGCCCCCGATTACAACCTCTGGCTGCGCGAGGAGGAAGGCGGCGCCGTGACCCTCGGCCTAACGGCCTACGGTTGCGCTGTCTACGGGCAGATCTTCGCCTTCACCCCCAAGCGCGATGGCTGGCACATCGACTGTGACCGCAGTTTCGGCGTGGTGGAATTCGCCAAGGCTGCCTCCTCGGCACGCAGCCCGCTGGATGCCAGCGTACTCGCCAGTAACGAAGCCGTGGTGCGCCGCCCCGGCCTGATCAACCAGGACTGCTACGGCGAAGGCTGGATGGTGCGCCTCAAACCCGACGACTGGGCCGCTGCCCGCGGCCGGTTCCTGCAGGGAGATGCCGCGCTGGACGCCTTTGCCCGGCGCATGCAACTGGACAACTTCGACCCCGACGACGACGGGGTCCAGGCCCTGCGCCCATGAGGCAGGCGGGCTGGTGCCTGGCGTTCCTGCTCTGCCTGCTCGCCAGCACGCCGCTGTACGCCGAACAACTGCCTCGGGACGGCTTCGTCTATCTCGACCAGGTACTGAAGTCCGCACGCTATGACGTGCGCTACGCCGGCACCGACAACTTCGTCGGAGAACCCATCGACGGTTACCGGACAGCGCGAATCATCCTCACCCGCGAAGCCGCCGTGGCGTTGGCCGCGGTGGAGCAGGACGTCGCGCTGAGCGGTCTGGCCCTGAAGATTTTCGATGGCTATCGCCCGCAGCGCGCGGTGGATGAATTCCGCCGCTGGGCCGCCGACCCGCAGGATACCCGGCAGAAAGCCCGCTACTACCCCGACCTGGACAAGCCCGCGCTGTTCCGCGACGGCTACATCGCCAAGCACTCCGGGCACTCGCGCGGCAGCACCGTCGATCTCACGCTGGTGGACTCGACAACCGGGAAAGAAATGGACATGGGCAGCCCGTTCGATTTCTTCGGGCCCATCTCCCATCACGGCACGGCATTGGTCAACGTGCAGCAGACGCGCAACCGCGAAACCCTGCGCCAGGCCATGCTGCGGCACGGCTTCGAGCCCTATGGCGCGGAGTGGTGGCACTACACCCTGAAGGCCGAGCCGTACCCGAAGACCTACTTCGACTTCCCGGTGCAGTGAAGCCCATCGGGCGCTCCCTGGGGAATCCTGCGGAACTCCCCGAGCCCGGGAATTCTCCAACCCTCGCCCCCACCGCCCACGCCCCAGGAGTCGCCACATGCCCCCGCAAGTCCCCGAGTTCGATGGCCAGCGCTGGAGCAACGCCGAAGAGGACCGCATCGAAGTCGTCGCTGCCGATCCCCGCTGGCCGCAGCGCTTCAGCGAAGAGGCCGCGGCCATCGCCCAGGCCGCCAGCCTTCCCGGCCTGGGCATCGAGCACATCGGCAGTACTGCCGTGCCGGGGTTGGACGCCAAGCCGATCATCGACATCCTCCTGCTGCCGCCACCGGGCAGCGACCCGCACGCCCTGATCGAGCCGCTGCAGAAGCTGGGCTACCAGTTCTGGGCGGAAAACCCCGACACCAGCCGGATGTTCTTCGTCAAAGGCATGCCGCCGCTGGGCAGCGGGCGCAGCCACCACGTCCACGTCATGGACCTGGGCGAAGCCTCGCGTCGCCTGCTGTTTCGTGACTGGCTGCGCAGCCACCCCGAAGACGCCCGGCTCTATGCCCGGGTCAAGCACCAACTGGCGCAGCGCTTCCCCACCGACCGCGACGCCTACACCGAAGGCAAGGACGAAGTCGTCGCGCAGATACTCGGGCGCGCGCTCAGCCCGTCGCCGCACCAGCACTGCTGCGAAAGCCCGGAGCCGCACGGCGGAGAAATCCAGGGGCCGGACAGCCGCTGAAGAACACCACGTGTTAATCAGCCGTTAATCCGCCCAGCCGAAGCTCGGGGCTCCCCTCAGGAGGAAGTCCCATGCTCAAGCTCTCCGTGGTCACCTTCGCCTGCTTCACCCTGGTCGGCTGCGCCGACTCCCCGCACTTCAGTCACTTCAGCGCCATCGAATCGCCTGTCCGCGAATCCTTCGGCGAAGACAACCTCGAACGCCAGCCCACCCGCGTACGCCTGCAGAGCGATGATTACTCGGCGCAGCAACAGAAAATGCTCAGCACGCAATGAAAGCCGAGGACGCCGGCCCTCAGGGCCGGTAGCCACTAGCGTCAGGCATGAACGGCAACCGCCCCGAAAATCGGCTGCAAGCCCCTGACATTCCCGCAGAAAACGCCCCGACTGACCTACAGCCGCCTATCAAGCTCTTCCCGGCAGTCCGTCGAGACGCCCTTAGAACCCTACTTCCCGGTTCAAATAGCACACATTGTTTTCGCCACTCGGCCTCTCCTCAAAACCTGGGCTAGCCTGCAAGTTGCACAGCGACCATCGCCCATGCCGGGAGCCCAATACCGTGACCCTCTCAAAAATTCTGGAACTGCTCGGCATACCCATCATCCTTGCCTTCGGTGCCGTGATATTCAACATGAACGGCACACTGTCCACGGTCAGCACCAAAACCGACTTTACCGCCGAGCGCCTCGATAAAATTGTCGAAGCACTACCGGGCATCCAGGCACGCGTCGCCACAGACGCCCTCAAGCGTCCCATTGCCGGATTCATTGCCACCAGCAATCCCGTAAAGACCGGAGACAACGCCTGGACCACCGATATCAGCCTCTACAACGCCAAAAGCGGAGAGCTCAAAATCTATACCTTCGCAACAGATGAAACCATGAAGGACACCATTCGCTACGCGCTGTCCGGTAAGGTAAAAACCGTTAATCCAAGCGCTTACTCTTTTGCCGAAATGGCAGAGTTTGCCGACGATCAGGGGGCCACCACTCAACTGCCCGATGTCCTCGACAATCAGGCCAGCTTCCTCATCAAGGAAAAGAACCTCAAGAGCTACGACGCCTACCTCAAGGGCATGTCCAGGAAAGCTCCGCAGATCAAGGACCTTGGTCCCATGGCAAACTGGCAGGACGTCGAACACAACCTGAAGAACCTTTACGTTCCAGAAGGCTGAACGCCATGACCTTCAACTGGCACAGTGACCCGATCACCCGGCAAACCCCGCTGGATGCGCACTACCGCAACACCCAGAACGTCCGACGATTCATGACCGAGCACTGCGGTGACAGCTTCCACTTCGACCGCGCCTTCATGGCCTGGATACACGGTGGCGCGCCTGTGGATATGGGGGCAGTGGTGGATGAGTGGCTTCATCGCAAGGGACGCGCGACTACCCGCTAACCGCCCACCCACAAGGTAAAGTGGCCGTCGCGAATGGGCACCGCGTCCCGAACAACGCTGTAGCGAACCGGCAGCACGGCCCCCGTGCCGACCCCGAGGTGATCCGCCAGTGCCAGCACCTCCTCGAAGGAAGCTTCCGGCAGGTACTTGTTGAAGGAAAAGCTCTCGGGGCCGATCAGCACCTGTACCGCGTACACGTCCTGCCCGAGCGGATCGTAGGCCAGCAGCCCCTGCAACTCGATGCCCACCGGCAGCCGGAACAGCGCCCTCACCAGCAGCAACGAAACATCCGGCACCACCCCCGCCGCCGTGGCCAGCGGCACCAGGAACGCCTGCTCGCGAACGCCGTCCTGCCAGCGCCACAGGTCGCTGAGTTCCAGATGCTCTTCGGTGAACTGGTCCAGTCTGACCATGGCTTGTCTCGACCTTTCGGGAATGCCTGCCTCAATTCACGAATGGGGTGTTTGATGGTTCTGCACCCACGGGATGGCCTGCCTCAGAAGCGGATCAGAATCGCCGAAGCCCCATCCCATGCCACTTCGTATCCCTCAGCTTCAAGCTCCTGGGTTAACGGCAGGGCCAGCTCTGAACGCTCAATTTCCGACAGTCCTTCTGCCAGCGAGAGATCGTGCAGAGAAACACTGGCCACACTATGCCCCAGCGACACGGCTCGATTTATTGCGCGGATAGCTCGATTCCTGATGATCGTTGGAAGCCCTTCACGAGCAAGCGCCATCAGCTCCCGCGCCCTCGCGGCGGAAACCAACGAGTCGCCGGGCGTTGCAGTGAGGAAGCTCGCTTCCAGCCGGGCAACCAGCTCAGCGTTTAAAGATCGCCCAGAAGCGAGCGCAGCCTGATCGACCTGCGAGCGCAGCTCAATCGGCATCCGGAGTTTGAATTGGGGGTCATCTCTGCTCATCGCCGGATGATGGACCACGGTGGTCTTGACAACAATGGAACCACCGTGATCCCATCGAAATCAAATGGATCACGGTGGTCCCAAAAACCTCCGGAGAGCATCATGGAACCGGATCACAAGCACTCCAACGCGCCTCCGAACATTCGTCAGGACCTGGAAACCATCGAGCACTGGTCGGAACGAAACGGTATCGAGTTTCAGCTCGCCCTGGCGTGGGCAGTGAATGGGCAACTACCCACTGTGCACATTGGTGATCGATGCATGATCAACAGCGCCCTCCTGAGGCGCTGGCTACTGACACAGAAATGGACCAGTTGAAGTTCGGCAATTTCACACACTGAAAGCCCGCGGCTTGCCTTCAGGAGAATCGCCATGACCCAATATGGATCAGAAAACCCCGTATCCCTGCTCGGCCAATACGCTTTGGTATCCACCACCTGCGACGCCGACCCAACCCCGGAGCTGCACTGCATCCAGATCGTCGGCGTGGTGCCTCCGCTGGATCAGATCATCGGCCGCCCGTACTTCCTGGTGATGGACCAGATGCTTAGCCGGCCTTATCCACAAGAGATGTTCTGGCATAACATCCAGTCGCTGAAGGTGCTCGCTCCGGAAGAAGTGGAAGCCTGCAAGGACCTTATTCCCCAGGACGGAATCATGATGTGCTGATGGGACTTACGGCCTGAAATCCCTGCGCGGAATCAACATCAATCATCTACCAGAGAGGAGATTGACCAGATGAGTCTGATAAATGCGTCGCAGCCAAATGCACTACGGGAAGAGGACCGTCAACGTTTGCGGAGACTGCTGATCGCCGGCTCGGTCTCGATGCCAGCCGCCTCTGCCGTCAATGAATACTTCACTTCGCTCCGCACTCGCGCGCAGAAGGCTCGAGATAAAAGCCCTCCGCCACTTTTTCAACACTGAGCGTTGCGAGAAGCAGGGAAAATTGGCGGAAGGCAGTGAGAGTCGAACTCACCCAGGAACGGCTGCCGTCCCCCACCGGGTTTGAAGCCCGGCCACGCCACCGGGCGTGATTGCCTTCCCTGGTCAGAAGCCGGCTACGCGTGCGTGGCGGCAGATGCGGGAGCCAGGATGTTGCCACTGTTGCCATGGCGGATGCCAGCGCAGCGATGCCGCAGCGTTGAGCAAATCGCAGAAGCGCTTTCCGACTGTCCAGCACAAAGCCATGGCTAAATAGAATCAAATCGCCACTTATTTGCCAGAAAAATACGGCAAATTGCCAGCCTGTGCTCTACCCTCGCTAGCAGTACCTCAGGGAGCTGCACGGCATGAAGCCAACTCTACCCATCCTCGAGATTTCCCCACGCCAGGGCATTGGCCCGGTCTGCCTCGGCGATCTGCGCTCCCTCGCGCGCGACGCCTTGGCCGCCGTCGGCTTCCCGCTGGAGTCGTCCAACGGGACGACAGACTATTTCTGCCAGGCAGCAATCCAGATCGAGTGCAACGAGCAGGGGCACGTCTGGTTCATCGGCCTGTCCCAGAGCGAGCAATACCTTGCCCGCTACCGGGGGGTGGATGTGTTTTCGCTGCCGGCCGGGGAGTTGTTCTCACTGATCGCCTCGGCCGACGGCTCCGGCCCGCACGAATTCAACGACAGCGAATACCTGTTCCCCGGGCAGATCATCACGTTGTGGGACGCCGATGAGCAGTACGATCGCCAGGGCCACGAGACGCGCCCCGTCTGGGCCCAGGTGGGCGTCGGCAGCCCGGCGTATGTCGAGGCAGTCTCGGCAATCTGATCCACGGGCGAACTTTGTCGCGCCAGCGGATTATGCTTGTCCCGCACGCTGACAAGGGAATTCCATGCTGAACGCGAAACTCACCAGGGCTCTGCTATGGATGGTCGTTGTCATCCTCGCCATCGCCGTCCTGGCACTCGGGCTGCGGGTCGCCGCGCTGCGCAACATCCCCGCACTGGAGCCCTGGCACACCTGGGTGCCGGACGACCTGCACAGCGACGTGATCGATCGCCTGGACTGGGCCGGCTACCTGGCTGCCGAAGACCGGCTGATGCAAACCATGCGCGAGGAAATGACGGCCAGCCTGCAACCCTTCGAGCGCGTGGCCTACAACCGCTACTTCGACCAGAGCGCGGTTTATCCCGGTCGCTTTGCCACGGACTGGAATCGTTCCTACGAGGCGCGCCCCAACGGGGTCGTACGTGGCGCCGCAGTGTTGTTGCACGGGCTGACCGACTCGCCCTACAGCCTGCGCCACCTGGGTGAGCACCTGCGGCAACAGGGCTTTGTGGTGATAGCCATCCGCATGCCGGGGCACGGTACAGTGCCGGCGGGGCTCACCCATGCGGACTGGGAAGACTGGATGGCCGCTACCCGGCTCGCAGTGCGCGAGGCCTCTGCGCAACTGCCCAAGGGAGCACCGCTATTGATGGTGGGCTTCTCCAACGGTGGCGCGCTGGCGATGAAGTACAGCCTGGATGCACTGGCCGACCCGAGCCTGGTGATGCCGAAGCAACTGGTGCTGATCTCACCGATGATCGGCGTCACTCGGTATGCCCAGTTCGCCGGGCTTGCCGGCTTGCCGGCGGTGCTGCCGGCCTTCGCCAAGGCCGCGTGGCTCAATGTGCTGCCGGAGTTCAACCCCTTCAAGTACAACTCCTTTCCCATCACCGCGGCGCGCCAGACCGTGGAGCTGACGGACGCCCTGCAGCGCAGCCTGGATGCTGCCAGCCGCAGCGGCCAGCTCTCGCGCTTGCCGCCGATCCTCACCTTCCAGTCGCTCGCCGACAGCACCGTCAGTACTCCCGCGGTCATCAGCAACCTCTACGAGCGCCTGCCGGCCAACGGCAGCGAGCTGGTGATCTTCGACCTCAACCGCTCGCTGAACTATGGCCCGTTGCTGCGCCCGGAGATGGCCACGCTCGGCGACCGTTTACTGCCCGAGCGCGAGCGCAACTACGACCTGACGGTGATTTCCAACAGCCCCCAGGACAGCCGTGCCACCACCCTGCACACGCCAGCCCACAGCCAAAAGCAGGAACGCCAGGCGCTGGCGGCGAGTTATCCGCCGGAGCTGTTCTCCCTGTCCCACGTGGCGCTGCCCTTCCCACCCGACGATGCACTCTACGGCCAGCACCCGGACGCCGGCGAAGACTTCGGCATCCGCCTGGGCACGCTCACCCCGCGCGGTGAGCGCGGCGTGCTGATTGCCGGGCTGGACCTGTTCCAGCGGGTGACGTCCAATCCGTTCTACGGTTATCTGGTGCAACGGGTCGACCAGGTTCTGCCGCAGCACTAGTCTCTGCCGCACCCGGCCAGCGGCAATGCGCTACGGTCGTGAACCAGGCGCTCGAGGCGCGCGTGGATGGCGGCTTCTGCTGATGCCGCAGCCAACAGTCACGCGGTACTAGCGGGCCGAGCCACCCGCGTTGTGCTCACGCTCCTGGCGCTGCCGCCACTTCAGATCGTCGCAGCGCAGGCCAACCGGGCTGTCGCCCTTGCTGGTGCCGGTAACGCAGTCGTTGCCGTCGAGATTGACGAACCAGGCCATGCAGTCATCGATCTGATAGATCCAGCGGCCACCGGCCTTGCGGCTGGGAGAACCCCAGGCGCTCTGCACATCCCGCGCCTGCATTCCGGGAAGGACCTGCTTGCGCACAGTGGCGGCGCGGATCTCCTTCTCGGTCATGGGGCCACAGGCCGATGCGGGATCGGCGCCGACCACCGAGTAGCCATCCTGCACGCCCGCTGCTGCGCCAGTTACAGGCGCCGAGGGCGGAACCGCTGCGCCAACCTCGCCGATGTTGCCGCTTGCATCAGCCCTCGATGGTTCCGATCCGGGCGGCGGGCCGATCCGCATGCCCTCGGTTGCCGGCGGCACCTTGATCCGCTCACCACCGGTGCCGTCCGCGCACGCTTGCTGGGTGAAGGTGAGATGCCCCTGGCCATCGTCACACTTGTTCAGCGTGGCGGCGTGGCCGATGGTGGTGAAGCAAAAGCACAGCAGAACGGCGAGACCCCGCATGACCCGACTCCCTGGGAAAACGATCTCCGTCAGCGCGAGTAGCGCTATCGGTCCGCCATTCTGACCTGAGCGCGTGCTGGAGGTGAACTGCTGCGGCGATTGGCAGCGCTCTCAACCAGAGCCACTGGCCTGCGCCAGCGCCGAGTCGGCCCTGATTCGCCGCTCATTGCCGAAGCGGCGGGTGAAGCCGATACGATCGAAGTACTCCAGCAGTTGAATGCAGCGTTTGCGGCCAATGCCAATGCGGTCGCGGAAGGCGGCAGCACGGATGATGCCGGCGTCATCACGCAGTTGCAGGGCATGGCTGGCGAGTTGCTGCAGGGTCTCTTCGGGGTAGAACAGGTCTTTCACCACCTGGTGCAACTGGCCCAGACGGGCCAGCTTGCGCAGTAGCAGGCGCACGTCGCCCTCCTCTGCCTTCAACTCGCGGGCGAGGTCACGCACCCAGGGTGGATCGGAGGCACCCGCCAGCAGCAACGGCCACAGGCGCTCACGCAGCTGTTCGTCGGCCTCGCCCAGTTGTACGCGATGGTCCGGCAGGTGCAGCCAGGGACCACTGCTGTCGACCGCGCCGGTGGTCAGCAGGCTTTCCAGCAGGGCAATGAATACCGGGCGCTCGAGCGGCGAGAACGCGTAACGACGCAGTCGGTCGCGGTCGGGGCCGAGTTCGTCCGGGGCTTCGACATGGAAGCGTTGCAGCGCGTCGAGCAGTTGCCGTTGCAACGCCGACCAGCGCTCCGCCGCGAACAGACGCGCGCCGAGCCGGGTGCTGATTTCGACCAGTTCACCGGGCAACTGCCAGCCGTCGCGTGGTCGATTGAACTGGCGCGCCAGCAGCACGGGATCGAGGCCATTGCTGGCGTGTGCCAACAATGTTGGCAAGGCGCTTTCGAGGCTTTTGCCCTGCAGGGCGCGCAACTGTTCCAGGCGCTCCGGGCTGCGGCGATTGCGCGCGGGGGCGAAGGGGTCGAGCACGCGGCCGCCACCGAGAGTGCGTTGCGCGGACTGATCGCGCAGCACCAGGCGGTCGCCATGCACGGCGTGACTGGGAGCGTTCAGCACCAACTGCGCAAAGGCGCGCTCGCCGGGTTGCAGTCGCTCACCTTCGAGCAGCGCAACACGGCCGGTGACGTCCTGCGCACCCAGGTGGACATGCACCGGCGTCCAGTGGGCGAAGGCGCGGGTTTCGCTGGCCAACAAGTCCAGCTCGATATCGATGCGTGTGGTGGGCGCATGAAGCTCGGCGGCGGTCAGCCAGTCGCCCCGATGAATCTGCTCGAGGCTCAGGCGCTCACCGGCAATGTTCACCGCCACCCGCTGGCCGGCCTGGGCCTGCGGCGCTTCGCGGTTCTGTGCGTGGAGGCCGCGCACGCGAACACGGCGGCCAGCGTTACCCAGCAGCAGCTCATCACCGACATTCACGGTGCCGGCAAAGGCGGTCCCGGTGACAACGACACCGGCCCCACTGACGCTGAAGGCTCGGTCCAATGCCAGGCGGAAGCCACCGGATGCGGTACGCTCGCGGGTCTTGCGGGCGGCATCGGCGAGCGCGGTACGCAACGCCTCGATACCCTCGCCGCTGACGCTGGACAGCGGGAAGATCGGCGCGCCGGCAAGTGGGCCTGGCGCCAGCAGCTCACGCACTTCAGCCGCAACCCGCTCCAGCCGTTCGACCGATACCCGGTCGGCCTTGGTCAGCGCGACCATCGCACGGCAAATGCCGAGCAACTCGACGATGGCGAGGTGTTCACGGGTCTGCGGCATCACGCCGTCGTCGGCGGCAACCACCAGCAGCACCAGATCAATGCCGCTGGCGCCGGCGAGCATGTTGTGGACGAAGCGCTCGTGGCCCGGCACGTCGATGAAGCCGGTCAGCGCGCCGTCGCCAAGGTCGGCATAGACATACCCCAGGTCGATGGTGATGCCGCGCTCGCGCTCGGCCGGACGGCGGTCGCCCTCGACGCCCGTGAGGGCGCGCAGCAACGAGGTCTTGCCGTGGTCGATGTGCCCGGCGGTGCCGACTATCACGCCTTTGCCTCGGCCAGCAGCGGCAGCTGCGCGACGAAGCCGGGCTCATCATCGAGCTGGCGCAGGTCGAGCCAGAGCGCGTCGTCATCGATGCGCCCGAGCACCGGGATCGGCAGGCAACGCAGGCGCTCCTCCAGGTCCAGCAGCGCGCGGCCGCGCTGGCGCTTGGGCTGGTTCGGTCGCAGGCACAGTGCGGCGCTGGGCAGACGGGCGACGGGCTGCGCACCGCTGCCGATCATGCCCAGGGCATCCACGGCGCCGACGCTCCAGCTCTCGCCCAGCAGCGCCGCCAGGGCTGGCGCCAGGCGCTCGGCCTGAACACGGATATCGGCCTGCGCGCGGCTGAGCAGGCGCAGGCTGGTGAGACGTTCGGCGAGGCGGTCCGGATCGCGATACAGGTTAAGCACGGCCTCCAGCGCGGCGAGGGTCAGCTTGTCCACACGCAGGGCGCGCTTGAGCGGATTCTTCTTGATCCGCCCGATCAGTTCCTTGCTGCCGAGGATCAGCCCGGCCTGCGGGCCGCCGAGCAGCTTGTCGCCACTGAAGGTGACGATGTCGGCGCCGTCGCGCAGGGCTTCCTGCACGGTGGGTTCCTTGGGCAGGCCCCAGCGGGTGAGATCGACCAGCGTGCCGCTGCCCAGGTCCTCCAGCAGCGGCAGGCCGTGGGCGTGGGCGATCTGCGCCAGCTGCGGTGTGGCGACACTGGCAGTGAAGCCCTGCACGCTGTAGTTGCTGGTGTGCACACGCATCAGCAGGCCCGAGCGCGGGCCGATGACGGCTTCGTAGTCCTTGGCGTGGGTGCGGTTGGTGGTACCGACCTCGATCAGCTTTACGCCGGCGCGGGACATGATGTCGGGGATACGGAAGGCACCGCCGATCTCGATCAGCTCGCCGCGGGAGATGATGCCCTCCTTGCGCGCCCCCAGGCTGTTGAGCGCCAGCAGCACCGCGGCGGCGTTGTTGTTGACCACGGTGACAGCCTCGGCACCGGTCAGCTCGCGGATCAGCCCGGTGATGAGGTCGTCGCGATCGCCTCGCTTGCCAGTGGCGAGGTCGAACTCGAGGTTGAGCGGATAGCGCGCGGCCAGCGTGATGGCTTCGATGGCCTCCTCCGGCAGCAGGGCGCGGCCGAGGTTGGTGTGCAGCACCGTGCCGGTCAGGTTGAACACCCGCCGCACACGGCTGGCGTGGTGCGCGGCGAGCCGCTCGCCCGCGCGGCCGGCAAGCACCGAGTCTTCCAGTTCGACGGCGGCCAGTTGCCCGTGGCGCATCGGTTCGCGCAGTTCTTCGAGCAAGTCACGCAGGGTCTTGAGCAGGGCCTCGCGGCCATAGCGTTGCTGCAACGGCTGGCAGGCCGGGCTGCGCAGCAGCCGGTCGATGGAGGGCAGGCGTACCGAGGTCATGGACGAACCTTAATGCGAAGTCGATGGCTGGAGTCAGTGTAGGGCGTATAACCGTTCGCGGTTATACGCCACCCCAGCCGAGACGAAGCTGATGGCGGATAACGCGTGCCGCGTTATGCGCCCTACGAAGAGCAGATTCAGCCACCGCCGCCGGGCGCCAGCAGCAGGTTCGGCGCGCTGCGCAGGTAGCCATCCTCGGCAAGGCGGATGTCCAGCGCCAGGCTGGCCAGGTCGTCCGCCTGGGCCTCGGCGTGCTTGTCGTGCTGCAGGTAGAACTGTTTGAGATAGGACTGGCAGCCCGGACAGGTCTCGGCCTTGAGCGGCGCCTGGTCGCTGGCCACGCCTTCACGCTGCAGCGAGTAGTAGGTCAGGCCCTTGCTCTCGGCGCAGTGGCTGCACTTCACGCGCACGTAGTGCCATTCGCAAGAGCACAGCGAGCAGGACAGGTAACGCAGGCCGGCGTGCTTGCCCTGATGGCGGACCATCCCCGCCACCGGCGGCGCGCCGCAGGCCGGGCAAAGGGTCTGGCTGTCGGTCTCGGCCAGGGTGTCGTCCGGCAGTTGCAGCAACCATTGGCTGAAGGCGACCTGCAGCACGGCGCCGAGGAACGGCACCAGCGCCGGCGGCAACAGGTCGAACTGGCCGTTGAGCAGCCCCAGCGCCCAGGCCTTGCGCTGGCCGGAGTCTGCGCTGCGCAGGGTTTTCAGTGCTTCGACCACCGCCGGGTTGGCGGTCAGTTCATAAGCATCGAGGAAGGCGTCCAGCAGCGGCAGCCAGGCGCCCTCCCGCACCAGCACTTCATAGGCCAGCGGCGGCATGCGGTGCTCACGGCTGCGCGCCAAAGCGGCGGCGTCCGGCGAGGGCAGGAACAGCTTGCGATCGAGCAGCGCCTGCTGGATGTCGCAGACACCGGCGATCAGTTCGAGATAGCCCTGCAGGGGATTGCCCGGCGCCAGTTGGCGCAGACGGACGGAGCGGCGGGAGAACAGATCGGCAGACGGCAGGTTGAACAGGGGGGGAATGTTGGCGGCAGCTTCGATCTGCCCGGGTTCGAGAATTCGGCCTGACACGCAGGACTCCTTGTTGAAGGGGGCGGGGGCCGAAGGAGCCCCTCACCCTGCCCCTCTCCCGGAGGGAGAGGGACTGTCAGTACCGGCTGGAGGATCAGCGCCCGCCGGCGATTACGTCGAGCGTCAGTGCCCCTTGCCCTTGTCCACGTCCTTGAGCCAGGCGGCGTGGTGCTTGCGCGCCCAGCCGCGGCTGACCCAGCCATAGAGCATGGCGCCCATCGAGCCCTTCACCCAGATACCGGCGTAGATGTGCACCAGGATGCTGCAGATGAGCACGAAGGCAGCGAAAGCATGCAGCAGCGAGGCGACGCGGATGATGTCGATGCCGAAGAAGTGGCTGAAGTACGCACGCCACATCACCAGACCGGTCACCAGCAGCACCAGCATGCACAGCAGCAGGGTCCAGAACAGCAGCTTCTGCCCGGCGTTGTAGCGGCCGACTTCCGGGAGGTTTTCCTCGCGGTTGGTGACCACGTCGCGCCATTGCTTCAACCACTGCACGTCGCGCTTTTCCACCAGGTTGTGGTGGGCGAAGCGAATCACCAGGCCGAGGAAGAACAGGAACATCGCCACCCCGAGGAAGGGATGGAGGATACGCGTCCACGGCCCGCCGCCGAACAGGTTGGTCAGCCAGAACATGGCCGGGTGGAACAGCGCCAGCCCTGAAAGGCCGGCGAGGAAGAACAGAATGGCCACCATCCAGTGGTTGCTCCGTTCGTTGGCGTTGTAACGCTGGATATCTTTTTTCATGTCGTCGGGCTCCTTGCTGCCCTTTTCCGCCTCCCCCGGGAGGAAGGCGGAAGTCAGTCAGCGGGGATCACGCGGATCGTAGCCATGCACCGAAGGATCGACCTTGTGCACCGGCGCCTGCGGGTCGGGACCGTCTTCCTCGTCCTCCTCGACCCGGTTGGGGCCGATGCGGGTGTAGTGGAAGAACCCGGCCAGCACCACGCCCGCCATGGCCAGCAGGCCCAGCGGCTTGGTCAGGCCTTTCCACAGGCTGACCATCGGGCTGATGGCCGGCTTGTCGGGCAGGCCGGCGTAGAGCGAAGGCTGGTCGTTGTGGTGCAGCACGTACATGACGTGCGTGCCGCCCACGCCTTGGGGGTCATACAGGCCGGCGTTCTCGAAGCCACGGGACTTCAGGTCCTCGATGCGCTCGGCGGCGTGTTCCTTCATGTCCTCCTTGGTGCCGAAGACGATGGCGCCGGTCGGGCAGGTCTTCACGCAGGCCGGCTCCATGCCCACCGCCACGCGGTCGGAACACAGGGTGCACTTGTACGCCTTGTGGTCCTTCTGCGAGATGCGCGGGATGTTGAAGGGGCAGCCGGTGATGCAGTAGCCACAGCCGATGCAGTGGTCCTGGTTGAAGTCGACGATGCCGTTGGCGTACTTCACGATCGCGCCAGGGCTCGGGCAGGCCTTCAGGCAGCCGGGCTCCTCGCAGTGCATGCAGCCGTCCTTGCGGATCAGCCACTCCAGGTTGCCGGCCGGGTTCTCATGCTCGGTGAAGCGCATGACCGTCCAGGACTGGTCCGTGAGGTCGATCGGGTTGTCGTAGGTGCCGTGGTTGTGGCCGACCTCGTCGCGCAGCTCGTTCCATTCCGAGCAGGCGACCTGGCAGGCCTTGCAGCCGATGCACTTGGACACGTCGATCAGCTTGGCCACTTCCTGCTCGTGCCGCACCGAGGGTGACGGCAAGGTCGTGGCGGAGCGGGCGTAGATGTCTTGACTACTCATGCGTCACCTCACGCCTTTTCCACGTTGACGAGGAAGGATTTGAACTCCGGCGTCTGCGTGTTCCCGTCACCCACGAAGGGCGTCAGGGTGTTGGTCAGGTAGCCGTTGCGCGCCACGCCGGAGAAGCCCCAGTGCAGGGGAATGCCCACGTGGTGCACGGTCTGGCCGTTGACCTGCAGCGGTCGAATACGCTTGGTCACCACCGCTACCGCCTTGATGAAGCCGCGGTTGGAGGAGACCTTAACAAGGTCGCCGGCCTTGATGCCGAGCTCCTTGGCCAGCGCCTCGCCGATCTCGACGAACTGTTCCGGCTGGACGATGGCATTCAGACGGCAATGCTTGGTCCAGAAGTGGAAATGCTCGGTGAGCCGGTAGGTGGTCGCGGCATAGGGGAACTCCTTCGCCGTGCCGAACAGCTCCATGTCGTTCTTGAACACCCGCGCCGCCGGGCTGCTGATCGCCTGCGGGTTCTTGTGCAGCGGGTTGACGCCGATCGGCGTCTCGAACGGCTCGTAGTGTTCGGGGAACGGGCCCTCGGCCATCTTGTCGACGGCAAAGAAGCGCGCCACGCCTTCGGGGTTCATGATGAACGGATTCATCCCCGCTTCCGGCGCCACGTCGGCCTTGAAGTCCGGGACGTCGGTGCCACCCCAGGCCTTGCCGTTCCACCACACCAGACGTTTCTTCAGCGGGTCCCACGGCTTGCCGCTGACGTCGGCCGAAGCGCGGTTGTAGAGGATCCGCCGGTTGGCCGGCCACGCCCAGGCCCAGCCCAGGGTCTGCCCCATGGCGTATGGGTCGCTGTTGTCGCGGCGGGCCATCTGGTTGCCCTGTTGCGTCCAGGAACCGGCGAAGATCCAGCAGCCGCTGGCGGTGCTGCCGTCATCGCGCAGCAGCGCGAAGGCCGGAAGCTGCTCGCCGGCTTTCGCCAGGACCATGCCGTTGTTGGGATCGACCAAGTCGGCCAGCGCCTTGCCGTTGTACTCCTTGGCGATCTCTTCCGGGGTCGGTTCGTCCGGCGTCAGGTACGGCCAGTCGAGCCCCAGGATCGGGTCGGGGAAGGCGCCGCCATCCTTGCGATAGGCCGCCTGCAGGCGATGCAGCAGCCCGCTCATGATGGCGATGTCGGTACGTGCTTCACCCGGCGGCTCGGCGCCTTTCCAGTGCCACTGCAGCCAGCGGCCGGAGTTGACGATGGAGCCGTCCTCCTCGGCGAAGCAACTGGTGGGCAGGCGGAACACCGTGGTCTGGATGGCCTTGGTATCGACGTCGTTGTGCTCGCCGGCGTTGCGCCAGAACTCGGAGGTTTCGGTGGCCAGCGGGTCCATCACCACCATCCACTTCAGCTTGGCCAGTGCAGCGCTGACCTTGGCCTTGTTGGGGAACGAGGCGAGGGGGTTGAAGCCCTGGCAGAAGTAACCGTTGACCTTGCCCTGGTACATCATGTCGAAGTAGCGCAGCACGTCGTAGCCGGCGCCCGGCATGTCCAGCTTGGGCAGCCAGTCGTAGCACCAGTTGTTGTCCTTGGTGGCGGACTTGCCGAACCAGGACTTCATCAGGCTGACGTGGAACTTGGGATAGTTCTGCCAGTAGGACAGTTGCCCCGGGCGCAGCGGTTTGCTGGTGCGCTTGGTGATGTAGGCGTTGTAGTCCTGCTCCGCATCCATGCCCAGGGTCAGGTAGCCGGGCAGCGAGTTGGACAGCAGCCCGAGGTCGGTCAGGCCCTGGATGTTGGAGTGACCGCGCAGGGCGTTCATGCCGCCGCCAGGCATGCCGATGTTGCCCAGCAGCAACTGGACCATCGCACCGGTGCGGATCATCTGCGCGCCGACCGAGTGCTGGGTCCAGCCCAGGGCGTACATGATGGTCATGACCTTGCCCGGCGCCGCGGTGGTGGAAATTTCCTCCCACACCTTGAGCATCATGTCCTTGGGCGTGCCACAGATGTTGCTCACCATGTCCGGCGTATAGCGGCTGTAGTGCTGCTTCATCAGGTTGAACACGCAGCGCGGGTGCGTCAGGGTCGGGTCGACCTTGGCGAAACCGTCCTCGCCCAGCTCGTATTGCCAGGAGGACTTGTCCGGGTAGGTGCGCTTCTCCGCGTCGTAGCCATTGAACAGGCCGTCGTCGAAGCCGAAGCCTTCCTTCACGATGAAGGAAACGTCGGTGTAGTTGTGCACGTATTCCTTCTGGTACCTGTCGTTTTCCAGAAGGAAATTGATCAGGCCGCCAAGGAAGGCGATGTCCGTGCCGGTGCGGATGGGCGCGTAATAGTCGGCCACCGAAGCGGAACGGGTGAATCGCGGGTCGACCACCAGCAGGCGCGCCTTGTTGTGCGCCTTGGCTTCGGTCACCCACTTGAAGCCGCACGGGTGCGCTTCAGCGGCGTTTCCGCCCATGATCAGGATCAGATCGGCATTCTTGATGTCGGTCCAATGGTTGGTCATGGCTCCACGGCCAAACGTCGGGGCAAGACTTGCCACCGTCGGGCCGTGTCAGACACGCGCTTGGTTGTCGAACGCCAGTAGTCCGAGGGAACGCATCACCTTGTGGGTGATGTAGCCAGCTTCGTTGGAAGACGCCGACGCGGCCAGGAAGCCGGTGGTCAGCCAGCGGTTCACCGTCTGGCCCTGGGCGTTCTTCGCGATGAAGTTGGCGTCGCGGTCGTCCTTCACCAGCTTGGCGATGCGATCCAGCGCCTCGTCCCAGCCGATGCGCTTCCACTCGCTGGAGCCGGCTTCGCGGATTTCGGGATACTTCAGGCGGTTCGGGCTATGGACGAAGTCCAGCAGGCCAGCGCCTTTGGGGCAGAGCGTGCCGCGGTTGACCGGGTGATCGGAATCACCCTCGATATGAATGATGTTCTGCGCGACGTTCTTCGCCGCATCACCCTGGCTGTACAGCAGGATGCCGCAACCTACCGAGCAGTACGGGCAGGTGTTGCGGGTCTCGACAGTGCGCGCAAGCTTGAAATGGCGGATTTGGTCGGCGAATGCATCCGGGGGTGCCATCCCGAGTGCAGCCAGGCTCGAACCTCCGAGTCCCACGGCGCAGACCTTGAAAAATTGCCGACGGTTCATATCCATCGTGCGTCTCCTGATCAGGCAGCGTACGTCCGGTGCATAGCCGAACCCTTGCTGCTTAAAAGATAGCCAAGCGGGCGCGTTGCGCCAGCTTTGAGCGGGGCAGACCATGCACGCCGTCGATTTGCGGCGCATTGACGCGCGTCAGTACGTCACTCAGAACGCACTGCCGAATACCCCCAAATGGGCAACGGGCGGGTAGGCGCAAGAGATACTGTCACCGTCGGGGCGGCAGGCGGACTGCTGCCGATCCGGCTGGAGGGTTTCGTGCAGCCCGAGCAGGGCCACGCCGATGAGGGCAGCGAGCAGGTAATGGCGCGCATGTCTTCTTCTTATCGCTTTCATGACGACCTCCGTCACTTCAGCCTGCGATCGGGGCACGAGGCCCTGCCATAAGGTTCAGTCTGGAACCTGTAGCCAGTCTGTCAACCGAAGCGCTTGACCGAAATGCCCGAACGGCACGGCAGCCGGGCCGTTAACCGACCCACCGCCGGCCCATTAGGGTGGCAGGACCTGATTGCCCAAGAGCTCATCCATGTCGTCCGCCGCCCCCTACCCTCACCTGCTCGCCCCACTCGATCTGGGCTCCATCCAGTTGCGCAATCGCGTGGTGATGGGCTCGATGCACACCGGCCTGGAGGACCGCCTGTGGGACTTCGGCAAGCTCGCGGCCTACTACCGCGAACGGGCGCGCGGCGGCGTCGGGCTGATCATCACCGGCGGCTTTGCGCCAAACCGCGAAGGCTGGCTGCTACCGCTTGGCAGCAGCCTGACCAGCGGCCTGCAGGTGCCGGCACACCGCCGCCTGACCCAGGCGGTACACCGCGAGGGCGGACGCATCCTGCTGCAGATCCTCCATGCCGGGCGCTACGGCTATCACCCGCTGGTCGTCTCGGCCTCAGCGGTGAAGTCACCGATCAGCTGGTTCGCCCCGCGCGAGCTGTCCGAGCGCGGCATCCTGCGCACCATCGCCGCTTTCGTGCGCTGCGCGAAGCTCGCCCATGCCGCGGGCTACGATGGCGTGGAGATCATGGGCAGCGAAGGCTACCTGCTGAACCAGTTCCTCTGCCCGCGCACCAACCAGCGTGACGACCGCTGGGGCGGTGACCTGGGCAATCGCATGCGGCTGCCGCTGGAGATCGTCCGCCGCACTCGCCGCGCGCTGGGCGAGCGCTTCGTCATCAGCTACCGCCTGTCGCTGCTCGACCTGGTGGAAGGCGGCAACAGCTGGGACGAGGTGCGAACCGTTGCGCGAGCCCTCGAAGGCGCCGGCATCGACCTGCTCAACAGCGGCGTCGGCTGGCACGAATCGCGGGTGCCGACCATCGTCACCTCGGTGCCGCGCGCGGCCTTCGCCGAGGTCACCGCACGCCTGCGCCGCGAGTTGCGCGTACCGGTAATTGCCAGCAACCGCATCAACACGCCGGAAGTCGCCGAGCAATTGCTCGCCGAAGGCCACGCCGACCTGGTGTCCATGGCCCGGCCGTTGCTGGCCGACCCACAGTTCGTGGCAAAAGCCGCCGCCGGTCGGGCGACCTCAATCAACACCTGCATCGCCTGCAACCAGGCCTGCCTTGACCACGCCTTCGCCAACCGCCGCGCCAGTTGCCTGGTCAACCCGCGTGCGGCGTTCGAGACCGAACTGCGCTACCGCAAGGCGCGCGTGCACAAGCGCATCGCAGTGATCGGCGCCGGGCCGGCGGGGTTGTCCGCCGCCTGCGTTGCCGCCGAGCGTGGCCACCGAGTGACGCTGTTCGAGGCCGCCGGGGAGATCGGCGGACAGTTCAACCTGGCCAAGCGCGTACCGGGCAAGGAGGAATTCCACGAGACGCTGCGCTACTTCGCCGTTCGTCTGCAGGAACTCGGCGTCGAGGTGCAACTGGGCCGGCGGATCGCTCGTGGCGAACTGCGCGGCGAATACGACGAGGTAATAGTCGCCACCGGCATCCAGCCGCGTACGCCGTCGATCCCCGGCATCGGCCACGCCAAGGTGCTCAGCTACCTCGACGTGCTGCGCGGCGCAGCGGTGGGCGCGAAGGTCGCGCTGATCGGTGCCGGCGGCATCGGTTTCGACGTGGCGAGCTTCCTGCTCACTGAACGCGAGGGGCCACAGCCGCTCGGCGAATGGCTCGGCCAATGGGGGATCGACCTGGACAACGCCACGGCAGGCGGACTGATCGCGCCCATTGCCGCCGCACCCCATCGTCAGCTCTGGCTGCTGCAGCGCAAGGCCGGGCAACCGGGCGCCGGTCTGGGCAAGACCAGCGGCTGGGTGCACCGAGCGCACCTCAGGCATCACGCTGTGCGGATGCTTGGCGGCGTCGAGTACCTGCGCATCGACGATGATGGCCTGCACATCAGCGTCGATGGTCAGGAGCAATGCCTGGCCGTAGACAACGTGGTGATCTGCGCCGGCCAGGAGCCGCTGCTGGAACTGCAGCCGACGCTGGCGGCGGAGAGCCTGCGCTACCACGTCATCGGCGGCGCCAGCGTGGCGCGGGAGCTGGACGCCAAGCGGGCGATCCGCGAGGGAGCGGAGCTGGCGGCGCGGCTGTAACGACGTTATCCATGATGCCCTGGCGTAGCCGGAGGCCCATCGCGGACAGAGTCCGCTCCTACGTGAATGTCTGCTTCAGGTGCCGAACATTTCGCCAGCGCTCCCTGTAGGAGCGAGCTTGCTCGCGAACCACCCGGCTCTGGAGCAGCCGGGAAGTCATCGCGGACGCAGTCCGCTCCTACGTGAATGTCCGCTTCAGGTGCCGAACACCTCGCCATCGCTCCCTGTAGGAGCGAGCTTGCTCGCGAACCGCCCGACGCTGGAGCTGCGGGGGAAGACATCGCGGACGCAGTCCGCTCCTGCGAGATACCTCTGCGCTTGGGCCATCCCTCATCCTGGCTCTCTCTCCCAAGAGCAGAGGGGACCGTTCGGTGCAGGATGAAACCTTCGCGTCAGTCGGCTCGGACTGCCCCCTCTCCCTGAGGGAGAGGGATGGGGTGAGGGGGGAAGACACAGCGACGGACTATCCAGAGAAGACAGTTGCTCCTACACCAGGCTCAGCATGTGGGTAGGAGCGGATTCATCCGCGATCGCTTGAGACAGTGCCGGAATCCCACCCTGGGCTCGCGCCCATGGGGCGCTCCTGCAGGTCCGAGCAGTCACCCCTCCAGCAACACCTTGATCGCCTGCAGGTCGCGCTCGACCCACTGGGCTTCGCGCTCGAAGGTGGCGTCGTCCATCTGCGGCTGGCGCAGCAGGGTGAGTTGCAGCTCGCAGCCATCGCCATTGGCGATCAGCCGCAGTGGAATGTGGATGGCCGGCGCCTGCTCCGGCAGCACGTCGTGGTCCAGTACGCCGAAGCCATTGCGCGGCGAAAAGCGCACACGCATCGGTCCCTGGGGCGTCGTCGCCAGCCAGAGGTCGCCCTCCAGCAGCTCGATGGCACTGCACAGGCCAGAGGCCCAATAAGGGAAATTCTTCGGCTCGGCGAGAAAATCGTAGGCTGCGTCACGGGCCCGCTCGATGCGGACACTGAGGACACGGGAAGCGCGGGTGGCCATGGTCGGGGTCTCCATCGGGACGGGAGAGATGCTCCGGTCTGGTGCATACTACGCGGCTACATTTCATCATTCGACCGCAGGACGGCCCTTCGCTGCCCTGCCCGCGAACCGTTTCCGGAGTTTCCCATGCCCACGCCCCCCTGGTGGATGTTCGTCCTGCCGCTGATCGCCGGTGCCTGCCTGCCGCTTCAGGCGGGCATCAACGGCCAGCTCGCCAAGCAAGTGTCCAGTGTGCTGGCCGCCGCGCTGATTTCCTTCTTCGTCGGCATGCTCGGCCTGCTTGTGCTGACCCTGGCCAACCGCGAATTCCCCAGCCTCGCAGCGATGCGCGGAATGCCCTGGTGGCAGTGGTGCGGTGGTTTCCTGGGGATGTTCTTCATCTTCATCGCCGCCTTCGCCGCGCCGCGCGTGGGCGCACTGATGTTCATGGTGCTGGTGCTCGCCGGCCAGTTGGGCATGGCGCTGGCGTTGGACCACTTCGGCTGGGCCGGTTTCAAGGAAGCCCCGGTGAGCACCCTGAAAGTCGCTGGCATGGCCGCCATCGCCGTTGGCATCTGGATGATTCGCAAGGGCTGAGCGCCAGCGTTCTACGCTGAGCAGGGATGCTTCGCCCGCAGGAAATTGCCATGACCGATATCCAGGTGATCCTGGTCGACGAGTTCGACAAGCCGACTGGCACGATGGAAAAGCACGAGGCCCATCACCGGGGCCTGCGCCACCGCGCCATCTCGGTCTACGTCTTCAACCCTGCCGGTGAACTGCTGCTGCAGCGCCGCGCGGCAGGCAAGTACCACTGTGGTGGGCTGTGGAGCAACACCTGCTGCGGCCATCCCTACCCCGGCGAATCCGCTCGGCACGCCGCCGAACGCCGGCTGCGCGAAGAGATGGGCATCGAGCTCACGCTGCACAAGCTGTTCGAGTTCAGCTACCGGCTGGAGCTGGCCAACGGCATGACCGAGAACGAGTACGGCCACCTGTTCGGCGCCATCGACGAGCAACTGCCGCGGCCCGATCCGCAAGAGGCCGATGACTTCCGCTACGTCGCCCTGCCCGCCCTGGAAGCCGAGATGGCCGCGCAACCGCAGCGCTTCACGCCCTGGTTCCTGCTCTGCTACCCGAGCCTCAAGGACTACCTGCGCGATAACGGCGCAATCCCGGCCCTGGCGCTTCGCTGAAGCGCCTGCCGGCCCAGCTCGTCGGTTTGCCGCCGGCTGTCGTCGAAAGCCCGCGCAATTCTGCGCGCCGGCCACTATGATGCGCGCCTTCGCGCCACCGCACCGACACGCCGCCATGAGAAAACCACCGCTGATCGCCAACGCCGAGCTGGACCGCCTGGAAACCTGGGCCAAGTACACCTCGGGCCTGTGCAAGGACTGCAACGCCACCTGCTGCACCATGCCGGCGGAAGTCAACGTCAACGACCTGATCCGTATCGGTGTCGTCGACGAATTCGAGCGCGACGAACCGGCGAAGAACATCGCCAAGCGCCTGCTCAAGGAAGGCATCGTCGAGCGCTTCAACCAGAAGAGCGGCATCTTCACCCTGACCCGCACCAGCAACGGCGACTGCTACTTCCTCGACCGCAAGACCCGCCTCTGCAGCGTCTACGCCAAGCGTCCGGATACCTGCCGCAACCATCCGCAGGTCGGCCCGCGCCCCGGCTACTGCGCCTACCGCAAGAAGACTGCCTGAATAACAATCCGTCAGGGAAAAACGGCGTCTTTTGTGCTTTTCGTAGGAGCGAGCTTGCTCGCGAACCTGCAAGGCACGGTGCTATTCGGTTCGCGAGCAAGCTCGCTCCTACGGGGAACGCCCGCGTCTGAGGTGGCTCGCTATACTGCGGGCCTGCTCAGGAGCCCTGAATGAATTCCCTGCTCGAAGCCTGGCGGCATTCGCCGACCCACCGCCGCGTCTGGGCGCTTGCCGCGCCGATGATCCTCTCCAACGTTTCCGTGCCGCTGGTCACCCTGGTCGACAGCGCGGTGATCGGCCACCTGCCGCACGCCCACCAACTGGGTGCCGTGGCCGTCGGTGGCGGGCTCTATACCCTGCTGGTGGGCGTGCTCGGTTTCCTGCGCATGGGCACCACCGGTTTCGCCGCCCAGGCGGCCGGGCGTGAAGATGGCGGAGCACTGCGGCGGATTCTCGGCCAGGGCCTGCTGCTGGCCCTCGGCCTGGCACTGCTGCTCGGCCTGCTGGCGATGCCCTTGACCAGCCCGGCGCTGGCGCTGATGCGACCGTCCGCCGAACTGGATGCGCTGGCCCGGGAGTTCTTTCACATCCGCCTGTTCGGCCTGCCGGCGGCGCTGGCCACCTACGCGCTGGTCGGCTGGTTCCTCGGCACACAGAACGCCCGCGCACCGCTGGCGATCCTGTTGACCACCAACCTCATCAACATCGTGCTCAGCCTGTGGTTCGTGATGGGCCTGGGCTGGGGCGTGGCCGGCGCGGCCAAGGCCGCGGTGACCGCCGAATGGGGCGGCGCCCTGCTCGGCCTGGCACTGACCCGCGGCGCACTCCGGCGCTTCCCCGGCCAGCCGGACTGGTCGCGCCTGCGCGCCTGGGCCAGTTGGCGGCCGTTGCTGATGGTCAACCGCGATATTTTCATCCGCAGCCTGGCGCTGCAGGGCGTGTTCTTCCTGCTCACCGTGCAGGGCACGCGGCTGGGCGACGCCACGGTGGCGGCCAACGCGCTGCTGCTCAACGGCCTGATGGTCACCGCCTACGCCCTCGACGGCCTGGCCCACGCCGTCGAGGCACTGTGCGGCCATGCCATCGGCGGCCGTGACCGCACCGCCCTGCGCCGTTCGCTGGTGGTCGCCTGCGGCTGGTCGCTGATCGCCAGCCTGTTGTTCGTCGCCTTCTTCAGTCTCTTCGGGCACCTGTTCATCGCGCTGCAGAGCGATATCCCCGAAGTACGCGCCACCGCCGACCAGTACCTGCCCTACCTCGCCTGCCTGCCGCTGATCGGCATGTGGAGCTACCTGCTCGACGGCCTGTTCATCGGCGCCACCCGCGCCCGCGAGATGCGCAACGCCATGCTGCTCGCCTGCGCCGCCAGCCTGCCGCTGGGATTCGCCCTGCAAGGCTGGGGAAATCACGGATTGTGGCTAACCTTCCTATGCTTCATGTTGCTGCGCGCCCTGGTCCTCGCCGGCTACGCCTGGAGGCTGACGCGCCAAGACGCCTGGCAGGCGCCTGCCAGCCCCTGACCGTATGAGGAGATGCCATGCCGGCTTGTCCCATTCCCGTTGACGAATCCCTGCGTCAGCAGACCCTGGATGAGATGAACCTGCTCGACACCCCGGCCGAGCACTACCTGGATACCCTCGTCCAGCTGACCCAGGACCTGGTGAAAGTCGATACCGTGCTGATCAGCCTGATCGACCAGGATCGCCAGTGGTTCAAGGCCCGCGTCGGCCTGGACGCCACCGAGACCAAGCGCGACGTGTCGTTCTGCGGCTACGCGATTCTCGGCGAGGATACCCTGCTGGTGCCTGACGCCACCCTCGACGAGCGCTTCGCCGATAATCCGCTGGTGCTCGGCCCGCCCTACATCCGCTTCTACGCCGGGCGCCCGCTGCGCGCCGGCAATGGTCAGGCCATCGGCACCCTGTGCATGGTCGACCCGCGTCCGCGCAACATGAGCCAGGCCCAGCAGGCCAACTTCCGCGACCTCGCCACGCTCGCCGAGGGCTACCTGCAACTGCGCACGCTGATCCAGAGCAATCGCGACCTGCGCGTGGAGATGGACCGAGAGCAGCGCAAGGCCCTGCTCGACCCGCTGACCCAGTTGTGGAACCGCGGCGGCCTGCTCACCTTCCAGGACCGTGAATGCCGCCGGGCGCGGGAAAGCCACGCACAACTGGGCGTGCTCTACGCCGATCTCGACCATTTCAAGGCGATCAACGACCAGCATGGCCACGCTGCCGGCGACCTGGTGCTCTGCGAATGCGCCCGGCGCCTGCGCGCCGCGCTGCGGCCGGACGACCTGCTGGTGCGCCAGGGCGGCGAGGAGTTCGTCGCCCTGCTCAAGGTGAAGGACAGCGAAGAAGTTCAGCGCGTCGCCGAACGCGTGCGAGAGCTGATCGGTCACGAGCCGGTGCAGCTTCCCTGCGGGCCGCTGCCGGTCAGCCTGAGCATCGGCTGCACCTTGCTCGGCAGCGCGGAGAACATCGACCAGGCACTGGAGCGTGCCGACGCCGCGCTCTACAGTGCCAAGCAGGCCGGGCGCAACCGGGTAAGCTTCAGCGCGCCGCCGGCCTCAGCCTGACCAGAACAAAGGCCCCAGCAGAGGACCCACTCATGGCCCAAGCCATTGCCGCTTACCTGCACTACCTGTCGATCTTCATCCTGTTCGCCCTGCTGGTGCTGGAACACCAGTTGTTCCGCCTGCCGCTGGACCTCTCGCGGGCACGCAGCCTGGTGATCGTCGACCTGGCCTATGGAGCCTGCGCCGGCCTGGTGCTGCTGACCGGTGCCGCGCGCGTCGTCTGGTTCGCCAAGGGTGCCGATTACTACCTGCACAACAGCCTGTTCCACGCCAAGATCGGCCTGTTCGTACTCGTGGCACTGCTGTCGATCCTGCCGACCATGACCTTCCTCAACTGGCGCAATGAGCTCAAGGCCGGGCGCGTTCCGCAGCCCGGCGAACGCCAGGCGAAGCTGGTGATCATGACCATCCGCGTGGAACTGCTGGCGTTGCTGATCCTGCCGTTGCTGGCGACGCTGATGGCGCGCGGCTTCGGGGTGATCGGCTGAGTCGCCCTGGCGCTTGTCCAGCAGGCCGCTTTCCTACCGATAGAACAGACCAATCCGATTCAGGCGCTCCGCTGATCGGTGGATGCTCCTGCGCAGCCTCGACTGCCGCAGGACACTCCCATGCTTTCCCTTTCATCTCGCCGTCTCTCCTGGCGCCCCCTTCTGGCCCTGACGGTGTTTGCCCTGGGCGGCTGCGCGAGCGACGAATTCACCCTGGAGGCCGACCTGCCCGGCGACTTCGCCCTGGCGGGTGACGCACGCTACTCCATGCCCGAAGGCACGCATTGCGACGCCCCGGCCGGCGACAGCCTTACCCAACGCATCTTCGCCACGCCCGGGCACAGCTCGCGGCCTTACCGGGTCAGCTACCAGGTACCCTTGAGCCTGCGCAGCGACGGCTGCAGGCGGGTGCTCAGCCATATCCTCATCGAGATGGATGGCGAATCCGCCAGCCACCCCGACGACGCCATAGCCCCCGACATCAGCTTCGCCAACCTGGCGATCCGCAGCCGGCTCTCCACAAACCGCGACGCAATGCCCAAACGCGGAGCACGCATCTTCGACGGTCGTTGCCGCTGGGTACTTTCGGCGTCGGCTTCGGGTGGACGCATCCTCGAGTGCTACGCCTCGGACATCGACGGCAGCCGGTTTGACGGCAAACCCGGCGGCGAACTCCAGCGCGACCAGTTGCCTGGGCGCATCGTCCGACTGGCAATCGGCATGGCGCCGGATATCCCCGCCAGCGCCGCTCAGTAAGCGCCGCTCAGGCGCTTGGCTGAAGCAGTTGTGCCAGGCGTGCGCGCAGCGCCGGCGCAACGCTTGCCAGCGGTTGCAGGTGAAAGCGCTCGCACAACACGGCAAGGAGTTCGTCGACGTCATCGATGTTGCGCTGCTCGACCGCACCGTCCACAGTTCTTCGGCTGAACTGCCCATTGAGCAGCGACAGCCGCGCGCCCTCCTCGCTGAGCGCCACGCGCAGGGAGTGGCGGAACACACTCTGCGGATAGGTCGAGGTGTACCAGTTGCGCATGCCGTAGTCGGCCCAGTGCTGCGGCTCCAGAGTGAAGCGATAGAGCGTCTGCCAACCCGACGGCGAGCGCGTCGCCATCTCCAGTTCGCCATCGACCGCGCCGGTTATTTGCCAGCCTCCGGGTAACGTTTCGTGCAGCCGCAGCGGCAACGCACGAGGCGATGCCGGGCCGCCGAAGCCGATGTCCACCAGGTGCGGCCCTTCAGGCAGATCGACCCGCAACAGCAAGTGCGTCTGCGGCGTCAGCGGCGCCTCTGCCGGCAACCCCCAGCGCACCCGTGCGACCAGCAGCGTCACCCGGTAATCCAGGCTGCTCAGCAGGCGGGCGAACAGGCTGTTCAGCTCGAAGCAGTAGCCACCTCGCCGCTGCTCGACGACCTTGGCGAACACCGCATCCGGCTCGATCAGGATGGGCTGCTCCAGCAGCACGTCGAGGTTTTCGAAGGGCAACTGGTGCAGCGCCACGACGATCAGCCGATCGAGGTTCTCCAGCGTCGCAGCCGGGCGCTGCGGCGGCAGGCCGAGGCGCGCCACGGTCGCGTCGAGCTGGGCAGCACTGAAAGGGGTGAACGGGGTCATGCGAGTCTCCTTTCGCGAATCATCAATGGCCGTGGTCGGCGCTCGGCTCGGGGATCACCAGTGGGCCGCAGTGCTCGTCGCTGACGATGACCGCCAGCAACCGCGCAGGTTCGCTGGTGCTAGGGTTCTCGGCGAACAGGTGCAACTCGCGGCTGGGTTCGAACCAGGTCTGGCCCGCGGCGTAGGTCTGCGCCGGCAGGCCCTGCATCTGCGAACGGACGCGGCCGCTGAGGACGATCGCAGTCACCGCACCGGGATGACGGTGCGCTGGGGTGAAACCGTTGGGCGGGAAGTCCACCTGCAAGGTGGTCACAACCTTGCCGGGCATTTCCGCCAGCGGCTCGCACGACAGGCGTGTCACCTGGGTCGCCGGCCGTGCGCCAGCCAGGTCTCCGCCAGGCGCTTCGGCAAGGCTGACCAGCGGCCGCGACCACGGCTGCCAGAGCACCGCGACGGCGGCGGCGACAGCCGCGGCCAGCAGCCACCCGCTGCGCGCGTCGCGCCATAGCGTGCCGTTCATGCCGGCACCTCCGCCAGGCGTAAACCCGGCTGCCAGCCCAGGCGGTGACGTGCCTTCGCCGAGCTGACTTCGATGTCCTGTTCCGCCACGTTGTAGGCACCCTGCGCTCCCCACTCCAGCGCCAGCAGCGCGGCGCGGGCGGCATCGTCGACATGCACGGACAACCGCGGATCAGCCACCGCGGCTCCCGTTCCGGGCCCATAGAGCCGGCCGTAGCGCAATACGATGCCCTCCATCGGCCGGGCACCGAGCACCGCCGCTTCGAGTGCGGCCACGCCAGCGACACTGACCGCACGCGCGCCTTCGGCACCAAGGTCGAGCGGCTGTTCCTCGTGCAACGGCAACTGTCCCGGCGCATAGGCCCAGGCGATGCTCTGCGCCACCATGCGTTCGACGCCGGCGGCACGGGCTGCCGCGACCAGATTGGCCGTCCCCTCGCGGCGCAGGCGGGCATTGCGTGGCTGGGCGGCAGGCATCAAGGCTGGGTCGAGCCCGGCTGGCAGATCGCTGAGCTGATGGATCATCCAGCGCGGCTGGAACGCCAGCACGGCAGCCTGCAAGGCTTCGGCGTCATAGACGTCGAGCACCAGCGCCCGAGCTCCGGCAGCTTCCAGCGCGGCCGCGCGCTGCGCTGAGCGGGTGATCGCCAGCACCTGGTAGCCACGCTCCAGCAGCATCGGCAACAGGCGCTGGCCAATGGCGCCGCTGGCACCGGCGAAGAAGACTTTCATGCACATGGGGACCTCGAATCGGCTGGCTGTGACCTGTCGTCACTCTAGCCAGGGCATGCCCTACCCCACAGAGCCAAGATTGTGCAAAACAACTGGGACATGCTCCGTTAATCTTGATCCATGTCCACGCATTGTCACGCTCATCGTCTATAACAAACGGCTCAATACCCCGATCCTGAGGAGTCGTCATGAGCCAAGTCTTCGATGTTGCCGTTGTCGTCGGCAGCCTGCGCAAGGAATCCCTGAACCGCAAGATCGCCAAGGCATTCGCCGCATTGGCACCGGCCAACCTGAAGCTGGAGATCGTGGAGATCGGCGACCTGCCGCTGTACAACGAAGAACTCGATGTGGGAACGCCGCCCGCCAGCTACAGCGCTTTCCGCGAGCGCATCGCCCGCGCCGGCGCCGTGCTCTTCGTCACTCCCGAATACAACCGCTCGGTGCCGGGCGTGCTGAAGAACGCCATCGACGTCGGCTCTCGCCCCTATGGCAAGAGCGCCTGGAACGGCAAACCCTGCGCCGTGGTCAGCGCGTCGCCAGGCGCCATCGGCGGCTTCGGCGCCAACCATCACCTGCGCCAGTCGCTGGTGTTCCTCAACATGCCGGTGCTGCAGCAACCCGAAGCCTACCTGGGCGGTGCCGGCAGCTTCTTCGACGAGTCCGGCAAGCTGTCCGAGAAGACCGAACCCTTCCTGAAGAGCATCATCGATGCCTTCGCGCACTGGATCGAGCAGAACCAGCCGCGCTGACTGGCAGCAGCGCCGGCCTCCCGCCGGCGCTCAAGCTTCCCCGTCATTCTGAGTAGCCGGTCGCAGGCCGCTGCGGCGACCGCGATTCAGCAGCGTTCCGGCTGGCCCCGCGGCCTTTCGCACGCCAAGGTTCAGGCCCGTTTGCCGCTCCGGACCGTCGATGCTGCCGCGCCATTTCTCCGCCTCTGCCCTGACGCTCATCCTGCTCGTCGGCTGCTCTTCGCCACCGGTAAAGAAGGATGTCGACGGCGTGGACTTCAGCTCAGGGCAGATGCTGCAGAACGACGCCAACCGCGCCGCCAACCTGGCCATGCGCGACAACCTCGAGAGCCTGTCATTGCTGCTCGACAAGCTCTACAAGCGCAACCCCCGGGAATGGAAGAAAACCGCTGACTCGCGTGCTGCCGCCCACCAGCAGGTGATGGACGCGATTCGCCAGCAGCAGCCGCTGCCCGGGCTGGACGGCAAGACCTCGGTTGCCGCTCTGCCCCTGGCCTTCGACGCGGGCTTCGCGGGCGACCGCGCCGGCGCGCTGATCTATGGGCTCGGCAGCATGCTCTACGAACTCTACGGCGGCACCGATACCCAGCATCTGCTCAGCGGGCTGAACTCGCAGATGACCGCCAACGCCGCCTGGAACATCGAGGTGGCGGCCTGGCTGCTGGCCAGCCGCACTGACGAGCAAGACCAGCCACTGCTGCTGTCCAACGAGATCAGCGCGAACGGGCGCAACCTGTCGTTCGAGCGGGAGTTCGGCCGCATGATCGGCCGCCTCGAACTGCTGGCGCAGATGACCAATGAAAGCCTGCGCCGCAGCGGCATCAACTATGTGCAGGGACTGCTTGCCGCACCGCTGCTGGGGCTCATCCAGTTCATCCCGCTCGACGCAGCCAGCGCGGCAACCACCGCCCAGTGAGTGGTCAGTCCTCCAGCAGGCGTGCCAGCCGCTGGCGCAGATAGCGGTTCTCCGCGCGCAGTTCATCCACCTCGTCCAGCAGGCGCAGCGCCAGGGCGATGCCTGGCCAATCCAGCTCGAATTCACGGCGCAGGCGCACCGCACGGCGCACCACGCTGACCGCCTGGTAATCGAAAACCCAGTGCCCCGCACGCTGCTCGCGAGGCTCCACGATGCCCACCTCGACGATCTCGACGAGTACGTCGCGGGGGAGATTCACCGACTGGCAGAGCTCGTCGAGATCCACCACCATCACTGTCGTCGTCATGCGCGTTTACCCCAATCGGCACGGGGGTCGAAGGCTGCTTTCGCGGCCAGTTCTTCCCAGAGTTTGCGTGTTGCCTCATCCGCGGACTTCGGCATCACCACCTTGAGCACGGCGTAGAGATCGCCGGCGGCGGCATCGCCCTTGTTCGGCAGGCCCTTGCCCTTGATACGCAGGCGCTGGCCAGCCTGGCTGTTGGCCGGAATGCCGAGGTTGATGCGGCCGGTCAGCGTCGGGACCTCCACCTTGGCGCCCAGCGCCGCTTCCCACGGCGCCACCGGTACGGTGACGACCAGATCGCGGCCGTCCACATCGAACACCGGGTGCGGCACCAGGCGGATGGCCAGGTACAGGTCGCCCGCAGGCCCGCCGTTGATACCCGGTGCGCCCTGGCCTTTGAGGCGGATGCGTTCGCCGTCGGCGGTGCCCACGGGAATCTTCACGTTCAGCGTCTTGTTCTGCGGCGGCAGCTTGCGCCCGTACTCGTCGTAGCTGGGCAGGCTGAAGCTGATCGGCCGGCTGTCCCCGGAGAGGGTTTCCTCGAGGAACAGCGGGACTTCCATCTCGATGTCCTGGCCACGGTGCTGACGCGGTTGGCGAGCGCCACCGAAACCGCCTTGGGCGCCGCCTGCGCGGCCGCCGAAGATCTGCTCGAAGAAGTCGCTGAAGTCCTGCTCGTGCCCTGGCGGCGGGCCATCGAAGCCACCGCGCGGCTGCCAGCCGGGCGGCGCCTCGAACTGCGGCCCCTGCGGGCCGTAGCGGCGCAGTTCATCGTACTCGGCGCGCTTCTCCGGGCTTTTCAGCACTTCGTAGGCTTCGGAGACGTCCTTGAACTTCGCCTCGGCGTCCGGCTCCTTGCTGACGTCCGGGTGGTACTTGCGCGCGAGCTTGCGGTAGGCGGTCTTGATCGCCTTCTCGTCGGCATCGGGTTCAACCCCGAGCGCGGCGTAGTAATCCTTGAATTCCATCGGTAGCGGTCACTCCTCACATGCGTTGGACCTGTCGGCGCCTGGGACACGGGGGATTCGCGTGGGCAGCCGAAGCCGCTGCGCGCACTGCGAGGCGAACAGGTGGAAAAACAGGTGTCTGCGACAACAGATGGAGTCGCGGCAGCGGCTTTTCAACACTGCCTGCAAGCCTAGACGCTGATCCTGCATCGGGTCTGCCGGGACGACTTGATAGCGGTCATGGCATAGTCGCTTTCCTACGTTATCGACAGCCTGGATAGGCCATGACCGTGCCCTTCGAATCGCTCCGCCAACCGCTGGACCCGAGCCATGGGCTGCCGATCTACCGCCAGCTCTATGAGCGCATCCGTGACGCCATCACCCGTGGTGCGCTGCGCCCCGGTGAACGCGTGCCGCCGGTACGCGGATTGGCCGGTGAGCTGGGGGTGGCGCGCGGCACGGTCGAGCTGGCCTATCAGTTGCTGACCAGCGAGGGCTATCTGCAAGCGCGCGGGCCGGCCGGGACAGTGGTATCGCCGCAACTGGCGGGGCGCACGGCGAGCGCACCAGCGGTGATGGTCGCGCCGGATACCGTGGAGCGCGCACTGCCCGGACTGATCGCCCATGGCCCGGCCCTGCGGCCGTTCCAGCTCGGCGTGCCAGCGCTGGACGCCTTCCCCCGCGCGCTCTGGTCGCGACTGTGCGCGCGGCGCCTGCGCCAGCAGAGCGCGTCCATGCTGGCCTATCCCGAGCCCTGCGGTTACGGGCCGCTGCGCGAGGCGGTGGCCGGCTACCTGGGCATTTCCCGCGGCATCGCCTGCGACCCGGCGCAGGTGTTCATCTGCGCCGGCTACCAGGGCGCGCTGGACCTGATCAGCCGCACCCTGCTCGAACCCGGCCAGCGCTTCTGGCATGAGGACCCCGGCTACCCGCGCGGTCGCGAACTGCTGCGCCGCGCCGGCGGCGTACCGGTGCCAGTCGCAGTGGATGCCGACGGCCTGCGCGTGGAGGACGGCATCGCCCGCGCAGCGGATGCGCGCTTCGCCCTGGTCACGCCGTCGCAGCAGAGCCCCACCGGAGTCGCCCTCAGCCTGCCGCGGCGCCTGGCCCTGCTGGACTGGGCGACGAGCAGCGGCGCGTGGATCGTCGAAGACGACTACGACAGCGAGTACCGCTACGCCGGCTTCCCGATGCCGGCGCTGAAAAGCCTCGATCGCGCCGGCCGCGTGCTCTACACCGGCACCTTCAGCAAGGTGCTCTACCCGGCGCTGCGCCTGGGCTATCTGGTGGTGCCGGCCGCATTAGTGGAGGACTTCGTGCGTGCCCAGCAGGTCTTCCCCTCGGGCTGCGCCGAACTGCTCCAGGCGACCCTCTGCGACTTCATGCAGGAAGGCCATTTCGCCCGCCATCTCAAGCGCACCCGCACGCTTTACGCCCAGCGCCGCCAGTGGTTGCGCAGCGCGCTGGAAGAGCGCCTCGGCGAGCGCCTGCGCTTCGCCGAAACGCCCGGCGGCCTGCATCTGATCGGCGCGCTGGCCCAGGACGACCTGGCCGTTGCCCGCCGCGCGCACGCCGACGGACTTGGCTTGCAGGCGCTGAACGCCTGGTGCGTGGAGGCCAGGCGCGAGCCGGCACTGCTCATGAGTTTCACCAACGTCGCCGATGAAGTTGTCGCCGCACGTCTGGCAGAAAGACTGGCGCCGCTGTTGGGCTGAAGTCTCCCCGCGCTCGGCGCACATTCCCGTTCGCGAGCAAGCTCGCTCCTACAGCCCGGGCCGACGCGCTCTGCGTAGGAGCGAGCTTGCTCACGAACCGACCGCAGACACCTGGACCCAGCCCTGACACGCGTCACGGAGCAACTGACGCGCTTGCCGGGCGGCGTCGCGTCGAACGCCGGTCAATACCTCCGATGGCAAAAATTGACTGACACCCATCGTTGACCGGGGTCAATTTTCCTTCGGACGATGCCGTTAGATTCCTACCACATCTTGTTGTCCCGAATGATTCGAGACACATCATGTTGTGGAATCCAGCCAATGCCCCTGACCCGAACCGCCGCTCTTCCCGCCAGCCTGCGCAAGCGCAACGGCAGCGCCGCCCCCTTCGACCCGAGCAAGATCGAACGCGCCATCGCTGCCGCCGGCGAGGCCAGCGGCGAGTTCTCCGCCCCCCACGCCGAGGAGCTGACCCGCCGCGTGCTGGCCAACCTGCCGGCACAGAACGACCTGGATGTGGAACAGGTCCAGGATGTAGTCGAGCGTGCCCTCATGGAAGCCGGCCACTATCCCACCGCGCGGGCCTATATCGTCTACCGCGAACGTCATGGCCGCCTGCGCCGCGAGCGCAAGACGCTGGTGGACGTCGCCGCGTCGATGAACGAATACCTGTCGCGGGAGGACTGGCGGGTGCGCGCCAACGCCAACCAGGGCTATTCCCTGGGCGGGCTGATCCTCAACGTATCCGGCAAGGTGACCGCCAACTACTGGCTGGACGAGGTGTACAGCGAGGGTATCGCCGTCGCTCACCGCGAAGCCGACCTGCACATCCACGACCTGGACATGCTCGCCGGTTACTGCGCCGGCTGGTCGCTGCGCACGCTGCTCAGCGAAGGCCTGAACGGCGTGCCCGGGCGGGTCGAGGCCGGGCCGCCGAAGCACCTCTCCAGCGCACTCGGGCAGATGGTCAACTTCCTCGGCACGCTGCAGAACGAATGGGCCGGCGCCCAGGCCTTCAGTTCCTTCGACACTTACCTGGCGCCCTATGTGCGCAACGACGGCCTGAGTTATCAACAGGTGCGCCAGGCACTGCAGGAGTTCATCTACAACCTCAACGTGCCGTCGCGCTGGGGCACCCAGACGCCCTTCACCAACCTGACCTTCGACTGGGTCTGCCCGGACGACCTGCGCGAGCAGATTCCCTACGTCGGCGGCGTGGAGATGCCCTTCGCCTACGGCGAGCTGCAGGCCGAGATGGACCTGATCAACCGCGCCTACATCGAAGTCATGCAGGCCGGCGACGCCCACGGCCGGGTGTTCACCTTCCCGATCCCGACCTACAACATCACCCACGATTTCCCCTGGGACAGCGACAACGCCACGCGCCTCTTCGAGATGACCGCGCGCTACGGCCTGCCGTACTTCCAGAACTTCCTCAATTCGGACATGCAGCCCAACCAGGTGCGATCCATGTGCTGCCGCCTGCAACTGGACGTGCGCGAACTGCTCAAGCGCGGCAACGGGCTGTTCGGCTCGGCAGAGCAGACCGGCTCGCTGGGCGTGGTGACGATCAACTGCGCGCGCCTGGGCTATCGCCATCGCGGCGACGCCGTCGGCCTGTACCGGCAGCTCGACTATCTGCTGGAGCTGGCCTTCGACAGCCTTGAGGTGAAACGCAAGGTCATCCAGCAGCACATGGACGCGGGGCTCTATCCCTATACCAAGCGTTACCTGGGCACCCTGCGCAACCATTTCTCCACCATCGGCTTGAACGGTGTGCACGAGATGCTGCGCAACTTCACCGCGGAGCGCGAGGGCCTGCATACCGAGGCCGGCCGGCAGCTGGCGCTGGAACTGCTGGACCATGTACGCGCACGGCTGGTGCGCTTCCAGGAAGACAGCGGGCACCTCTACAACCTCGAAGCCACGCCCGCCGAAGGCACCACCTATCGCTTCGCCCGCGAGGACCGCAAGCGTCACCCGGACATTCTCCAGGCCGGCACGCCAGAGGCGCCCTACTACACCAACTCCTCCCAGTTGCCGGTAGGCCTCACCGACGATCCGTTCGAGGCGCTGGAACTGCAGGACGCCCTGCAGTGCAAATACACCGGCGGCACCGTGCTGCACCTGTACATGGCCGAGCGCATCTCCAGCGCCGAGGCCTGCAAGACTCTGGTGCGCACCGCCCTCGGACGCTTCCGCCTGCCCTACCTGACGGTGACGCCGACCTTCTCCATCTGTCCCGTCCACGGCTACCTCGCCGGCGAACACGAGTTCTGCCCGAAGTGCGACGAAGCCGCGCTGCAGAAAGCCGCGACCAGAAGCTGCTGCGACAGCTGACTCACCATTCCTTCATCACAGCAAAAGGAGCACCACCGATGACCGCCAACCAACTGCCTGAAAGCCAGCGCCAACGCTGCGAGGTATGGACCCGCGTAATGGGCTATCACCGCCCGGTGTCGGCCTTCAACGCCGGCAAGCAGTCCGAACACCGCGAGCGCCGCCACTTCCGCGAGACGCGATGAGCGCAACCCTCAGGGTCGGGGGCCTGGTGCCCCTGACCACCCTCGACTACCCCGGCCTGCTCGCCTGCGTGCTGTTCTGCCAGGGCTGCGCCTGGCGCTGCCGGTACTGCCACAACCCGGAGCTGATTGCGCCGCGCGGTGAGGAGGAAATCTGCTGGGATGACATCCTCGCCTTCCTCCGTCGCCGCCAGGGGTTGCTGCAAGGCGTGGTCTTCAGCGGCGGCGAGGCAACCCTGCAGAACGCCCTGCCCGCTGCCATGGCCAGCGTTCGCGAGATGGGGTTTCGCGTCGGCCTGCACAGCGCCGGCATCCGCCCGGAGTCCTTTGCCCGTGCACTGCCGCATGCCGATTGGGTCGGGTTCGACGTGAAGGGCTTGGCCGAGGACATGGACGCCATCACCGACGTGAAGCGCAGCGGCCTCGCCAACTGGCGCAGCCTCGAACTGTTGCTGGAGAGCGGCGTGGCACACGAGTGCCGGACGACCGTGCATTGGCAGTTGTTCGACCTGGAACAACTGCGCCGCCTGGCCATGCGCCTGCGGGGACTGGGGGTGGATAATTTCGTGGTGCAACTGGCCCGCAGTGGGCGGCAGCTCGACCCTGATCTGATAGCCACGCCGGTGCCACACGGTGCCGGGGATTTCTGGCGGGAATTGGAAACGCTTTTCCCGCACTTCGAATTGCGCCAGGACAGCTAGGAACCACGGTCATCATCCGAAAGTCCGTGCGAGCACTTCCCCCTCACCCCAGCCCTCTCCCTCAGGGAGAGGGGGCAGTCCGTGCCGGCCGAGACGATGATTTCTCCTGAACTCAACGCTCCCCTCTCCCTCCGGGAGGGAAGCAGCCCGTGTCGGCTGATGCGACGATTTCTCCCTGCCCCGCTGGCCTCCTCTCCCTCTGGGACGGGGGCAGTCCGTGCCGGCCGAGACGAAGATTTTCTCCTGAACCCAACGCTCCCCTCTCTCCCTGGGAGAGGGTGAGGGCAACCTCGAACGCTAATATCCCGCAGCGGCGCAGCGTCTCTTGTAGGAGCGAGCTTGCTCGCGAACCAGGCCCGGCTGTGGAGTCTGTTCGCGAGCAAGCTCGCTCCTACGAAGAGCAAGAAAAAGCCCCGCCGAGGCGGGGCTTTGATCACGCGGACTGCCGATCCATCAGGACGACAGGTAAGCCGAACGGGTCAGCCCCAGGCGCAACGCATCGAGGAACTGCGTGCGCTCGCGCGCAGTAAGCTTGGCCCCGGCGACCTTGTCGCGGTAGTGGGTCATCAGCTCCTCCGGCGACAGGTGCACATAGCGCAGCATGTCCTCGATGGTGTCGTGGGTCTCGATGCCGGCGTGGTAGTAGCTGCCGTCGGCGTTCTGGTAGACGTTCACCGAGTCGGTGTCGCCGAACAGGTTGTGCATGTCGCCGAGGATTTCCTGGTAGGCGCCGACCAGGAAGGTGCCGATCAGGTAGTCCTCGCCTTCCTTCACGTCATGCACCGGCATGCTGGTCTCGATGCTCTGCTCGTCGACGTACTGGGTGATCTTGCCGTCGGAGTCGCAGGTCAGGTCCTGCAGCACCGCGCGGCGGGTCGGTTCCTCGCCCAGGCGGTGGATCGGCAGTATCGGCAGCACCTGGCCGATGGCCCAGGTGTCGGGCAGGCTCTGGAACACCGAGAAGTTGCAGATGTACTTGTCGGCCAGCTTGTCGTTGAGCTCGTCGAGCACCTGGCGGTGCGAACGCTGGTGCGCCTTGAGCTGGTTGTGCAGGCGACGGCAGATGGCGAAGTAGCACTGCTCGGCGAGAGCCTTCTGCGCCAGGCTGATCTTGCCCTCGGCGTATTGCGCGGCGGCGTCGCTCATGTAGTGCGTGGCGCGCCAGTAGGTCTCGGTGACCATCTCGGCGTCGGTCGGGCCGAGCAGGTCGGCCAGCCACTGGACGATCTCCGGCTGTTCGGCGAGGTCAGTGATCTTCGGTACTTCGTCGTTATGGCGCTCGACGTCGGTGACCTGGGTGATCAGCACCGCGTGGTGCGCGGTCAGTGCGCGGCCACTCTCCGAGAAGATGTGCGGATGCGGCAGGCCCTGGGCGTCGCAGAACTCCTTGAGCATGCCGACCACGACACCGGCGTAGTCGTCGATGTCGTAGTTGATCGAGCTGGCGTTGCGCGAGTGGGTGCCATCGTAGTCCACGCCCAGGCCGCCGCCGACATCCACGTGGTCCACCGGCAGGCCGAGGGCGCGCAGTTCGCCGTAGTAGCGGATGGCTTCCTTGAAGCCGTGCTGGTAGTCGGCCAGGTTGGCGATCTGCGAGCCCATGTGGAAGTGCAGCAGGCGCACGCCCTGATCCAGGCCGGCGGCGCGGAAGCGCTCGACCACCGACAGCAGCTGCGCGGCGGACAGGCCGAACTTGGCCTTCTCGCCACCGGTATCGGCCCACTTGGAGGACGCCAGCGAGGACAGGCGCACGCGCAGGCCGACCTGGGGCAGCACACCGATGACGGCCGCCTCCTCGATCACCAGCTGCACCTCGGATTCCTTCTCGATCACGATGAACACGTTGTGGCCGAGCTTCTGTCCCATCAGCGCCAGCTTGATGAACTCACGGTCCTTGTAGCCGTTGCAGACGATGGTGCCGCCCTTCGGAGCGAGCGCCAGCACGGCCATCAGCTCGGGCTTGGAACCGGCTTCCAGGCCGATGGAGACGTTCTGCGTGGCGATGATGCTTTCCACCACCGCTTCCTGCTGGTTCACCTTGATCGGGTACAGCGCGGTGTAGCGGCTGCTGTATTCCAGGCGCGCGATGTTGGCGTCGAAAGCGCCGGTAAGCTTGCGCACGCGGTCCTGGAGGATGTCCGGGAAGCGCACCAGCAGCGGCAGCGACAGGCCCGCCTCGCGCAGCTGCTCGACCAGGACGTGCAGATCGATCGGCTGGGCATCGGCGCCCTGCGGGCGAACTTCCACGTTACCGGCGTCATTGAGGGCGTAATAGCCCGCACCCCAGTGGCGAATTCCGTAGATGCTGCGGCTGTCAGCCACGGTCCAGTTGCTGCCGTCGTCTTTGCGGGTCCGTCTAGCGGCCATGCGGGGTGGTCTCCTCAATTTGCGCGAATGTGTGCAGGCGCCCGCCCGGCGTGCGGGAGAGTCGTCAATGCCTGGTCGGGTAAACCTAGCCGGGCCTTGTGACGTTGCCGTGTTGACCGCCTGCTTTGGCGGTAAGTTTAGGAAAATCCGACGACACGCCCAGGGCGCGCCGAAAAATCTCCCATCTAGGGAAAGGGCTTGCCGGCGCTGCACTCGATGCACACCGCCTGGAACCCCTTCTCTGCAGAGGAGAATCTGTCGGGAGAGACGGCTCAGCCGCCGGATTTCTTCGCCTTGAGGCCGCGCTTGGTCAGCTCTTCGAGCAGCAGGTCGACGTGGTCGCCCTGGATCTCGATGATGCCGTCCTTCAGCGCGCCACCCGTGCCGCAGCGCTTCTTCAGCGCCGTGGCCAGGTCCTTCAGCGCATCGGCCGCCAGCGGCACGCCGGTCACCGTGGTCACGGTCTTGCCACCGCGGCCCTTGGTTTCACGACGCACGCGCGCAATGCCATCGCCGGCCGGAATCTCGGCCTGCTTGCAGATGCACGCGCCAATGGGCTGATTGCAGTCCGGGCAATGCCGGCCGGAATCAGTGGAGTAGACGAGCCCGCCGAGGGCGGACAGGGAGGATGCTTTCTTGACCACCGGGCGTTTCCCCAGGATTGGCCTTTCACGGCCAGGTCAACGAATGGCCGGCGGGTGCCGACCGCGACGCCCCACTCAGGCAGGGGCTGCGCAATTCCCGGTGGAGGACCCTGCCGGAAAGGTCGCGCAATTTAGCAGCATTGAAGGCAAATGCTAAGAGCGAAAATGCGTCATTGATCGGCGGTTTGGCGACATGCCTTCTTTTCAAGGCAACTGGAAGTCGGATCGAGCGATCGCGGACGGAGTCCCCTCCTACGCCAGGGTCAGCATTTGTGTAGGAGCGGACTCCGTCCGCGATAGCTCCCCGGCGGCCTCGACGTCACCGGGAGCACGTATCAGAAACTGACCAGGTACTTGCGCAGCGCCGCCAGCGAATCCGGGCAATACAGCGCGCCCGCCTTGGCCTCGGCCAGCGCCTGGTGCGGGTCGATGAATTTCGCTTCCAGCACCTCTTCCGGCTGCAGCCGCAGCGGCGCATCGGAAACCGCGGAGAACACCGCGCACCACAGGCGGTTGTCCGGCTGGTCGAAGAAGAAGGTGCCGTGCGCGCGCAACTCGACGCCGGCGATGCCCAGTTCTTCTTCCAGCTCGCGGGCGGCGGACTCGGCGTAGCTCTCGTCAGCCTGGACCATGCCGCCGGCGGCCGGGTCCCAGTAGCCGGGGTAGACCGCCTTGCTCAGGGTACGACGGTGCACGCACAGCTCGCCGGCAGAGTTGAACAGCAGGATGAAGGTGCCCCGGCCGATCAGCCCGCGTGCGCGCAGTTCGGCGCGCGGCAGGCTGCCCAGCAACTGGTCGTCGTCGTCGACCCAGGCGATCTTCTCGGCGTCCGAAGCCGCCCGGTGGGCGGCTTCCTTGTCGCTGATGCCTTCCATCGATCAGCCCTGGGCCAGCAGTTGGCGCAGGTCGATGATCGCGGCGTTGGCGCGGGAGATGTAGTTGGCCATCACCAGCGAGTGGTTGGCCAGCACGCCGAAGCCGCTGCCATTGAGGACCATCGGGCTCCACAGCGGCGCCTCGGCGGCCTCCAGCTCGCGGATGATCTGGCGCACGCTGACGGTGGCGTTCTTCTTCGCCAGCACGTCGGCGAAGTCCACCTCGATGGCGCGCAGGATGTGCGACAGCGCCCAGGCCTGGCCACGGGCTTCGTAGAACACGTTGTCGATCTGCATCCAGGGGGTTTCCTGGATCACTTCCTCGACTTCCGGCGCCTGCCCCGGAGTCACCGGCTGCATCGGCGTGATGTTGGTGTTCAGCTTGACCCGCCCGACGCTGGCCGAGAGGCGCTGGGACAGCGAGCCCAGGCGGGTGGAAACGTCACCCAGCCAGTTGTTCAGGCTGTCGGCGCGGGCGTAGAACTGCGCGCCGGCCGGATCGGCGGAGAGGCGAGCGAGGTAGCGGTCCAGGGACTTGATGCCTTCGGCGTACTCGGACTCCGAGGACGGCAGCGCCCAGCTCTTGTTGTCGAAGTTGAAGCGCGGCTCGGCGCGCGCCAGGTCGGCGTCCTCGGTGGACTGCGACTGGGAGCGGGCGAAGTCCTTGCGCAGCGCGCGGGACAGGTCGCGCACCTGGACCAGGGCGCCGTATTCCCAGCTGGGCATGTTGTCCAGCCAGACGCCCGGCGGGAAGATGTCGTTGGACAGATAGCCACCCGGCTTGTTGAGGATGGTAGCGACCACTTCCTTGAGGGTTTCCACCGTGGTGTAGCCCACCACCATCTGCCGGCCGGCGCGCTCGGCGGCGGCCTGGGCGTTCTGCTGCACGGGGAACAGGTCCGGCTCCTGGCTCCAGTACCAGCCGATCACCCCGCAGACCACCAGGTAGGCCCCCAGCAGGCCGCCCAGTACGCGACCCAGCCAGGGGCCGCCGAAGTAGGCGCGTGCATTGTCTACCGTGTCATCCACGCGATCACGCACGGTGCCGCGTTTCTTCCAGTTCCACATGGCAAGTTCCTTGATGTCCCGAATTCGAAGATAGCTTGGACCCGCAACCGGCCCCAGGGTGCCGCGATTTTAGGCCTCGCTGCGCAAGCATGCAGCAGCCAGGCAGACCAGCGCAGCCTACCCTGCGCATGGTGCTAGGTAATGCTGCGAATTACAAAGCTTCGGATGTTTGACCGAAGGCACTGTTATTGCCATCAAGGATTGGTAGCATAGGGCCATCAGTGTGTATCACGGCGGAAACATATTCGCCCCGCAGGCCGCCGGTACGGCCCTATAAAGAAGCGCGCGATGACCGAGCTCGACGATCCATCCCTCGACCGCCTCAAGCATCACTTCGCCCAGCGGGTGATCCACCAGGCCCGCCACCTGCTGGAGGTCTGGCAGCGCCTGTCGCGTTCGGAGTGGAACAGCGCCGGAATGGCCGAGCTGGCCGAGGCCTGCCTGCGCCTGCAGCGCTACGCCGAACGCTTCGAGCAGGCCGAACATGCGGACCTGGCCAAGGCCATCGACCAGTGTCTGCGTGCCGTGCAGGACAACCGCGGGCGCCTTTCCAGCGAGCTGATCACCGAGCTCAACCGCCTGATGCAGCGCCTGTCGCGCACCGGCCTGCGCCATGGCGACCAGTTCGAGCACACCCACCTGCCGCCGCTGCGCAAGCCGGTCTACCTGGCCCTGCAGGACCTCGAGCGCGCCGAGCGCCTGGCCCAGCAGCTGGAATTCTTCGGCATGGCCGCGCAGCCCTGCGAGCACGCCACCGCCTTCCGCGCCGCCATGGCCGACCGCCACCCGGCGGCCATCATCATGGAAATCGACTTCGCCAACGGCCAGGGCCTGGCGCTCGCCGACGAAGCCCAGGCCGGGCTGAAACAGAAGCTGCCGGTGCTGTTCTTCAGCCATGAAGAAACCGACACTCCGACGCGACTGGCCGCAGCCCGCGCCGGCGGCCAGGACTTCTTCAGCGGTGCCCTGGACGCCTCCGGCCTGCTGGAGAAGATCGAGACGCTCACCCGCGTTGCTCATTACGAGCCGTTCCGCGTGCTGATCGTCGACGACTCCCGCGCCCAGGCCGCGCACACCGAGATGGTCCTCAACAGCGCCGGCATCGTCACCCGCGCGCTCACCGCGCCGCTGTCGGTGATGGCCGAGCTGGCGGAGTTCCAGCCGGACCTGATCATCCTCGACATGTACATGCCCGAGTGCCTGGGCACCGAGCTGGCCAAGGTGATCCGCCAGCACGAGCGGCATGTCAGCGTGCCGATCATCTACCTGTCCGCCGAGGACGACCTGGACAAGCAGCTCGACGCCATGAGCGAGGGCGGCGACGACTTCCTCACCAAGCCGATCAAGCCACGCCACCTGATCGCCACCGTGCGCAACCGCGCCGCCCGCGCGCGCAGCCTGAAGGCGCGGATGGTGCGCGACAGCCTCACCGGCCTGTACAACCACACCCATACCCTGCAACTGCTCGACGACGCGCGTTTCCGTGCGCGCCGCGACGAGCGCCCGCTGACCTTCGCGATGCTCGACATCGACCACTTCAAGCGGGTCAACGACACCTATGGCCACCCCATGGGCGACCGGGTGATCAAGAGCCTCGCGCTGTTCCTCAAGCAGCGCCTGCGCAAGACCGACCACATCGGCCGCTACGGCGGCGAGGAATTCGCCGTGGTGCTGCCGGACACCGACGCCGAGTCGGCGCGCAAGGTGCTGGAGGAAATCCGTCAGCGCTTCGCCGAGATCCACTACCCGGCGCAGCCCCACGACCTCTCCTGCACCTTCAGCTGCGGCATCGCCGAGCTGGGTGAGGAGATGGACATCAAGACCCTCGCCAAGCAGGCCGACGAGGCGCTGTACACCGCCAAGCACGGCGGTCGAAACCGCGTCGAGGTCTACAGGTAACCACCGAGATTCCCCCGCGCGGCGCTCTGCCGCGCCATTTCCGACCGAATACTGGCACCGTGTCATCAGCCAGTAACCAAACTGCAATAGGTTCAGGGCTCGCCGTTTTTCCGCTGTCGGTCGAGACCTGCCATGCGCCTCAAGCTGCTCACCAACCTCAACACCTTCCTGCTCCTGCTCGTGTGCCTCGCCCTGGGCGCCACCCTGTGGTGGTCGCAACGCGCCCTGGAACGCCCCTTCACATTGATGGACCGCTACCTGGAACTCTCCCAGGGCTTCGAGCGCAGGGTCGCGCAGAACATCCAGGCGTACCTCGCCAGCGGCGACGCACTCAAGCAGAAAGCCGCCCAGCAGGGGCTGGACGAACTCGCCCAGGAGCTGCCACAACTGCCCGACAGCCTCAGCCAGTTGCTCGGCCAGAGCCTCGACGAACTGCACCAGTTCAGCGGCAGCCAACTGCTCGCCGCCGGCAAGCTGGCCGGTGACCCGCAGGGCCTGCTGCTGCAAGCCGAGCGCGACCTGCTGGCGGCGTTGGACCAACTCGGCGCCTATGCCGACGCCAGCCAGAACCCCGCCGCCGCCGGGTACCGCACCCCGCTGCTGCAGGCCGGCCTGCACCTGACGCGCCTGGCCCATGCCCGCGCCAAGCTGGTGGATAGCGGCAATCCAGCGCTGGCCGAGGACATCCAGCGCGAGCTGGAAACCCTGCGCCAGCTAGCCGAGCGTATCGACGCCCTGCCGCTACTGGGCGTACTGGAACAACAGGCCTCCGCCGCCGACGACTTCGCCTCGATGATGGGCCTGGAATCCCAGCCGGCCGCCGAGGCGCAGAGCGAGGACCGTGGCGTCACCCTCAAGCGCGACCTGGCCAGCGTGCTGCGCCGCTACCCGGATGAACTGGACCGCACCCGCCAGTTGATCGCCCAGCGCCAGCAGTTGGCCAACGCCACCGCCCAGCGCGTGGGCGCGGTACAGCAGGCCCTGGCGACCCTGGAGCCGCAGGTGCGCGAAGAGCGCTCGAAGATTCAGGCGCAGGTGCGTGTCATCCAGGGCGCGCTGATCGCCCTGATCCTCGCCACCGCGCTACTCATCGACACCCTGCAACGCCGCCTGGCGCGAGTGCTCGGCCAACTGGTCCCGGCGCTCTCGACCTGGGCCCGCGGTGACTTCGCCAAACCCATCACCCTGGCCACCCGCACCCGCGACCTGGTGGAATTGCAGGAGTCGCTGAATCGCCTGCGCGACTTCCTCGGCACCCTGGTCGGCACCATCCATCAGCGCGCCGAGGAAGTCGCCGGCAGCAGTCGCGCCCTGGCCGAACTCAGCGGTGGCCTGCACGCCGGTGCCGAGCGCCAGGCCAGCGACACCGGGGAAATCCGTGACGCGCTGGGCGATATGGAAGCAGCGATCCAGCAGGTGGCCGGTGACGCCAGCCAGGCGGCCTCGGCCAGCCACGCCGCCGGCATGGCCGTCGAGCAGGGCCAACAGGTGATCGGCAACAGCCTGAACGGCATGCGCGCACTGGTGGACGAGGTGCAGAACAACGCCCAGGCGATCGAGAACCTGGCCGAAGAATCGGCGACCATCGGCAGCGTGCTCGGGGTGATCCGCTCCATTGCCGAGCAGACCAACCTCCTCGCGCTCAACGCCGCCATCGAAGCCGCTCGCGCTGGCGAGCAGGGCCGTGGCTTTGCCGTGGTGGCCGAGGAAGTGCGTTCGCTGGCCCTGCGCACCGCCGGCGCCACCGAGGAAATCCAGCAGCTCACCGCGCGCCTGCAGCAGGCCGCCCGGCAATCGGTGGAGGCGATGCGCAGCCAGGTCGAGCATGCGCAAGTTACCGCCAACCAGGCCGGCGCCGCCGAGGGCGCACTGGACGAGGTGGTCGGCGCCATCCGCACCATTGCCAGCATGGCCGAGCGCATCGCCGAAAGCTCCGCGCAGCAGAGCGGCGCGGTCAGCGAGATCCGCTCGCACAGCGAACGCATCCACGAGCTGGGCAGCCAGAACCTGCGCCTGATCGGCCAGGGCCGCAGCCAGGGCGAGCAGCTGCAGGAACTGGGCGGCGCATTGCATACCGCCGTGCGGACGTTTCGGGTCTGAGACCGAGCCTGGCGTGTAAAACGTTCGACGTTACAGGCAGGGGGCCGGCTTTTGTAGGATGGGTGGAGCGCAGCGATACCCATGCTGCAGGGCGGGATCGATGGGTATCGCTGCGCTCCACCCATCCTACGTCCAGTTTTTCCCGGGAACGCAGGCGCTGCGGCGGTTCGCGAGCAAGCTCGCTCCTACAGGGGCGCTCTTCGTAGGAGCGAGGGAGACGCCCAGTTCTTGCTCGCGAACGCTCTTCAGGCCGAACTCAACGCTCGCCCAGCTTGTGCCGCGCCGCATACAGGCAAACCATCTCCATTGCCAGGGTGGCGCCGGCCAGCGCGGTGATCTCGGCGCTGTCGTAGGGCGGCGCCACTTCCACCACGTCCATCCCCACCAGATTGATCCCACGCAATGCGCGGAGGATTTCCAGCGCCTGGTGCGAACTCAGCCCGCCACAGACCGGCGTGCCGGTGCCCGGGGCGAAGGCCGGGTCGAGGCAGTCGATATCGAAGGTCAGGTACACCGGGTTGTCGCCCACCCGCGCGCGGATCCGTTCGGCGATGGCCTGAGGTGTGTTGCGGTGCACCTCGCGGGCATCCAGCACCTGGAAGCCCATCACGTCGTCGTTGGTGGTGCGCAGGCCGACCTGCACCGAGCGCGACGGGTCGACCAGTCCCTCGCGGGCCGCGTGGTAGAACATGGTGCCGTGGTCGATGCGCTGACAGTCCTCGTCCGGCCAGGTGTCGCTGTGCGCGTCGAAGTGGATCAGCGACAGCGGCCCGTGCTTCTTCGCGTGGGCCTTCAGCAGCGGGTAGCTGATGAAGTGATCGCCGCCCAGGGTCAGTAGCGCGCAGCCGGCGTCGAGGATTCGCGCGGCGTGGGCTTCGATGACCTCCGGGGTTTCCTGCGGTACGCCGTGGTCGAACGAACAGTCGCCATAGTCGATCACCGCGAGGTGGTCGAAGGGGTCGAACTCCCAGGGGAAGTGCCGGGCCCAGGCCATCTGTACCGAAGCCGCACGAATCGCCCGCGGTCCGAAGCGGCTGCCGGGGCGGTTGGTGGTGGCGGTGTCGAAGGGCACGCCGCTGACCACCAGGTCGACGCCGCGCAGATCGCGGCTGTAGCGGCGGCGCATGAAGCTGGTGATGCCGGCATAGGTGGATTCGGCTGCGGTGCCGTAAAGGCTGTCGCGGGTGATGGCCTGGTCGTTGTCGTTAGCGAGATCCATGGCTTCCTCATCTTGGTTATCGGTGGGTCACGGTGATTCGGGTGAACGTCCGCTGCGTAGGGCGCATAACCTGGAACAGGTTATCCGCCGGCCTTGGTTCAGCTCGGCGGATAACGCTGGCGCGTTTTCCGCCCGACGAAAGCCGGCCTGCCCGTCAGCTACGGGTGCGGAACGCCGACCACAGCCGCGTGCGCTCGCGCTGCTGCTTGAGCGTCAGCAACTGCTCGCCGAACAGCTTCTGGCGCATCGCCGCCGGCGGGTAGATGTCCGGGTCGCCGGCGACATCGGCATTCAGCAACGGCGTGGCCTTCTGGTTGGCGTTGGCGAAGTACAGGGTGTTGGTCAGTTCGGCGATCGACTCCGGACGCAGCATGAAGTCGATGAAGACGCGCGCCTCCTGTGGGTGCGGGGCGTCCACCGGAATGGCCATGGTGTCGAACCAGATCAGCGTGCCTTCCCTGGGTATCCGGTAGATCACCTCGAACGGCTTGTTCGCCTGCTTGGCCTGCGCGGCGCCCATCAGCGCATCGCCGGTGTAGGTCAGGGCGACGCACAGCGAACCATTGGCCAGGTCATTGATGTGCTTGCCGCTGGCGATGTAGCGCACGTTGGGTTGCAGCTTGCCCAGCAGTTCACGGACCTGGGCGAGGTCGGCCGGGTCGGTGCTGTAGGGCGACTTGCCGAGGTAGTTCAGCGCCACGCTGATGACTTCCTGGGGCGAATCGATCAGCGAGATGCCGCAGTCGGCCAGGCGGCTGGCGTACTCGGGCTTGAACAGCAGGTCGAGGCTGTCCAGCGGCGCATCGGGGATACGCTTGAGCACCGCGTCCTTGTTGATCGCCAGGCCCACGGTGCCCCAGGTGTAGGGCACGCCGAAGCGATTGCCCGGGTCGATGCTGGCGAGCTTGGCCAGCAGTTCCGGATCGAGGTTGGCGAAGTTCTTCAGCTGCGCATCGTCCACCGGCTGCACGGCCTTGGCCTGAATCGCGCGAGCCAGCCCGCTGCTGGCGGGGAAGACGACGTCGTAGCCGCTGCGGCCGGTCATCAACTTGCTGTCGAGCACCTCGGCACTGTCGAAGGTGTCGTATTTGACGCGGATGCCGGTTTCCTTCTGGAACCGCTGCAGGGCGTCGGCGCCGACGTAATCCGCCCAGTTGTAGAGGTTGAGCACCCGCTCCTGCGCCTGCAGGGGCACGGCCAGCGCCACGGCCAGGGCCGCGAGAGTCGCCCGGAAGAACACACGCATGATCATCGCCTCGGAGTTGTTGTGGTTATGCGGCGAGCATGGGGCGAGCTTTACTTTGTAAAAATACAAAGTTAATTACTTTGGCATTTCATCCGGACAATGTTTGGGGACCACCATGCTCAGCCAATTGCGCGACCTCGACCTGCAACTGCTGCGCCTGTTCGTCACCGTGGTCGAATGCGGCGGCTTCAGCGCTGCGCAGGGAGAGCTGGGATTGAGCCAGCCGAGCATCAGCATTCAGATGGCCAAGCTGGAAACGCGCCTGGGCTATCGCCTGTGCGAGCGCGGCAAGGGCGGCTTCCGTCTGACGCCCAAGGGCGAGCACCTGTTGCAGGCAACGCGGCGGCTGTTCCTGTCGATCGAGGACTTCCGCGACGAGGCGCGCGGGGTGGCCGACAAACTACTCGGCGAGGTGCGCATCGGCCTCTCGGAAAGCCTCGAAGAGAGCGTGCTGGCGCGGCTGTCCGACGCCATCCGGCGCTTCCGCCAGCGCAACGAGGCGGTCACCCTCGACCTGCTCACCGCCACGCCGGCCGAACTGGAGCGCCTGCTGCTGCAGGACCGGCTGCACCTGGCGGTCGGCTACTTCGCCGGCACCCAGGCTGCGCTGCAGCACACGCCCTTGTTCAGCGAGCCACAGGGGCTGTACTGCGGTGCCGGCCACCCAGCCTTCAGGGAGAAAAGGCCGACCCGCGATTCCCTGGCCGACGCCGACCAGGTGCTGCACCCCTACCGCTTCATCGCCGCCGACGAACCGTTGCAGACCAGCCACAGCAGCGCACGCTGCGAGCAGGTGGACGGCAGCCTGGCGTTCATCCTCTCCGGCGCGCACATCGGCTACCTGCCCCGGCACGTCGCGCAGCCCTGGATCGAGCGCGGTCAATTGCGCGAGCTGCTGGCGGGCGAGTTGGGCTTCAACGTCGCCTTCAGCCTGACCCGCCATCGCGGTCGCCATCCCGGCGACGCCGAACAGGCTTTCGTCAGCGACCTGCTGGCAGCCTTCGGCCAGCACGCGGCAGATTGACGCAGTACGGCAAAGGGAACCGAGCCTCGTCAGCACAGTCCCACAGCCTCGATCACTTCTTGTGACAGCTCGTCGGGCATCGCCTCGGGCTGCGCCGGAAGCTTTCCGCTATCATGCCCGCCAGTCTTATGCCCGCCCATTACGTAGTCCGCGAGATGTCCATGCGCCGCCTGCTTACCCTGCTCCTGCTCCTGGTCGCCCTGCCCGCTTCCGCCGGCCTGTTCGACAAACCCGCCGACAAGGGCGGCTTCGCTGTCGGCCAGCCGGCCAAGGGCGACTTCCTGCCGGTGGCCGAGGCCTTCCGCGTCAGCGTCGAGGACAGCGACAGCCAGCAGGTGAAGCTGCGCTTCATCAATGCCGACGGCTACTACCTGTACCAGCACCGCTTCAGCTTCAAGGTCGAGCCGGCCGACAGTGGCGTGAGCGTCGGCGACGTGAAGCTGCCGCCGGGCAAGCAGCACCACGACGATTATTTCGGCGACACCGTCGTCTACTACGCCATCACCGACATCGACGTGCCGCTGCTGAACCCGCAGCACAAGCCCTTCACCCTGGTCGTCAACTACCAGGGCTGCGCCGACAAGGGCCTGTGCTATGCGCCGGAAACCACTCGCCTGCAGATCGCCGACGGCCAGGCCGCCAGCGTACTGAAAGGCCCTGCTCCCGCCGCCAAACCCGCAAGCGCATCCGGCAACCCGCTGGCCAGCCTGCTGGGCGACCATGAGCCGGGCAAGATCAAGAAACTCGGCCGCGCGCTGGCGATCTTCTTCCTCCTCGGCCTGGCACTGACCTTCACCCCCTGCGTGCTGCCGATGCTGCCGATCCTCTCCGGCGTCGTGCTGCGCGGGCGCCCGGGCGGCATGCGCGGCCTGGCGCTGTCGCTGGCCTACGTGCTGCCAATGGCCGCCTGCTATGCGGTACTCGGCACCCTGATGGGTCTGTTCGGCGCCAAGCTCAACCTGCAGGCGATGCTGCAGTCGCCCTGGGTGCTGATCCCCTTCGCGGCCTTCTTCGTGGTCTTCGCCGTCGCCATGTTCGGTGTCTTCGAGATGCGCCTGCCGGGCTTCCTGCGCGAGCGCCTGGACAACCTGGCGAACAATACCCGCGGCGGCTCCATCGCCGGCGCGGCGACCCTGGGCGTGCTCTCCAGCCTGCTGGTATCGCCCTGCGTCACTGCCCCGCTGGCCGGCCTGCTGCTGTATATCAGCAGCACCGGCGACGCCGTGGGCGGCGGCCTGCTGCTGTTCTCCCTGGGCCTGGGCATGGGCACGCCGCTGGTGATCTTCGCCGTCGGCGGCGGGGCGCTGCTGCCCAAGAGCGGCGCCTGGATGACCGGCGTGCGCAACGTCTTCGGCGTGATGCTCCTGGCGGTAGCCATCTGGATGCTCGACCGCATCGTCGCCGGCCCGGTTTCGCTGACCCTCTGGGGCACCCTGGCCGGCGGCATCGCCCTGGCCATCGGCACCCTCGAACTGGGGCCGAAGCGGCCGCTGCAGCGCCTTGGCCAACTGCTCGGGCTGATGCTGCTGGTCTACGCCGTAGCCGCCTGGACCGGCGCGCTGCGCGGCGAATCCGACCCACTGCACCCGCTGGGCCGCAGCGGCGTCAGCAGCCACGCCGGGCCGCCAAGCTCCACTCCCGGTGACTGGCAGAACATCACCACCCCGGCGCAACTGGATGCCGCGCTGCGCAGCGCCTCCGCCGCCGGTCGCCCGGTGCTGCTGGACTGGTACGCCGACTGGTGCATCAGTTGCAAGATCATCGAGCGCCAGGTGCTGCCGGCAGCGGAAGTCCAGTCGCAACTGCCCGGCTTCGTCCTGCTGCGCTTCGACATGACCGCGAGCACCGAGGAGCAGCGCGCCCTTCTCGACCGCTACAACCTGTTCGGTCCGCCCGCGCTCTTGTTCTTCTCGCCAAAAGGCGACGAATGGAGCGATCTGCGCATCATCGGCGAAACCGACGCGGCCACCCTCGCCGACCACCTGAAACAGGCCGGATCGCGCTCCTGAGGGGCATTTGACTGCAACGGTTTTGCCGTAATCAGCTGGCAACATGCTGACATCTACGGCAAAACCAGCATGACTGGACAGTCACGTCGGCTTTCCGGCATAGTCCCGCCCTATCGTTTCCCGCCAAGAAAAAGGACAACAGCTTCCACATGGCGACCTTACTGGTACTGCACGGGCCCAACCTCAACCTGCTGGGCACCCGCGAGCCCGACAAGTACGGCTCCGTCACCCTCGAGCAGATCAACCAGGACCTGGAGCGCCGCGCCCGCGAGGCCGGCCACCACCTGATGCACCTGCAGAGCAACGCCGAGTACGAACTGATCGACCGGATCCACGCCGCGCGCAACGAAGGCGTGGATTTCATCCTGATCAATCCGGCCGCTTTCACGCATACAAGTGTCGCGCTACGTGACGCATTGCTCGCAGTGAGCATCCCATTCATCGAAGTGCACCTCTCCAACGTGCACAAACGTGAACCTTTCCGGCATCACTCCTACTTCTCCGACGTGGCGGTAGGGGTGATCTGCGGTCTGGGTGCCACAGGCTACCGCCTGGCCCTGGAATCCGCCCTCGAACAACTTGAACGCCCGTGACCTCACCTGGGAGAGCGAACACTGATGGACATCCGTAAAGTCAAGAAACTGATCGAACTGCTCGAAGAATCCGGCATCGACGAACTGGAGATCAAAGAGGGCGAAGAGTCCGTACGCATCAGCCGTCACAGCAAGACCGCCGCCCAGCCGATCTATGCTGCCGCCCCTGCCTACGCTCCGGCCCCCGCCGCTGCCCCGGTCGCTGCTGCTGCCGCCGCTCCGGCCGCTGAAGCCGCCCCGGCTGCGCAGAACCTCGCCGGCGCCGTGCGCTCGCCGATGGTCGGCACCTTCTACCGCGCTGCCTCGCCGACCTCCGCCAACTTCGTTGAAGTCGGCCAGAGCGTGAAGAAAGGCGACATCCTCTGCATCGTCGAAGCCATGAAGATGATGAACCACATCGAAGCCGAGACCAGTGGCGTGATCGGTCAGATCCTCGTGGAGAACGGCCAGCCGGTCGAATTCGACCAGCCCCTGTTCACCATCGTTTAAAACGCGGGGAGCCTGCGATGTTGGAAAAAGTACTGATCGCCAACCGCGGCGAAATTGCGCTGCGCATCCTGCGTGCGTGCAAGGAGCTGGGCATCAAGACAGTGGCCGTGCACTCGACCGCCGACCGTGAACTGATGCACCTGTCGCTGGCCGACGAAGCGGTCTGCATCGGTCCGGCCCCGGCCGCGCAGTCCTACCTGCACATCCCGGCGATCATCGCCGCGGCCGAGGTCACCGGCGCCGTGGGTATCCACCCCGGCTACGGCTTCCTCGCCGAGAACGCCGACTTCGCCGAGCAGGTCGAACGCTCCGGCTTCACCTTCATAGGCCCGAGCGCCGACGTCATCCGCCTGATGGGTGACAAGGTGTCCGCCAAGGACGCCATGAAGAAAGCCGGCGTGCCGACCGTACCGGGCTCCGACGGCCCGCTGCCGGAAGACGAAGAAACCGCACTGGCCATCGCCCGCGAGGTTGGCTATCCGGTGATCATCAAGGCCGCCGGTGGCGGTGGTGGGCGCGGCATGCGCGTCGTGCATCACGAGGAAGACCTGATCAAGTCCGCCAAGCTGACCCGCACCGAAGCGGGCGCGGCCTTCGGCAACTCGATGGTCTACCTGGAGAAGTTCCTGACCAACCCGCGCCACGTGGAAGTCCAGGTGCTCTCCGACGGCCAGGGCAACGCCATCCACCTGGGCGACCGCGACTGCTCCCTGCAGCGTCGTCACCAGAAGGTACTGGAAGAAGCCCCCGCCCCGGGCATCGACGAGAAAGCCCGCGCCGAAGTGCTGGCCCGCTGCGTCCAGGCCTGCGTGGAAATCGGCTACCGTGGCGCCGGCACCTTCGAGTTCCTCTACGAGAACGGCCGCTTCTACTTCATCGAGATGAACACCCGCGTGCAGGTGGAGCATCCGGTGTCGGAGATGGTCACCGGGATCGACATCGTCAAGGAGATGCTCAGCATCGCCTCGGGCAACAAGCTGTCGTTCAAGCAGGAGGACGTGGTCATCCGTGGCCATGCGCTGGAATGCCGGATCAACGCCGAAGACCCGAAGACCTTCATGCCCAGCCCCGGCAAGGTGAAGCACTTCCACGCCCCGGGCGGCAACGGCGTGCGCGTGGATTCGCACCTGTACAGCGGCTACGCGGTACCGCCGAACTACGACTCGCTGGTGGGCAAGATCATCACCTACGGCAAGGACCGCGACGAAGCCATGGCGCGCATGCGTAATGCGCTGGACGAGCTGATCGTCGATGGCATCAAGACCAACACCGAGCTGCACAAGGAGCTGGTCCGCGATAAAGAGTTCTGCAAGGGTGGCGTGAACATCCACTACCTGGAGAAGAAGCTGGGCATGGACAAGCACTAAACGCTTGTCGCAAGCCTGCCTTGCCTCGCTCCACCACAAGGGCTGCCTCCGGGCGGCCCTTGTGCTTTGTGGGCCCTGCACGCTGGCATGGCAGGGTGCCGTGCAGTAAGCTTGCCGCCTTTATCTGCGGGCCGCCTGGGCGGTCCGTTGTCTTTTCCAGCGCCATCCCAGCACTATCGAGGTACCGCCCCATGCCCTGGCTTCAAGTCCGACTCGCCATCACCCCGGATCAGGCGGAAACCTATGAAGATGCACTGCTGGAAGTTGGCGCCGTCTCCGTGACCTTCATGGACGCCGAAGACCAGCCGATCTTCGAGCCGGACCTGGGCACCACCCCGCTGTGGAGCCACACCCATCTGCTCGCGCTGTTCGAGGCGGACACCGACGAAACCTCGCTGATCGCCCATCTGACCCTGTTGACCGGCGGCGAACTGCCCCAGCACCAGATCGAACACATTGCGGACCAGGACTGGGAACGCAGCTGGATGGAGAACTTCAAGCCGATGCGTTTCGGCCGTCGCCTGTGGATCGTCCCCAGCTGGCACGACGCCCCGGAGCCGGAAGCGGTGAACCTGCTGCTCGACCCGGGCCTGGCCTTCGGCACCGGCACCCACCCGACCACCGCGCTGTGCCTGGAATGGCTCGACGGCCAGCAGCTGGCCGGTCAGCAGGTGCTGGATTTCGGCTGCGGCTCGGGCATCCTCGCCATCGCCGCGCTGCTGCTGGGCGCCGAGCAGGCGGTCGGTACCGACATCGACCCGCAGGCGCTGGAAGCCTCGCGCGACAACGCCTCGCGCAATGGCATCGACCCGGCGAAATTCCCCGTCTACCTGCCCGCTGATCTGCCGAAGGAACCAGCGGACGTCCTGGTGGCGAACATTCTGGCCGGGCCGCTGGTCACATTGGCAGAGCAGCTCACCGGCCTGGTGAAATCCGGTGGCCTGCTGGCCCTCTCGGGCATCCTCGCCGAGCAGGCCGAGGAAGTGCGCGCCGCCTATGCCGACGCCTTCGACCTCGACCCGACCGCCGAGCGCGACGGCTGGATCCGCATCAGCGGCCGCCGCCGCTGAGTGCCTGCCGTACGGGGCTTGAGTTAGACTAACCGCCAGATTTTTCCGCCGGACCGCCGCATGAGCGACAGCTTCATCACACAGTGCCCCCATTGCCAGACCCGCTTCCGCGTCAACGCGGCGCAACTGGGCGCGGCCAGCGGTGCTGTGCGCTGCGGAACCTGCCTGAAGGTGTTCAACGCGCCGCAGAACATGGTGGGCGAGCCCACCCAGACGCCGGCAGCGACGGCCGCCGCGGCGCCGTCCATTGAAGCCCGCACACCGGCAACCGCCCCGGAGCCGATCGTGCAAGCGGCTCCGACCAAGGCTCCGGAGCCAGCGGCAGTGGCGCCGATCCCCCCGCCAGCCTTCAGCACTTTCACACCGGAGAAACCTGCCGCACCCAACGCGCCCGGCACCGCCACTCTCGGCTGGCCACTGGCGCCCCATGCGGCGCGGCACTCCAGCGATGTGGCGGAAAAGCCCGCCATCACTGCACCGCAGGTGGAAACAAAACCGACACCGGCTGCCGAACCTGCCCCGGGCATTGCCGCGACTGCGGTGATCGCCCCGGCCGCGACCGTCACCAGCGAGCCAGCCAGACCCGCAGGCGCGCCAGCAAAGAAAGACGAAACGCTGTGGATCCACGACGATCTCGACCTGGACAGCCTCAATCTCGACGAGGAACTGGCCAAGCTCGATGAGTTCGAGCTGTCCCAGGAGTTCCTCAGCATCGAACGCGCGCCGCGCCCGAGCGAGGCCCTGCAGTCCCGCCAGGAAGAGAAGCGCGACCCGCACGACGAGCGCTGGGCCGAAGCCTTGCTGGAGGAAGAACAGAGCGGCGCCAATCGAGTTTCCCGCCAGGAGCCCAGCCTTGGCCGCCTGCCCGCCGACGAGCCGTCGGCACCTCCCGCCAGCGCACGCCTGGTGGCCAGCCAGGAAGCCGAGCCGGAAGCGCCCGAAGACGAGTCGGAGCACGAACCGCGAATCGACCCGGCGCCCCTGCGCGTCGAGAGTGACGATGAGCACCTTCCGACCTTCAGCGCCCGTCGCGATGATGACGAGCCCGAGGCGGAGGACGAACACGACGATGAGCCAACGCTGGCCGACCAGCGCGGCGACAAGCGTCGCGCCGAACCCGCCGTGAACAATGGCGGCCTGCACGACCTGAGCGACGAACCCCTGCAGCTCGACTGGCAGAAGCCCAAGAGCCGCTGGGGTCGCCGCCTGTTCTGGCTGCTGCTGATCGTGTTGGCGCTGGCCGGCCTCGCCGGCCAGTACATCGCCTACCACTTCGACGAACTGGCGCGCCAGGACCAGTACCGCCCCTGGTTTGCCCAGGCCTGCCCGGAGCTGGGTTGCACCCTGCCCTCCAAGGTGGACGTGGAGCAGATCCGCAGCAGCAACCTGGTGGTGCGCAGCCACCCGGACTTCAGCGGTGCCCTGGTGGTCGACGCGATCATCTACAACCGCGCCAACTTCTCCCAGCCCTTCCCGCTGCTGGAGATGCGCTTCGCCGACCTGAACGGCCAACTGATCGCCAGCCGCCGCTTCAAGCCCAGCGAATACCTCTCCGGCGAGCTGGCCGGGCAGAGCGAGATGCCGCCGCAGACGCCGATCCACATCTCCCTGGACATCCTCGATCCGGGCCCGAAAGCGGTGAACTACAGCCTGAGCTTCCACTCGCCGGAATGACCCGGCGGGTAGCTCAAAGCGCCTGAGAGCGCCAGTTCCACTCGTCTTCCTACCTTGGGTGCTAAGCCCGAAGCTGTTCAGAATTTATCCAAAATCGCCTTTATCCGGTCATCGAGAGCGGGTATCATGCCCTCCCTTTTTTGCTAGCACCGGTGGCAGGCCCCGAAACGCATCCGCGAGTGGTACAACGCGCGGCGCCTCGGTGTTCCCGCCCCATTGACCATGGAAATCCAGTCGGTGGTACGCATCGGCTCCTACACACTGCCCAACAGACTGATCCTGGCCCCGATGGCCGGCGTCACCGATCGTCCGTTCCGCCAGCTGTGCCGCCGCCTCGGCGCCGGCATGGTGGTTTCGGAGATGGTCACCAGCGACGTCCGCCTGTGGAACAGCCGCAAGTCGCGCCTGCGCCTGCAGCACGACAACGAAGATCAGCCACGTTCGGTGCAGATCGCCGGCGGCGACCCGCAGATGCTCGCGGAAGCTGCCCAGCGCAATGTGGAGCTCGGCGCCCAGATCATCGACATCAACATGGGCTGCCCGGCAAAGAAGGTGTGCAACAAGGCTGCGGGTTCCGCGCTGATGAAGGATGAACGGCTGGTAGCCGACATCCTCGAGGCGGTGGTCGCGGCGGTAGAGGTTCCCGTCACCCTGAAGATTCGCACCGGTTGGGACCGGGCGAACAAGAACGGTGTGACGGTGGCGCGGATCGCCGAGCAGTCGGGTATCCGGGCGCTGGCGGTACACGGCAGGACCCGTGCCGACCTCTACACCGGCGATGCGGAGTACGAAACCATTGCGGCGATCAAGCAGGCAGTTTCGATTCCGGTCTTCGCCAATGGTGATATCGATTCACCGCGCAAGGCACGGCAGGTGTTCGAGCAGACGGGCGTGGACGCCCTGCTGATCGGCCGCGCCGCCCAGGGCAATCCCTGGATCTTCCGCGAAATCGATCATTACCTGAGCACCGGCGAGCTATTGCCGGCGCCGAGTCTGCACGAGGTGCAGAGCATCCTGCTCGAACACCTCGCTGCATTGCATGCGTTTTATGGGGAGGAAATGGGTGTGCGCATTGCCCGCAAGCATGTGGGCTGGTACCTCGCAACCCAACCGGGCGCGGCGGAGTTCCGCGCCCAGTTCAATCGTTTGCAGGACACGGATGCACAGAGCGCCAGCGTCAGGCAGTTCTTCGCCGAGCGCCACAATAACGGAGATGGGGTGGCCGCATGACAACGATGACCGAGACATTAGTGAGTGGAATGACACCCGTGAGCGACAACGCCAACCTTAAACAGCACCTGACCACTCCGACGCAGGAGGGGCAGACCCTCCGCGACAGCGTGGAAAAGGCACTGCACAACTATTTCGCCCATCTCGAAGGGCAGCCGGTCACGGACGTGTACAACATGGTGCTTTGCGAAGTCGAAGCGCCGCTGCTGGAAACCGTCATGAACCACGTGAAGGGTAACCAGACCAAAGCCTCCGAACTGCTGGGGCTGAACCGCGGGACCCTGCGCAAGAAACTCAAGCAGTACGATCTTCTCTGACGCGGCGGCAGGTCCCAGGCTGCAGGCGGCAGGCAAGCCGCTCGGGCCTGAAGCCTGCAGCTTGCAGCCTGTAGCCTCTAGGAACTCGTTATGACCGACCAAACCACCCGCCTGCCCGTCCGCCGTGCGCTGATCAGCGTTTCCGACAAGACCGGCGTCGTCGATTTCGCCCGTGAGCTGGCTGCCCTTGGCGTGGAGATCCTTTCCACCGGCGGCACCTACAAGCTGCTCAAGGACAATGGCATCGCCGCCGTGGAAGTGGCCGACTACACCGGCTTCCCGGAAATGATGGACGGCCGTGTGAAGACCCTGCACCCGAAAGTCCACGGCGGTATCCTCGGCCGTCGCGACATCGATGGCGCCGTCATGGCAGAACACGGCATCAAGCCGATCGACCTGGTCGCGGTCAACCTGTATCCCTTCGCGGCAACCGTGGCCAAGCCCGGCTGCACCCTGCCGGACGCCATCGAGAACATCGACATCGGCGGCCCGACCATGGTTCGCAGCGCGGCGAAGAACCACAAGGACGTCGCCATCGTGGTCAACTCCACCGACTACCAAGGCGTCATCGCGGCCCTGCAGGACGGCGGCCTGACCTACGCCCAGCGCTTCAACCTGGCCCTCAAGGCGTTCGAGCACACCTCCGCCTACGACGGCATGATCGCCAACTACCTGGGCACCATCGACCAGGACGCCGAAACCCTGTCCACCGAGAACCGCCTGCAGTTCCCGCGCACCTTCAACAGCCAGTTCATCAAGGCCCAGGACATGCGCTACGGCGAGAACCCGCACCAGAGCGCGGCGTTCTACGTCGAGGGCGGCGAAGCCAGTGTCTCCACCGCCATCCAGCTGCAGGGCAAGGAACTGTCGTTCAACAACGTGGCCGACACCGACGCCGCGCTGGAATGCGTGAAGAGCTTCGTCAAGCCGGCCTGCGTCATCGTCAAGCACGCCAACCCGTGCGGCGTGGCCGTGGTTCCGGAAAACGAAGGCGGCATCCGCAAGGCCTATGACCTGGCCTACGCCACCGACACCGAGTCGGCCTTCGGCGGCATCATCGCCTTCAACCGCGAGCTGGACGGCGAGACCGCCCAGGCCATCGTCGACCGTCAGTTCGTCGAAGTCATCATCGCCCCGAAAGTCTCCGAAGCGGCTCGCGCCGTGGTCGCTGCCAAAGCCAACGTGCGCCTGCTGGAATGCGGCGAGTGGCCGGCCGAGCGCCCTGCCGGCTGGGACTTCAAGCGCGTCAACGGCGGCCTGCTGGTGCAGAGTCGCGACATCGGCATGATCACCGCCGATGACCTGAAGATCGTCACCCAGCGCGCCCCGAGCGAGCAGGAAATCCACGACCTGATCTTCGCCTGGAAAGTCGCCAAGTTCGTCAAGTCCAACGCCATCGTCTACGCCAAGGCGCGTCAGACCGTCGGTGTCGGCGCCGGCCAGATGAGCCGCGTGAACTCCGCCCGCATCGCCGCCATCAAGGCCGAGCATGCCGGCCTGGAAGTGAAAGGTGCGGTCATGGCTTCCGATGCCTTCTTCCCGTTCCGAGACGGCATCGACAACGCGGCCAAGGCCGGTATCACCGCGGTGATCCAGCCGGGTGGCTCGATGCGTGACAACGAAGTGATCGCCGCTGCCGACGAGGCCGGCATAGCCATGGTCTTCACCGGCATGCGCCACTTCCGCCACTAAGCGGTAAGGACGCACTCGGACCCGCATCTGCGGCGTTGCCCGGCCCTTCCCCCATGCTCATTGCCAGAAGGCAACTCCGCTGGGTGAAGGGCCGGGCGCCTTGCATCTGCAGGCCCGATTGCGCCCCTTGAGATCGGTTCGTGAAGAACGGGCTGGTCGTGAAGCTTTTGTAGGTTGGGTGGAGCGAAGCGATACCCAACGATCCGGCACTGCCGGAACTGTTCAGGAGAACTCCAATGAACGTACTCATCATCGGCAGCGGCGGTCGCGAGCACGCGCTGGCCTGGAAGGTCGCGCAGGATTCGCGCGTACAGAAGGTCTTCGTCGCGCCGGGCAACGCCGGCACCGCCACCGAAGCCAAGTGCGAGAACGTCGCCATCGACGTGCTGGCCCTGGAAGAGCTGGCTGATTTCGCCGCGAAGAACGTACAGCTGACCATCGTCGGCCCTGAGGCGCCGCTGGTCAAAGGCGTGGTCGACCTGTTCCGCGCGCGTGGCCTGGACATCTTCGGCCCCACCGCCGGCGCCGCGCAGCTGGAAGGCTCCAAGGCCTTCACCAAGGACTTCCTCGCGCGCCACCAGATCCCCACCGCCGACTACCAGAACTTCACCGAAGTCGAGCCGGCGCTGGCCTACCTGAAAGAGAAAGGCGCGCCCATCGTGATCAAGGCCGACGGCCTGGCCGCGGGCAAGGGCGTGATCGTCGCCATGACCCTGGCCGAAGCCGAGGAAGCCGTGCGCGACATGCTCGCCGGCAACGCCTTCGGTGACGCCGGTTCGCGCGTGGTGATCGAGGAGTTCCTCGACGGCGAGGAGGCCAGCTTCATCGTCATGGTCGACGGCCAGAACGTACTGCCCATGGCCACCAGCCAGGACCACAAGCGCGTCGGCGACGGCGACAGCGGCCCGAACACCGGCGGCATGGGCGCCTACTCCCCCGCTCCGGTCGTCACCCCGGACGTGCACCAGCGGGTGATGGATGAAGTGATCTACCCGACCGTGCGCGGCATGGCCGAGGAAGGCAACGTCTACACCGGCTTCCTGTATGCCGGCCTGATGATCGACAAGAGCGGCAAGCCGAAGGTTATCGAGTTCAACTGCCGCTTCGGCGACCCGGAAACCCAGCCGATCATGGTCCGCCTGGAATCCTCCCTGGTCCTGCTGGTCGAGGCCGCCCTGGCCAAGGCGCTGGACAAGGTCGAAGCCACCTGGGACCCGCGTCCCACCGTGGGCGTGGTGATCGCTGCTGGCGGTTACCCGGGCGACTACGCCAAGGGTGACGTCATCGAAGGCCTGGACGAAGCCGCCAAGCTCGACGGCAAGGTGTTCCACGCCGGCACCGCGCTCAAGGACGGCCAGATCGTCACCGCCGGCGGCCGCGTACTGTGCGCCACCGCCATCGGCCCGAGCGTTTCCTCCGCGCAGCAGCAGGCTTATCGCCTGGCCGAGAAGATCCGCTGGAACGGCAGCTTCTACCGTACCGACATCGGCTATCGCGCCATCGCTCGCGAGCGCGGCGAAGGCTGATCCGACGGGCGGAGGCGTCCCTCGTCGGGCGCCTCCTGCACGCCGGTCCCCGCGTGCACGGGTGGATTACGGCCTTCAGCACACTTGGCTATAATCCGCCCACTCACTACCGAAGGGACTTCGCCGTGCGTCGGCTCTGGACTGCCACAGGACTCCTCGTCAGCTTGCTGCTGGCCGCTCTGGTCTGTCTTCCGACCTACGCGGCAAGCCAGGATCCCGGCTGGTCCCAGCTCCATGACAGTGACGCCCGCCTGCAATTGCAGGACGTGATTTCCCCACGCTACCGCACCCTCTTCAGCCCCCTCGACATCAGCGACCTGCACGCCCCCGCCGGCCCCGGCGCGACCTGGCTGCACTTCCGCCTTCCCGCCAACGACGAGCCCCAGCAGTTGCGCCTGTTCGCCCCGAGCCTGGACAGCTTCGAGATGTTCATCCTCGACGGACAGAAGGTCCTCGAGCAGAAGAGTGCCGGCAACCTCTCCCCGGTCCAACGCCCACTGCTCAACAGCGACCTGGTGATCCCCCTGCGCGCCGCCGCCGAGCCGCTGGACCTCTACCTGCGCCTCGCCTCGACGATGCCACTGCGGCCGAACATCAGCATCGAGGCCGCCGGCCAGCCAAGCAATGACCAGCGCCCGCTGCACTTCGGCGTGCTGATCGGCTGCCTGGCCATGCTGCTGGCCTACAACCTCGTGCGCTTCGCCTACACCCGCGTTGCCAGCGGACTGTGGCTGGCCGGCGTACACGCCAGCCTGCTGCTGGCCTGCCTCAACCTGTTCGGCCTACTCAGCCCCTGGTACGGCAACAGCCAGTCGCTGCAGCCGATGGCCGCCCTGGCCTGCCTGGTGGTGACGCTGTTCTGCGCGCTGGGCTATACCGCCAGCTTCTTCTCAGGCCTCAGCCCGCGCCTGCCGCTCAGGCGCCTGCTGCTGGGCGGCACCGCCGCACTCGTGGTGCTGGGCATCGCGCTCAACCTGTTGTTCTCCCTGTCCGTCAGCAGCCTGGTATACGGGCTGATCACCCTGGTGACCCTGGGCATGCTCGGCGTCGCGGTCTACTACTGGATCCACGCCTACCGGCCGGCGCGCCTGTTCGCCATCGGCATGGGCCTCTTCGTCGTGATCTGGTGCCTGTGCCTGCCGTCGCTGCTGGGCTACGCGGCGACCCGCGCCGAATGGCTCGGCAGCGGCCTGCTGGGGCTGTCGGCGGTGGTCGGTTTCCTGCTCAGCCTGGCCCTGGCCGAACGCCAGCGGAAAATCCAGAACGACCATTTCGCCGCCAGCCGCGTGCGGGCAGCCAATGTCGCCGAACTCAAGGCCAAGGGTGACTTCCTGGCGAAGATCAGCCACGAGATCCGCACGCCCATGAACGGTGTGCTGGGCATGACCGAGCTGCTGCTCGGCACCCCGCTCTCGGCCAAGCAGCGCGACTATGTGCAAACCATCCACAGCGCGGGCAACGAACTGCTCTCGCTGATCAACGAGATCCTCGACATCTCCAAGCTGGAGTCCGGGCAGATCGAGCTGGACGAAGTGCAGTTCGACCTCGGCGCGCTGATCGAGGATTGCCTGGCGATCTTCCGCGCCAAGGCCGAGCAGCAGAAGGTCGAGCTGATCAGCTTCACCCAGCCGCAGGTGCCACGCATCGTCAGCGGCGACCCGACGCGCTTGCGCCAGGCCGTGCTGAGCCTGCTGGACAACGCCTTCAAGCAGACCGACGAGGGCGAGATCCTTCTCGTCGTCGCCCTCGATGGCTCGGCCGATCAGCCGCGCTTGCGCATCGCCGTGCAGGACAGCGGCAGGCCCCTGGACAGCGCCGACCGCCAGGCGCTGCTCACCGCCGAACTGCACAGCCGCGACTTCCTTTCCGCCACCCGCATGAGCAGCCGCCTCGGCCTGATCATCGCGCGCCAGCTGATCCGCCTGATGTCTGGCGATTTTGGTATCGAGAGCGGGGACTCAGGCGGCGACTCCGGCAACCTGCTGTGGCTCAGCCTGCCACTGGACCCGCAGCAGATCGACCAGGTCGGCGCCGACCTCGACGGTCCGCTGCAGGGCGCGCGCCTGCTGGTGGTGGACGACAACCAGACGTGCCGCAAGGTGGTGGTACAGCAGTGCAGCGCCTGGGGCATGAACGTCAGTGCGGTGTCCTCGGGCAAGGAAGCGCTGGCCCAGTTGCGCACCAAGGCGCACCTGCGCGAGTACTTCGATGTGGTCCTGCTGGACCAGGACATGCCCGGCATGACCGGGATGCAGCTGGCTACCAAGATCCAGGAAGACCCCAACCTCAACCACGACATCCTGCTGATCATGCTCACCGGCATCAGCAACGCGCCGAGCAAGATCATCGCGCGCAACGCCGGGATCAAGCGCATCCTGGCCAAGCCGGTGGCCGGCTATACGCTCAAGGCGACCCTCGCCGAGGAGTTATCGCAGCGCGGCCCGAGTGGCGTGAGCAACTATCTCTCGGCGGCCAGCGAGCCGGTCTCCAACGTACCGCCCAGCGACTTCCGCATCCTCGTCGCCGAAGACAACAGCATCTCCACCAAGGTCATCCGCGGCATGCTGAGCAAGCTCAACCTGCAACCGGATACCGCCAGCAATGGCGAGGAAGCCCTGGCCGCGATGAAGTCCACCCAGTACGACCTGGTACTGATGGACTGCGAGATGCCGGTACTCGACGGTTTCTCTGCCACCGAGCGCCTGCGCGCCTGGGAAGCCAGCGAACACCGCCCGCATACCCCGGTGGTGGCGCTCACCGCGCACATCCTCAGCGAGCACAAGGAACGCGCGCGACTGGTGGGCATGGACGGCCACATGGCCAAGCCGGTGGAGCTGTCGCAACTGCGCGAGCTGGTGGCCTACTGGGTCGGCGAACGTGATCGCCGCCTGCGCCAGCAGCAGAGCAACGCCCTTCCCTCCTGACTCCGGTATTTCGCACGGTTTATCCCTTGGCGCAGGAGAGGACTCCGTCCGCGATTGGGCTCCGGCGCGATGCGCAGTCGATCGCGGACAGAGTCCGCTCCTACCCACGAATCAAACACCGTGCCGGGTTGCCAGATAGCCTGGTAGGAGCGAGCTTGCCCGCGAACCCGCTCAACTCTGATGCCGCCGGCAAGTCCGTTCGCGAGCAATGACGATGGCGTCCCCCTCGCTCCTGCAGGCACGGATCAGGCACCGCGCGCGAATTGCCCAGCCGCAATGCCGCCCGCCGAACCACCCGCTATGCTTTGCCCTGCCGCGCCCTCTCAATCCGGACGAGTCGTTCCCATGCAAGTGATGTTCAGCGTGTACCTGAAGATGCTGGTGCTCTACAGCCCGTTCTTCGTGCTGTCGTGCTTCATCAGCCTGAACCGCGGTTTCGCCCCGCGTGATCGCAAGCGCATGGCCTGGCGCGTGGCCCTGGCGGCGCTGATCGCCAGCGTGCTGCTGTACCTGTTCGGGCGCTACATCTTCACCCTGTTCGGCATCACTGCCGACGCCTTCCGCATCGGCGCCGGCTCGGTGCTGTTCATCTCCGCCCTGGGCATGGCCCAGGGGCGCCCGGCAGTGCAGGCGGACAACGTGCAGCAGGACGTCACCATCGTCCCGCTGACCATCCCCATCACCGTCGGCCCCGGCACCATCGGTGCGTTGCTGGTGATGGGCGTGAACCAGGACTGGGAGCACAAGCTGCAGGCCCTGGCGGCGATCTTCCTGGCCTGCCTGACCGTGGGGGTGACGCTCTACCTCTCCGACAAGATCGAGAAGGTCCTCGGCGAGCAGGGCCTGATGATCGTCAGCCGCCTGATGGGGCTGTTCGTCTGCGCCCTTGCCGCACAGATCATCATGACCGGCGTGCGCGGCTACTTCCTCCCGCAATGACGCGCTCCTTTGGGGAGCGCCGCGCACCAAAGGGCGTTCTGCGCACCAAAGCTGCGCACTGAAAAACCTCACCATTTCGACAGAAAATCGCGTGCAGCCTATCTGCGCCAAGGCTTTTGCCTGTTTGGCACGGATGCTGCGATGGCAGCTTCGATCCCGCTCAAGGATCGCCCCATTTCCGGGGAAGCTGCCGCACCGGCAACTCCCCGCCCCTGGATAGCCAAGGAGGCTGCCGCGATGAAACGTCGTCCGCTGTTGCAAAGTACGCTGGCCGTGAGTGCCCTGCTGCTCACCGGTCTGTTCCCGTTCAGCTCCCAGGCCGCCGAGACCATCAAGGTCGGCATCCTGCATTCGCTGTCCGGCACCATGGCGATCTCCGAGACCTCGCTCAAGGACATGGCGCTGATGACTATCGACGAGATCAACGCCAAGGGCGGGGTGAACGGCAAGAAGCTCGAAGCGGTAGTGGTCGACCCGGCCTCCAACTGGCCGCTGTTCGCCGAGAAGGCGCGCCAGCTGCTGACCCAGGACAAGGTCGCGGTGGTCTTCGGCTGCTGGACCAGCGTGTCGCGCAAATCCGTACTGCCGGTGTTCGAAGAACTCAACGGCCTGCTGTTCTACCCGGTGCAGTACGAGGGTGAGGAAATGTCGCCCAACGTCTTCTACACCGGCGCCGCACCGAACCAGCAGGCCATCCCGGCGGTGGAATACCTGATGAGCGAAGACGGCGGCGCTGCCAAGCGCTTCTTCCTGCTCGGTACCGACTACGTCTACCCGCGCACCACCAACAAGATCCTGCGCGCCTTCCTGCACAGCAAGGGCGTGGCCGACAAGGACATCCAGGAGGTCTACACGCCGTTCGGCCACAGCGACTACCAGACCATCGTCGCCGACATCAAGAAGTTCTCCGCCGGCGGCAAGACCGCGGTGATTTCCACCGTCAACGGCGACTCCAACGTGCCGTTCTACAAGGAACTGGCCAACCAGGGCCTGGAAGCCACCGAAGTGCCGGTGGTGGCCTTCTCCGTGGGCGAGGAAGAACTGCGCGGCATCGACACCAAGCCGCTGGTGGGCAACCTCGCTGCGTGGAACTACTTCGAGTCGGTGAAGAACCCGGAGAACAGCAAGTTCGTCGCCGACTGGAAGGCCTACGCCAAGGCCAAGAACCTGCCCAACTACAGCACCGCCGTGACCAACGACCCGATGGAGGCCACCTACGTCGGCATCCACATGTGGGCGCAGGCCGTGCAGAAGGCCGGCAGCACCGACGTCGACAAGGTCCGCGAGGCCATGGGCGGGCAGACCTTCAAGGCGCCGTCGGGCTTCACCCTGACCATGGACAAGACCAACCACCACCTGCACAAGCCGGTGATGATCGGCGAGATCGAGGACAACGGTCAGTTCAACGTGGTCTGGAAAACTCCCGAGCCGATCCGCGCACAGCCGTGGAGCCCGTTCATTCCCGGCAACGACAAGAAGCCGGATTACGCGGTGCGTAGTAACTGATCCTTCGGGAAGCGAAAGCCCCTCACCCTAACCCTCTCCCGGAGGGAGAGGGGACCGGACGGCGCGGACTGTCAGCCCGCACTCCGGCTCCGCTCTTCCCCCTCTCCCTCCGGGAGAGAGCCGGGGTGAGGGAATCCCAGACTCCTGCGTGCCGGGATATGACGATGCCCACTGCCTTTCTCCACCGCCTGTTCCGCGCCTGCGCCCTCGTGCTGGCCGTGCTCTATGCGCTGCCCGCCTTCGCCGGCCCCGCGCAGGATTTCGCCAGTGCCGACAATGACGGCCGCGCGAAACTGCTCGAACAATGGGCCGCCGCGCCCGACGTCGATCGCCTGCCCCTGCTGGAGGCCATCCAGTCCGCTCGCCTGGCCCTCGACGCGCAGGACCGCGCCTTTATCCTCGGCGACGACCAGCAGTACCACGCCGCCGAGGGTGGCGCGGGACCGGTCGGCGAGCCCGACAAACTGCGCCTGAACAACCGTCTGCGCGGCCTGGTGAATACCGCCATGGCCAGCCACCAGTTGGTCGCCGACAACCCCGAGGTGCGCCTGGACGCCGCACGGCAACTGCAGAAAAGCGCCCGCCCGGCGCAGCGCACGCTCCTCGAATACCGTCTCAACGAAGAGTCCGATGCCGGCGTCAAGGCCGCGCTGCAACTGGCCCTGGCCAACCTGCAGCTGGCCGATCCGGCGCCCGCGGTGCGCCTCTCCGCTGTGCGCCTGCTCGGCGAATCCGGCGATCCGCAGGCACGCACCCGCCTGGAAAACCTCCTCGATCCTGCCGTCGAGCCGGATGAGTCCGTGCGCACTGCCGCCGCCACCAGCCTCGGCCAGGTGAAGCGGCGGCTGTTGATGGGCGACCTGTTCGGCCAGGCCTTCAGCGGCCTGTCGCTGGGTTCGATCCTGCTGCTCGCCGCGCTGGGCCTGGCGATCACCTACGGCCTGCTCGGGGTGATCAACATGGCCCACGGCGAAATGCTGATGCTCGGCGCCTACTCCACCTACGTGGTGCAGTTGCTCTGCCAGCGTTACGCGCCCGGCGTGCTGGAGCTGTACCCGTTGCTGGCCTTGCCGGTGGCCTTCCTGGTCACCGCCTGCATCGGCATGGCACTGGAGCGCACAGTGATCCGCCATCTCTACGGCCGCCCGCTGGAAACCCTGCTCGCCACCTGGGGCATCAGCCTGGTGCTGATCCAGCTGGTGCGCGTGCTGTTCGGCGCGCAGAACGTCGAGGTGGCCAACCCGGCGTGGTTGTCCGGCGGCATCCAGGTGCTGCCCAACCTGGTGCTGCCGTGGAACCGCATCGTCATCATCGGCTTTGCGCTGTTCGTACTGGCGCTCACCTGGCTGCTGCTCAACCGCACACGGCTGGGCCTGAACGTGCGCGCCGTCACCCAGAACCGCAACATGGCGGCCTGCTGCGGCGTACCCACCGGCCGCGTCGACATGCTCGCCTTCGGCCTCGGCTCGGGCATCGCCGGGCTGGGCGGTGTGGCCCTGTCGCAGGTCGGCAACGTCGGTCCGGACCTGGGCCAGAGCTACATCATCGATTCCTTCCTGGTGGTGGTGCTCGGCGGCGTCGGCCAGCTCGCCGGCAGCGTGCTGGCCGCCTTCGGCCTGGGCGTGGCGAACAAGATCCTCGAACCGCAGATCGGCGCGGTGCTGGGCAAGATCCTGATCCTCGCGCTGATCATCCTGTTCATCCAGAAACGTCCGCAGGGGCTCTTCGCTCTGAAAGGGAGGGTGATCGATTGATGAAGACTCCCATGCTCGAACTGACTGCTCTTGGTAGGAGCGAGCTTGCTCGCGAACCTGCATCACTTCGACGCCACCGGATAATCCGCTCGCAAGCAATAACGATGGCGTCCCCCTCGTTCCTACAGGCCGTCGGGGAGAATCGCCGATGAACCAGCCACTCACCGTCACGGCCGCACAAAAGGCCGGCCCGAAACTCACCGCCGGCATCGTCGGCGCCGCGCTCGTCGTGCTGCTGATCCTGCCGCTGCTGCACCTGCTGCCGGAAAGCAGCGCGCTGTACCTGTCCGCTTATGGCCTGACGCTGACTGGCAAGATCCTCTGCTACGCCATCGTCGCACTGGCGCTGGACCTGGTCTGGGGCTACGCCGGCCTGCTGTCCCTCGGGCACGGGTTGTTCTTCGCCCTGGGCGGCTACGCCATGGGCATGTACCTGATGCGCGAGGCGGCCGGCGACCAGTTGCCCGCGTTCATGACCTTCCTCTCCTGGACGGAGCTACCCTGGTACTGGGCCGGCACCCAGCACTTCCTCTGGGCACTGTGCCTGGTGGTACTGGCACCAGGAGTGCTGGCCCTGGTGTTCGGCTTCTTCGCCTTCCGCTCGCGGATCAAGGGCGTGTACTTCTCGATCATGACCCAGGCGCTGACCTTCGCCGGCATGCTGCTGTTCTTCCGCAACGAGACCGGCTTTGGCGGCAACAACGGCTTCACCAACTTCCGCAGCATCCTCGGCTTCTCCATCACCGCGCCGGGCACGCGAGTGGCGCTGTTCATCGCCATCGTCGTGCTGCTGGCGGCCAGCCTCGCGGTCGGTTTCGCCCTGGCACGCAGCAAGTTCGGCCGGGTGCTCACCGCCCTGCGCGACGCGGAGAACCGCCTGATGTTCTGCGGCTACGACCCGCGCGGCTACAAGCTCTTCGTCTGGACCCTGAGCGCCGTGCTCTGCGGCCTGGCCGGCGCGCTGTTCGTGCCGCTGGTGGGCATCATCAACCCCAGCGAGATGTCGCCGACCAACTCCATCGAGGCGGCCGTGTGGGTCGCCCTCGGCGGGCGCGGCACGCTGATCGGCCCGCTACTGGGAGCGGGTGTGGTGAACGGCGCGAAGAGCTGGTTCACCGTGGCCTTCCCCGAGTACTGGCTGTTCTTCCTCGGCGCGCTGTTCATCCTCGTCACCCTGTACCTGCCGCGCGGCATCCTCGGCCTGATCAAGCGGGAGAAAGAGCAATGAGAGCGGTCCCCCACCTGATGCTGGAGCCAGCCTACGATCCCAACCGTGACCCGGGCGCCAGCCGCGATGCCATCGGCCTCGGTTCCAGCGCCAGCGGCCAGCTGGACGTGCGCCACGGCACCATCCTCACCCTGGAAGACATCAACGTCAGCTTCGATGGCTTCCGCGCCCTGCGCGACCTGACGCTGTACATCGGCGTCGGCGAACTGCGCTGCATCATCGGCCCCAACGGCGCGGGCAAGACCACGCTGATGGACGTGATCACCGGCAAGACCCGCCCGGACAACGGCAAGGCCTACTTCGGCGAAACCCTCGATCTCACCCGCATGAGCGAGGTGGACATCGCCCAGGCCGGCATCGGCCGGAAGTTCCAGAAGCCCACGGTGTTCGAGGCGCTTTCGGTGTTCGAGAACCTCGAACTGGCGCAGAAGACCGACAAGTCGGTGTGGGCCAGCCTCAGGGCGAAGCTGTCCGGCGAGCAGAAGGACCGCATCGAGGAAGTGCTGACGACCATCCGCCTGCGCGAGTCGCGCAACCGCCCCGCCGGCCTGCTCTCCCACGGGCAGAAGCAGTTCCTCGAGATCGGCATGCTGCTGGTGCAGGAGCCGCAACTCCTGCTGCTGGACGAGCCGGTGGCGGGCATGACCGACGCCGAGACCGAGTTCACCGCCGAGCTGTTCAAGTCCCTCGCCGGCAAGCACTCGCTGATGGTGGTGGAGCACGACATGGGCTTCGTCGGCAGCATCGCCGACCACGTCAGTGTGCTGCACCAGGGACATGTGCTGGCCGAGGGTTCGCTGGAGGAAGTACAGGCGAATGAGCAGGTGATCGAGGTTTATCTGGGGCGCTGACGGCTCCCGGCACAGCATGGGTATCGCTGCGCTCCACCCATCCTACGGATGCACCCGCCGGAGGGTACGGCGTAGGTTGGCGTGGAGCGCAGCGATACCCAACAGCTCCCGATGCACGCCACACGTTCAGGACTGATCAAGGAACAAGCACATGCTGCAAGTCGACAAGCTCCACCAGTACTACGGCGGCAGCCACATCCTCCGTGGCCTGTCCTTCGACGCCAGGATCGGCGAGGTCACCTGCCTGCTCGGGCGCAACGGCGTGGGCAAGACCACCCTGCTGCGCTGCCTGATGGGCCTGGTGCCGGCCAAGGAAGGCAAGGTCAGTTGGGAAGGCAAGCCGATCACCGGGTTCAAGCCGCACCAGCGTGTGCACGCGGGCATCGCCTACGTGCCGCAGGGGCGGGAAATCTTTCCCCGGCTGACGGTGGAGGAGAATCTGCTGATGGGCATGTCGCGCTTCGGCGCCAGCGAGGCCAAGACGGTGCCCGAGCACATCTACGAGCTGTTCCCGGTGCTCAGGGAAATGAAGCAGCGCCGCGGCGGCGATCTCTCCGGCGGCCAGCAGCAACAGCTGGCCATCGGCCGCGCGCTGGCCAGCAAGCCACGCCTGCTGATCCTCGACGAGCCCACCGAAGGCATCCAGCCCTCGGTGATCAAGGAGATCGGCGCGGTGATCCGCAAGCTCGCCCAGCGCGGCGACATGGCCATCCTGCTGGTGGAGCAGTTCTATGACTTCGCCGCCGAACTGGCCGACCAGTATCTGGTGATGTCGCGCGGGGAAATCGTCCAGCAGGGGCGCGGCGTGGGCATGGAAGCCGAGGGCGTGCGCGGTCTGGTGACGATCTGAGGCGACGGCATTCTGAGCCGGTTCGCGAGCAAGCTCGCTCCTACAGGTCGGGCCTGCATGCTCCTTGTACGAGCGAGCTTGTGACCCACAGGGATGTGGGGAATGCCGTTTATCCGTAGGGAACGAATTCGGCCTCGCGAACCCAGCCCCCGAGACGACCTGTCACTGGCGCATGACGGCAGCCGGTGGCAAGCTGCTGGGCCCTGTATTCGTTTTTTCTGGAGTTCGCCATGCCCCTCGTCCTGCGTCCCGCCGTCAATGACGACGCCGGATTCGCCGCAGTCTGCGTGGCAGCCGCCTATGCCCAGTGGGTCCCCAAGCTCGGCCGCAAACCGGGACCGATGCTGGACGACTATCACGCAATCATCGCCGAGGACCGCGTGCTCATTGCCGAACAGGACGGTATACCCGTCGGCCTGCTGGTGATGCGCGAGACCGAGGAAGGCTTCCTCCTCGACAACATTGCCGTACTGCCCGAGTGCGCCGGCCAGGGCATCGGCCGCGGGCTGCTGATCCACGCCGAGGAAACCGCCGTGCAGTTGGGCTATCAGTCGCTGTACCTCTATACCAACGAACGCATGGTGGAGAACATCGAGCTGTACGCGAAGAACGGCTACCAGGAATACGCGCGGCGCATGGAGAACGGCTTCCGCCGGGTGTACATGCGCAAGCAGCTGGGCTGAGCCGCTGCTCTCTGTAGGAGCGAGCTTGCTCGCGAACCATCGGTTTGACCGATGTTTCCAGCGTTAGTCTGACCATCCGTTCGCGAGCAAGCTCGCTCCTACAGTCGACGCACCGACATGGTGCGCAATGGTCGATAACGCACCGCAACCGCGCCTATTCCTGACCGCACGGACAATCACCTCCGCCAGCGTCAATCCCGCGCCGCGCCTGCGCTGCACACAGCCGGGCAGTGACCACGCACTATCCTGGCGCATCCCGGCACGCTGCTTGCTCTGTCGAGTGCATCCTTCGTTTCGAAGCTGCCCATGAACGCACCGGCCACCCTCTTCCACCCCGCCTGGCATGCCGAGCTGGAGCTAGCCTACGCTCGCTTCGGCGATAGCACGCGGCCGGTCACCCGGCGGCATCTTGGCCCGCTGCGCGTGCAGAAACACCTGTACGCGGAAGGGCCGCAGGTCTGCCAGCACATCGTCGTCCACCCGCCCGGCGGGATTGCCGGTGGTGACACGCTGAAGCTCGAGATCCAGGCAGGCAAGGACAGCTGGGCGCAGCTCACCAGCCCCGGCGCGGCCAAGTGGTACCGCGCCGCCTGCCCGGCGACGCAGCGCCTGGATATTCGCGTGGCGGCAGGCGCCACGCTGGAATGGCTGCCGCAGGAAACCATCGTCTATTCCGGCGCCCAGGCGGAGCTGGCTACCGGCATCGACCTCGAGAGCGACGCCCGGCTGTTCTACTGGGACATCATCGCCCTCGGCCGCCCGGCCAGCGGCGAGCGCTTCGATCAGGGCCACTTCGCCACCGCCCTGGATATCCGCCGCGACGGCCAGCGCCTGTGGCACGAGCGCCAGCGCGTGGACGGCGGCGACCGCTTGCTCGACTCGCCCATCGGCCTCGCCAGCCACCCGGTAATGGCCACGCTGATCGCCAGCGGGCAGATCGACGCGACGCTCATCGAAGCCTGCCGCGCCATCCCCTGCCAGGGCCGCGGCAACCTCACCCAACTGCCCGGCCTGGTGGTCGCCCGCTGCCTCGCCCATGAGGCGCTGCACGCCCGCGCCTGGCTGATCGAACTCTGGCGCCGGCTGCGGCCCGCGCTGCTCGGCCGCGAGGCCGTTCCTCCCCGAATCTGGAGCACCTGAGATGGATTTGACCCCTCGCGAGAAGGACAAGCTGCTGATCTTCACCGCCGGCCTGGTTGCCGAGCGCCGCCTCGCCCGCGGGGTGAAACTCAACTACCCGGAAGCCATCGCCCTGATCTCCGCCGCGCTGCTCGAAGGCGCGCGGGATGGCCAGACGGTCGCCGAGCTGATGCACTACGGCACCACGCTGCTCACCCGCGAACAGGTGATGGAAGGCGTGGCGGAAATGATCCCCGAGATCCAGGTGGAAGCGACCTTCCCCGACGGGACCAAACTGGTCACCGTGCACCAACCCATTGCCTGATCGCGCTGCGGCGCAAAGACATTGGCGGATGAAGCCTACCGCTTCATTCGCCCTACGAAACAGAGGAACCGCCATGCTCATCCGCGACGCCAGCCAAGCCGACCTCGGCAGTCTGCGCGACATCTACAACGACGCCGTGCTCAACACCACCGCGATCTGGAACGAGATCGCCATCGACCTGGAGAACCGCCGCCAGTGGCTCGCGCTGCGTGCACAGCAAGGCTTCCCGGTGCTGGTGGCCGAGGACGACGGTGAAGTGCTGGGCTACGCCAGCTACGGCCCGTGGCGCGCCTTCGACGGCTTTCGCGAAACCGTCGAGCACTCGGTCTACGTGCGCGCCGACCAACGCGGCAAGGGCCTCGGCCCGATCCTGATGCAGGCGCTGATCGAGCGCGCCCGCGCCCAGGGCCTGCATGTGATGGTTGCGGCCATCGAGAGCGGCAACGCGGCATCAATTCGTCTGCACGAACGCCTCGGCTTCGCCACCACCGGGCAGATGCCGCAAGTGGGCCAGAAGTTCGGCCGCTGGCTGGACCTGACCTTCATGCAATTGAACCTCGACTCACGGAGCGCTCCATGATCCCGGGCGAATACGACATCCAGGCCGGCGAGATCGAACTCAACGCCGGTCGCCGCACGCTGAGCCTGACGGTGGCCAACAGCGGTGACCGGCCGATCCAGGTCGGCTCGCACTACCACTTCTTCGAGAGCAACGACGCGCTGCTGTTCGACCGCGATGCGGCCCGTGGCATGCGCCTGAACATCCCGGCCGGCACTGCGGTGCGCTTCGAGCCGGGGCAGAGCCGCGAGGTGGAGTTGGTGGAGTTGGCGGGCGAGCGGAAGGTTTATGGATTTGCAGGACGGGTGATGGGGGCGCTCTGAGAGCCCTCACCCCAACCCTCTCCCAGGGGGAGAGGGAGAAAAGCAGCGCGCCGATCAGCCCCCTCTCCCTCCGGGAGAGGGTTGGGGTGAGGGCCGAGTCAATGCAGGGACTGACCAGGGAGCCCCGATGAAGATCAGCAGACAAGCTTACGCCGACATGTTCGGCCCCACCGTCGGCGACCGCGTGCGCCTGGCTGATACCGACCTGTGGGTCGAGGTGGAAAAGGACTTCACCGTCTACGGCGAGGAAGTGAAGTTCGGCGGCGGCAAGGTCATCCGCGACGGCATGGGCCAGGGCCAGGGCTGCGCTGCGGAAGTGGTCGACACGGTGATCACCAACGCGCTGATCATCGACCACTGGGGCATCGTCAAGGCCGATGTCGGCCTCAAGCACGGGCGCATCGCCGCCATTGGCAAGGCCGGCAACCCGGACATCCAGCCCGGCGTGACCATCGCCCTGGGCGCCAGCACCGAAGTGATCGCCGGCGAAGGCATGATCCTCACCGCCGGCGGCATCGACACGCACATCCACTTCATCTGCCCGCAGCAGATCGAAGAAGCGCTGATGAGCGGCGTGACCACCATGATCGGCGGCGGCACCGGGCCGGCCACCGGCACCAACGCCACCACCTGCACCTCGGGGCCGTGGCACATGGCGCGCATGCTCCAGGCCGCCGATGCCTTCCCGATGAACATCGGCTTCACCGGCAAGGGCAACGCCAGCCTGCCGCTGCCGCTGGAGGAACAGGTGCGCGCCGGCGCCATCGGCCTGAAGCTGCACGAGGACTGGGGCACCACCCCGGCGGCGATCGACAACTGCCTGTCCGTGGCCGATCGCCTCGACGTGCAGGTGGCGATCCACACCGACACGCTCAACGAGTCCGGCTTCGTCGAAACCACCCTGGCCGCCTTCAAGGGGCGCACCATCCACACCTACCACACCGAAGGCGCCGGTGGCGGCCACGCGCCGGACATCATCAAGGCCTGCGGCTTCGCCAACGTGCTGCCCAGCTCGACCAACCCGACCCGGCCCTTCACCCGCAACACCATCGACGAACACCTGGACATGCTCATGGTCTGCCACCACCTGGACCCGAGCATCGCCGAGGACGTGGCCTTCGCCGAGTCGCGCATCCGCCGCGAGACCATCGCCGCCGAGGACATCCTCCACGACCTCGGCGCCTTCAGCATGATCAGCTCCGACAGCCAGGCCATGGGCCGCGTCGGCGAGGTGATCACGCGCACCTGGCAGACCGCCGACAAGATGAAGAGGCAGCGTGGCGCGCTGGAAGGCGACGGCGCGCGCAACGACAACTTCCGCGCCAGGCGCTACATCGCCAAGTACACCATCAACCCGGCGATCACCCACGGCGTGGCCCATGAAGTGGGCTCCATCGAAGTGGGCAAACTGGCCGATCTGGTGCTCTGGCGCCCGGCCTTCTTCGGCGTGAAGCCGAGCCTGATCCTCAAGGGCGGCGCCATCGCCGCGAGCCTGATGGGCGACGCCAACGCCTCTATCCCGACACCGCAGCCGGTGCACTACCGGCCGATGTTCGCAAGCTTTGCCGGCAGCCGCCACGCCACCTGCCTGACCTTCATCAGCCAGGCGGCGTTCGACCTCGGCGTGCACCACGAACTCGGCCTGCGCAAGGCCATCGGCGTGGTAAAGGGCTGCCGCAGCGTGCAGAAGACCGACCTGATCCACAACGCCTACCTGCCGCACATCGAGGTGGACGCGCAGAACTACCAGGTGCGCGCGGACGGGCAGTTGCTCTGGTGTGAACCGGCCGATGTGCTGCCAATGGCGCAGCGGTACTTCCTGTTTTGAGGTGACTGGCGCCTGAAACGCGAATAGGCGCCTGTATTCGGGGAGGAGTCACATTAGACTCTCCACCCTCTCCGAAACGGACTTCTACCGATGCAATTACACCGGATCCTTCTGCTGATCGGCACCCTGTTGCTGGCAAGCTGCACCACGCTACACAGTGGCGTGCCGTACAAGGAACAGGCCCACACTCGAAGCGATGCAGCGCTGGTCTACCTCTACCGCAAGGGCGTTGCGCCCTTCTGGCGCAGCCCAACGCTCCTTATCGACGACCAGGAAATCAGCGAAATCAAGAACACCAGCTTCACCTACTTTTACCTCGCCGAGGGCACTCACAAGATCGCGACGAAATGGGCGATCGACCTTTTCCCGCTCGATGCGAGCGGAACCCTCAGTGTAAAGAACGGTGAGGTGTACTACCTGCGACTAGGGGGAGGCATGATGTTCTACCCCAGTGTTCATGGCCTCAGCACCTCCGTGAGTTCGAACCTCTCGCAAGTTTCGGAAGACGCAGGGATCAACGAGATTAAAGAGTGCATGTACATAGAAAATCATGCACCGACCATTCCCTAGCGACGGCACGGCAGCTCTTGCGCCACAGCCACTCTTAAGCAGCCCCAAATCGTTAACTGCCCCGGATGCAAGGTCCGGGGCAGTCCGCCCCTTGCCATAAATCAAACTTTCCCCCATCCCCCGCTCTGCCCCCAGCCGATTGAGATTCGTCTTATTCGGCTGCCTGAACGCCGGTTGAACAATGAGTCCACTGGTCCAGCACGCTACTTCGCCGCTGGACGGGCAGGGCTCTGAAGTCTGGAGCCCTACCCTCCCCCTGCCTGACGCGATCAGGCGCCATCTCCCGGTGCAGGAAGGATCCGCTCTTGGAAGCCCAAGCTTCCGATCTTCAGCCAGTGAACGGCTCCTAGCGCCGGAATACGCATTCGCTCACCGAGTGAGCGGGCGCAAGGAGGATTGCAATGCGTTTCAAGAAAACCCTGCTGGCGACCCATGTCGCCCTCGCCATCGCCCTGGCCGGGCAGATCGGCACGGCCAGCGCCACCTGCACAACCAGCGGCGATGGGAAGACGTACACCTGTGACGAAACCCTCTGGTGGGGTCTCGACAGCGCCGTGGAAAGCGTCCATGTCGATACCGGTAATGCACGCGGCAGCATGGGCCCCATGGCTGGCTTTGCCATGTACGGCAACGGCTCGACCTGGAACCTCAAGGAAGCGACGCTGATGACCGGCACCACCTCGGGCCTGCTCAGTGGCTACAAGGCCGATGCCATCCAGGCCAACATCGGCACCAACAACATATCCATCGACAAGCTGACCATCGTCACCAAGGGCTCATCGGCAGACGGCATCAACGTCACCGAGAACGCTTTCAACTCCACGGTCACCATCGGCGACAACGCCAGCATCACCACATCCGGTATGGGCGTGCGGGCCAATACCTCCAAGAATGGCGGCACCAACCGCATTCTCCTGGGCAAGGATGCGGTGATCAGCACCAGCGGCAGTGGCAGCAATGGCACTGACGGCAACGGCTATGCGGTCTACGCCGGTAACCGTGACAGCGAAGCATCGCTGTACAAAGGCGATGCCGAAGTTCGCATCGACGACGGCAGCACCATCAGCACGTCCGGCTCGGCGGCCCACGCCGTGTTCGCCAACCGCGGCGGCGAAATTCACCTGGGCAGCACCGACATCACCACCGGCAGGAATAACGCCTACGGCATCTACGCGCAAACGCTGGAAGACTTCAACGGCATGCGCGGTGGCAAGGTCCATCTTTACGGCGATACCAAGGTCACCGTCACCGACGGCAACCGCGCCATGGCAGCCAACGGAGCGGACTCCAGCATCGTCTCGGAGAACGCCGCGATCTACCTGATCGACAGCAGCGCGGCAGACGATCTCGCCAACCGCAAGGGAGCCGCCCTGTACGCCGAGAATCTCGGCAAGCTGGACCTGAAAATGGCCGCCGGCTCCTACCTCAACGGCACCACCAGCACCGCCACCGATGGCGTGATCGACCTGGCCATGGACGGCGCCGCCAGCCAGTGGTTCATGACCGGCAATTCCAACCTCACCAACCTGACGCTCAGCAACGGCGCACAGCTGGTCTACGACCGCCACGACGAACACGGCGCGTACACCTACAAGACCCTCACCGTGGATGGCGACTTCAGCGGCGGCGGCCATTTGCTGATGAACACCTACCTGGGTGACGACGCCTCGGAAACCGACAAGCTGGCCATCACCGGCAGTACCTCGGGCGAGACCCGCGTCACGGTCAACAACACCACCGGGCTGGGCGACGAAACCGAACAGGGGATCGAGATGATCACTGTCGGCGGCACCTCCGCGGGCGAGTTCAAATCCGACCGCGTCACTGCTGGCGGCTATGAATACGTGTTGCGCCGCGGCGGCAGCTTCGTCGGCTCCACCGGTTCGGACAGCGACTGGTACCTGACCTCGTATAAGCCGACCGATCCCGACCCGGAGGATCCGCCGCCCGTTGACCCGCCACCGGTTGATCCTCCACCGGTTGATCCTCCACCGGTTGATCCGCCGCCAGTTGATCCGCCACCAGTCGACCCGCCGGGCCCGGTCGATCCGACCCCGGAAGACCCCGATCCGGTCGATCCCGCGCCGGAGCAACCAGGCCCCGTGGACCCAGCGCCGAAGCCCAGTGACAAGAACCGAGTGCGCCAGCCCGAAGGCGGCAGCTATACGGCCAACATCGCGGCGGCCAACACCATGTTCCTGCACCGTCTGCATGACCGTACCGGCAACCTGACCTACGTCGATCCGGATACCGGCAAGGAAGTCACTTCCATGCTGTGGATGCGCAACGTCGATGGCTCGACCCGCTGGGAAGACAGCACCGGCCAGCTCAAGACCGAAGCCAACCGCTACGTCCTGCAGATCGGCAGCGATCTGTACCGCAAGCAGACCGATAACGGCGACTGGGTACTGGGTGTGATGGCCGGCTACGCCAACGGCAACTCGACCACCAAGTCGCGCGTCACCGGCTACCGTTCGCGCGGCGAGATCGATGGCTACAGCCTGGGCGTCTATGGCACCTGGTACGAGAACAGGGACGATGAGAACGGCGCCTATGTCGACAGCTGGATTCTCTACAACGAATTCGATGCCGATGTGAAAGGCGACCAGTTGGCCAAGGAGAGCTACGACCTCAAGGGCATCACCGCGTCCATCGAGGCCGGCAAGACCTTCGAAGTGGCGAAGACCGAGAGCGCCAGCTACTACGTGCAGCCCCAGGCGCAGGTGGTGTACATGGGCGTGAAGGCTGACAGCCACCGCGAGGCCAATGGCACCAAGGTCACCGGCAAGGGCGACGGTAACGTCATGACCCGCCTGGGCGCCCGCGCTGCGGTGCGCAGCAACCAGGAAGGCGGCTTCGCCAACACCTATGGTGTGGAGCCGTACCTGGAGACCAACTGGATCCACAACTCCAAGGACTTCGGCGCGAAGATGGGCAGCAGCAAGTTCGAGATGGACGGCGCCAGCGACATCTTCGAAGTCAAGCTCGGCGCCACCAGCAAGGTGAACAGCCGGGTCAACGTCTGGGGTGAAGTGGGCAAGCAGTTCGGCGACAACGGTTACCGCGACCAGGCGGTGACCCTGGGGCTGAAGGTCAACTTCTGATCCCGCGCTGAACGAGGGCCGTCGCACGGAAGTGCGGCGGCCCTTTTTTGCGTCCCGGCACCGCCCTGGAAACACCTGACATTTCGATCAGCTTTCATCCGTCGGCCAAGTCTTACAGCTCTGCTGCTATGCTTTGCTGCTCGAAGAATCAGGTGGACCAGCGATGACGGCGATGACTCCGCAAACCAACGACCGCACGGGCATTTCGCCCGCTCTGGCCGCGTTGCGCGCCGCCACCCATGCCCTGCATGCCGACCTCGACAGCCGCTCGCCGCTGACTGCCGCGCTGAGCCACGCCGACTACCTCGACCATGCAGCCCGCGTGCTCGGCTGGATGCGTCCGCTGGAACAGGCAGTCTGGCCGCTCTGGCCGGACGCCGAAGATGCAGCCCTGCGCCAGGGCAAGAGCCGCTGGCTGGAAGCCGACCTGCGGGCCGGCGCCCATGCCGAACCGTCCGCTGCCGACTGCCCTTACGTGGCAAAGCCGACCCACCTGGCCGAAGCCTTCGGCATCGCCTACGTCGCCGAAGGCGCGACCCTCGGCGGCCGCGTGCTTTACAAACGCCTCAAGGCCGTTCTCGAGCCCCTGCCGCTGCGCTGGCTGCAGGGCTACGGCGAACACACGGGCGAACGCTGGGGCGCATTCCAGCGCCTGCTGGCCGAGCACGTCAGCACCGCCGAAGACATTGCCCTCGCGCAGCGCGCCGCCGTGCAGGCCTTCACGTCGTTCCGCGACTGGGTACTCGACGCCACACCGAACCGGACAGGCCCGGCATGAGCAAACAGCCCGTCACCCTCGCCAACTGCGAGGACGAACCCATCCATGTGCCCGGCGCGATCCAGCCCCACGGCGCGCTGATCGCACTCGACGAGCAGGGCCGCGTACTCGGCTTCAGCGACAACCTCGGCACCCTGCTGGGCATCGCCCCGCCGCTGGGCGAACCGCTGGCCGAAGCCTGCGTCGGCCACGGCGTGCTGGCGATGCTCGCGGAAGGGCTGGCCGAGCAAGGCCCCTGGGTCAACAGCGTGGAAGCACGGATCAACCGGCGCTTCTTCGACGTGATCGGCCACAGCCACGACGGCGTGCGTTACCTGGAGTTCGAACGGCGCGCGGCCGGCACCGCCTCGTTCACCACCTTCGCCCTCAACGCCCAGCGCCTGGTCAGCCAGCTGCAACTGCGCAACGACGTCGAGAGCCTGCTGGTCAGCGTCACCGAGGAAGTGCGGCGGATGACCGGTTACGACCGCGTCATGGCCTACCGCTTCAATGAAGACGACTCGGGCGAAGTGGTCGCCGAATCACGCCGCGAGGACCTGGAAAGCTACCTCGGCCAGCGCTACCCGGCGTCGGACATTCCCGCCCAGGCGCGGCGCCTGTACCTGCAGAACCCGGTGCGGCTGATCGGTGACGCGGCCTACCAGCCGGTGGCCGTGCGCCCCACGCTGAACCCGCACAGCGGCAAGCCGTTCGACCTGAGCTTCAGCACCCTGCGCAGCGTCTCGCCGATCCACTGCGAGTACCTGGCGAACATGGGCGTGCGCGCCTCGATGAGCATTTCCATCGTGGTCGCCGGACGCCTCTGGGGGCTGTTCTCCTGCCACCACATGAGCCCGAAGGTGGTGCCCTACCCGATCCGCATGTCCTTCCAGGTGTTCTCCCAGGTGTGCAGCGCCATGGTCGAGCGTCTGGAGCAGAGCCGCACCAGCGAACTGCTGCGCCAGGCCTCCGAACGCCAGCAGGCGCTGCTGCGCCGCGCCCGCGATTCCGACGACCTGCTCAGCGCCCTGTCGCGCCCCGGCGCCAGCGTCGCCGACCTGCTGCCGTGCGACGGCGCAGTGGTGATGCTCGGCGGCCGCGCCAGCAGCATCGGTGGCGACTTCGAGGCCCTCGCGGTGGCCATGGTCGCCCAGTTGCAACAGGACGACGAGCTGGACCTGTTCCACAGCGACCGCCGCCTGGAACTGCCCGACGGCCCCCACGACACCCGCTACTGCGGCGTCATGGCGATCCGTTTCCACCGCCAGGAGTCGGGCTGGATCGTCTGGCTGCGCCTGGAGCAGGTGCACCGCATCCGCTGGGGCGGCAAGCCGGAAAAGATCGTCAAGACCGGTCCTTCCGGCCCGCGCCTGACCCCGCGCGGCTCGTTCGAAGCCTGGGAGGAGGTCGTGCGCGGGCGCTCCATGCCCTGGACCGGCATCGACCTGAACATCGCCGAAAAACTGCGCATGGAGCTGGTGGAGCTGTGCCTGAACCGCGCCGGCGAGATCGACCGCATGCGCCAGCGCCTGATCGCCGTGCTCGGCCACGACCTGCGCAACCCGCTGCAATCGATCTCCATGGCGGCGGCAATGCTCTCCTCCAGCGACGTGCGCAACGCCGAGCTGCGCCAGCACATCACCTATTCCAGCAGCCGCATGGAGCGGCTGATCAGCCAGATTCTGGAGATGAGCCGCCTGCAGAGCGGCGCGGGGATGACGGTGAAGCCGGTCGCCGCCGAACTGTCGCGACTGGTGCGCGACATCGTCCAGGAAACCGACGTGGCCTATCCTGGCCTCTCCATCGAGACCGCCATCGAGGATGGCCTGCACGCACAGGTCGACCCGGACCGCTACCTGCAGGTGGTCGCCAACCTGCTGAGCAACGCTCGCCATCATGGCCGCCCGGGCCGTCCGGTGCTGGTGGAGCTGCGTCGCCAGGGCGAGCTGGCGCGCCTGAGCATCCTCAACGAAGCCGAGGCGCTGGACGACGCGCGCATCGCCAACCTGTTCGAACCGTTCAAACAGGACGCCGGCGGCCATGGCCGCAACAAGAGCGGGCTGGGCATCGGCCTGTACATTTCCCAGGCCATCGTCAGCGCCCATGACGGCCGCATCGAAGTGGAACAGGCCGACGGCATCATTACTTTCAGCGTGCTGGTGCCGCTCAGGCCAACATCCTGACAGCGGAAAGCCCTGCTGGAGCGAGCTTGCCCGCGAACCACTTCGAGCCTCCGTGCCCGCCAGGCTTCGCGAGAAAGCTCGCTCCTACAATGCAGAACGGCGCCGCGGGGCGCCGTTCTCATTGGACGAAACAAGCTCAGCGCAGTTGGCTGTCCTTGCTGCCGCGGCGGTTGTAGCCGCTGTGGGCGGACTGCTCCTTGTCGTGCTCGGCCTGGCAGTTGACGCACAGGCGCACGCCGGGGATGGCCTGGCGCCGCGCCTCGGGAATCAACGCATCGCACTCCTCGCAATGACTCAGGCTCTCGCCTTTGGGCAACTGGCTGCGCGCCCGTGCGATGGCGTCCTCGATGGTGCTGTCGATCTGCTCCTGAACCGCTCCGTCGTTTGCCCAGCCGCTGGCCATGGCGACCTCCCGTGGATTGTTCGCGTGTCCTGCAGATATGCAGGGCGCCGCCGGTGATTGCAAGGGCGATGGCGCGCGAAGCGACGAGTGCGTCGTGCTGGAAATCCAGAAGCGTCTGATGTTCCGTACCTCAGCGGCTGCCGAAAATGACCGGTCCTTCCGTCTGCCCGGGAAACCGCCATGCGCTACGCCTCCGCCCTGATCGCCAGCCTGTTGCTCACCGGCCTGCTGCCGCGCGCCGCCAATGCCGATACCAGCGAGGCCAGCCTGCGCGACATGGAGCGCTACCTGCTGCTCTACAGCGCCACGGGCGATGAGCGTTTCCTGAGCCGTCTGGACAATCTCGGCTCAAACTTCGAACAGCAGCTTGCACAGCAGAAGAACGCCGCGAGCCTGCAGGATATCTGGCAACTCTATCGTCAGACCCTGGAGCAGGTGCGTGCGGCCTATTCGCACAAGGGCGTGGACCTGCAACGAGCCGTGGCGCAGACGCAGGAAGTGGCGGGGTTGTTCGACAGCTTCATCCTGGCGCGGGAGCCAGTGTCGCAGGGGCTGGAAGACGAGCTGCGCGAGTTGGCGCTGCTGGAGGCGCGGCGGGCCAACGGACGTTTACTGGGAGCGGGCAACGAGGGAGATGCGGCACGCATCGGGGTACTGCAGGAACGCATCGGCGAACGCCTGGCGGCGCTACCCGCCGGTGCCAGCCGGGACTCCCTGCTCTCGCGCTGGAGCTACCTGCGCAAGGCGGAGAAACCCGAAGGCACATTGCTCTATCCCTTCAACGCCCAGGTCGAATACCTGCTGGCGCATCTGCCGCGGGGCTGAGGCGGCGCGGGAGAGCCGGTCCTACTCTTTGACTTCCATGTATTCGCGCGCCCAGATCTGATACTCCTCGGGCAGCGTGTACTTCTTCGCCAGTTCCGAAGCGGTCAGGTCGGAGGCATGCACGCCGCGCTGCTCGCGCAGGCAATCGTAAGTGGCCTTGATCGCGGCGAAGTAGGCGGCGTGGCCGTCGACCACGATGCGCACACCGAGCTCCGCCAGGCGCGCGTCGTCGCGCAGCTCGGGGTTGCCGTAGGACACCAGCATCAGCGGCACGGACAGGTGGCGGGAGATCGCTTCCAGGTGATCGAAGTCGCGGATGCCGACCATGCAGATGCCATCGGCGCCGGCGGCCTGGTAGGCCAGGGTGCGGCGGATCACGTCGTCCACCTCCAGCACTTCGGCGTTGGTGCGGGCAATGATCGCCATCTCCGAGTCGATGCGGGCTTCCAGTGCCGCGCGGATCTTGCCGACGCCTTCCTCGACCGGGATCAGGTCGGTGGACTTGCGACCGAATTGCGCCGGCAGCAGGGTGTCCTCGATGGTCAGCGCGGCCACGCCAGCGCGCTCCAGCTCGACGATGGTACGCATGGTGTTCAGCGCGTTGCCGTAGCCGTGGTCGGCGTCGGCGATCACCGGCAGACGGGCGACGCGACCGATGCGGGTGGCCTGCTCGGTGAATTCGCTCAGGGTGATCAGCGCGAAGTCAGGCGCCGCCAAAACTTGTAGTGAAGCTACAGAACCGCCCAGGATGCCCACCTCGAAACCCAGGTCGCCGGCAATGCGCGCGGACATGGGGTCGAACACCGAAGCGGTGTGATAGCAGGCTGAAGAATTCAGTAAGGCGCGGAAATCCTTGCGCAATTCGTGGAAGGAGGCTCTGTGCATGGTGGGATCCAACTGCTAATACGGGGTGGGAGAACGGAAATCAGATAGTGGAAAACTCTTGTAGGAAAACTACAGGAACACAATGTAGCAAAACTACAAGCTACTCCCCAAGCCCTCTTTGCCACCATCGTCTTCCGACGGATACCCTGAATTTCCGCGAACACTCGCGTAAACTGCGCGGCCGTTTTTTCTCCGGACACTCGCGCACCATGTTCCCGACCACTGCGGCCCGCGCCCTGGGCATCGACTTCGGCACTTCCAACTCCACCGTCGGCTGGTGGCGCCCGGACACCGAACCGCTGATCGCCCTGGAAGACGACAAGATCACCCTGCCCTCGGTGATCTTCTTCAACGTCGAGGAACGCCGTCCGGTGTACGGCCGCCTGGCCCTGCACGAGTACCTGGAAGGCTACGAAGGCCGCCTCATGCGCTCGCTGAAAAGCCTGCTGGGCTCCTCGCTGCTGAAGAGCGAAACCACCGTGCTGGGCAGCGCCATGCCGTTCAAGGACCTGCTCGGGCTGTTCATCGGCGAGCTGAAGAAGCGCGCCGAAACTGTCGCCGGGCGCGAGTTCGAGTCCGTGGTGCTGGGCCGCCCGGTGTTTTTCGTCGACGATGATCCCAAGGCCGACCAGGAAGCCCAGGACACCCTGGTGGCCGTGGCGCAGAAACTCGGTTTCAAGGACGTTTCCTTCCAGTACGAACCACTCGCCGCAGCCTTCGACTACGAGCGCAGCATCGAGCGTGAAGAACTGGTGCTGATCGTCGACATCGGCGGCGGCACCTCGGACTTCTCGCTGGTTCGCCTGTCGCCGGAGCGCCGCGCAGTGGCCGACCGCCAGGGCGACATCCTCGCCACCGGCGGCGTGCACATCGGCGGTACCGACTTCGACAAGCAACTGAGCATCCAGGGCGTGATGCCGCTGTTCGGCTACGGCAGCAAGATGAAGAGCGACGCCTTCATGCCAACCAGCTATCACCTCAACCTCGCCACCTGGCACACCATCAACGCGGTGTACGCGCAGAAGTCCCAGCTGGCGCTGCAGAACATGCGCTACGACATCGTCGACGCCACCGGCATCGATCGCCTGTTCAAGCTCATCGAGCAGCGCGCCGGCCACTGGCTGGCGATGCAGGTGGAAGCCAGCAAGATCGAGCTGTCCGACAGCGAGCGCCGCGATATCGACCTGGCGCGCATCGAAGCCGGCCTGGTCGCCGAGCTGAGTCGCGAGCTGTTCGAAGGCGCCATCGGCCCGCTGCTGGAGCGCGTGCGCGGCAGCATCACCGAATTGCTCAGTTCGGCCGATGTGGACCCGGCACGAGTCGACAGCGTGTTCTTCACCGGCGGCTCCTCCGGAGTGCCGGCATTGCGCCGGAGCGTCGCGGCGATGCTGCCCAACGCCCGCCACGTCGACGGCGACCGCTTCGGCGGGATCGGCAATGGCCTGGCCATCGAGGCGATGAAGCGCTACGGCTGAGCGGCCGCTCACTGACGGCAGTGCCGCCATGCGCTAGTGTGGCGGCACCAACCCTCGCGCCCGGAGTCCACCATGCGCCCGCTGCAACTGACCAGCCTGCTGCTCCTGACCACCTCACTCTGCGCCTGCGGCCTGGGTGAGACCGCCGCCACCGCCAGCCTGCAGGCCAAACAGGCGCAGCAGGCACAGCAGCAGATGCAACAGCTCAAGGAGCAGGTCGATGCGGCCAACGCGCAAGGCCAGCAGCGCCTGGACGACGCCCTGAAAGACGCTCAGTGATCGCGCTGGCGTGCAGATTTCTTGAACGCCGGAAGATGGCCTAGGCTCCAAGTTAAGCGAGTGAGTTGCTCAACCAAGGAGAACACCATGTACAAGCGATCACTGCTGGCGCTAATGGTACTGGCCTCGGTGGCGGGCTGCGCTTCCACCAAGGTGCAGAACCCGGTCAACTACATCACCTTCCGCGACCAGCCGCTGGTGCGCAACGTCGAGAAGGGGATGAGCCAGGAAGAAGTCCGGAAAATCGGCGGCACCCCGTCGTCGACGCAGAAACGCCTGATGAAGCCAGGCAGCTGCAACAGCTACATCCTCAGCAAGGATGGCCAGCAGCAGCCGTTCTACGTGAGTTTCGACGGCAGCGGCCAGGTGGATGGCTCGGGCTTCATGACCTGTTCGGAACTGGATCGCCACGAACGCGACTACCAGCCGTGACGACGCTGCAGGCGTGAGCACCAGGCCCTCGCCCAACGGCGGGGGCCTTTTCATTCGGTACGCGATCCCGCTCCCGTGCGCCGGGGTACTCCCACCGCGCGGTGGCCGTCTATCATCCCCGCAGCCACCTCAGGAGCCGACCATGAAATACCGCATCATCGAACTGCCCGCCTTCCACGTGGTAGGCATGGAATATCGCGGCAGCGCGCCGGGCGACAGCATCGGCCAGCTCTGGCAGCGCTTCCTGCCGCGCGCGAAGGAAGTCACGGCCAGCGCCACGGACAAGAGCGCCTATGGCGTCTGCACCCAACTGCCGGGCGGCGAGTTTCACTACATCGCGGGCCTGCCGGTGGACACCGCTGCGGCCGCGCCCGAGGGCATGACGAGCTACGAGGTGCCCGCGCAGAAGTACGCGGTGTTCACCCACATCGGCCCGGTCAGCGCCATCGCCGACAGCTTCCAGGCCATCTATTCCAGCCTGCTGGCTCGCCACGGCCTTGAGCCGAAGAAGGGCGTGGATCTGGAGCGCTACACCGAGCGCTTCCTCGGGCCGGAAGATCCGGCTTCGGAAACCGACCTGTACGTGCCGATCTACTGAGGCGCACCGCGCTCGCACTCTGCTCCTTGTAGGAGCGAGCTTGCTCGCGAACAAACCCCACTGCGAAGCGGTGCGAGCAAGGACTAGG